>CAZWUX010000111.1:11507-12174 GCA_964637665.1 uncultured Anaerolineae bacterium
ACGCACGACGATAGGCTTCAAACAACGCCCAGGGGTTCTTTCTCTCGATAACGCTGAGTGCGTCGAAGGCAAAGAAAAAGATAAACTTGTCAGCCGGCAGACCGAGCTGCCCCCGTGAAGTATTCGAGGTCGGAGGTAGTTGTAGATAAAGTGGCACCTTCACGACAGGCACAGAAGAAACCAGAGCCAGATTAGACTGGATAAAGTCACTGGCGACCCATATCTCCTGGAAATAGTCGAAGCGGTCACGCCAGCGAGCCGGGAATTCAAGAACTTCCCAGAACCAGAAGCCGATGTTTATTTTTCCCGAAAACACCTCAGGCCCAAACCGGTCGAAGGATGCAAATACCTGATCGGCGTTGACGTGTAAGAGGTTGATGGGATAGGGATACCCGTGTGGTAAATGCAGAGTCGAGCGGTCTTGTTTGCGGCTCAGGTCGGAATGGCTTTGGATGCTCACCATCGACACCGGGTAATTCTGGCTACCCAGGGCGCGCACAGTCATTCTCGCCGCTTCACCGACTCCCGACTCAGATTCAAGATAGCCTATTACATTGGCCCCTCTAGCGGGCGTACTCTCGTTTGAACCTAATGGGTAGGAGATATCGGCTGGTTTATCGGGCCTATATGACGATAGCGATAGGCTGAGGGATCTAAGCTCGCCCGT
>CAZWUX010000112.1:0-12156 GCA_964637665.1 uncultured Anaerolineae bacterium
TCGACGACTTCGGTATCTCCAGCGATGGAAAGGGCTGGACCTACCCCGTACCCGGTGCTGACGGGTTGCGGCGCTGGAAGAACCACGACAGCAGCGGCACCCCCAAGTACAAATGGACCCCACCAAGCCCCAGAATGCCATCTACTATCACGCCGACGGCCTCAGGGCTGCAATCGCGCGGCAGACGGCCTTCTGTGGATCGCCGGCGGCGAACCAGACGTCTGGGCTCTCCACTCCGCCGGAATAACCCATGTGCTATGCTGGTACGGCGAGACCCAGGTTCCCCCTACACTGGCCCAGGACCTGGTGGGAGGTGGAGTCCGCGAGGTCCACATCGCGCCGGACCTCGACCACGCCGGACTGACCTTCGCCACGAAGATCCGGGACCAACTGGCTGGAACCGATATCCGCCTGGTCACCCACCAGTTGCCGGATGAGCTGGGCAAAGGCGACGACATCGGGAAGGCCTGGCAGCAGTGGGACGATCTGCCAGATGCCTTCAGAGCCTGGCTGCTCGACCTGCCCCCGGTCAATCTTCCCCCTCAGCGCCAGCCCCACATCAAACAACGCCCCCCACACCAGACCTGCGGGCCGGGCGGCCGCCGGTGACTGGGCGCCGCCGGATGGCCTCGATGAGGCCATCGAGGAGCGGCTCGGCGTCACCTCCTACAAGCCCAACGGCTTCAGCAACCTGGTGCGCTGCCCCTTCCACGAGGACCAGAGACCCTCGGCCAAAGGGAAGTCTCCGGCACCGCGGAAGTTCAAGCGGGAATACGCTCAGTAGAGCCTCGTTGGGACGTTTTTCTCCACACAATATGTTGTGGTGACACTCAACCCTTGGTTGCTGGTATCAGAGCCCGGATGATCGTGCCGGACCCGAGCGTGCTGTCGATTTCCAGCGTGCCACCGTGCTCCTGAACTCGCTCATTCATCGTATGTAGCCCGAGATGGCCGGGATAGGATGCCTCTGTGTCAAATCCCACCCCATCATCCTTGACTTCTAAAACAACCGAGCCATTCTGGACACCGAGGCGCATCTCAACCCGGCTGGCGTCAGCATGCTTGATGACGTTCTGCAACGCCTCTTGCGCGATCCGGTAAAGTGCCTCCTTCGCATCGAGTGAAAGCGATGGCTCCTGGTCGAGTCCGGCATGAACATCAATATTGAGCCGGGAACGTAGTGCGGCGGCTTGTTTTTTGAGTGCAGCCACCAGCCCCTCATCCCGAAGCGATTCAGGTCTCAGTTCAAAGATCAGAGCTTTCATGTCGGTCAGCCCTGCTTCAGCCATAGACAAGACATATTCCAGCGGTCTCGCTGCCTTTGATGGATCCCGCTTGAGCTGCTCACGAGCGGTACGCGCACTTAATGCGATGCCATAGAGGATTTGCGAGACAGAGTCATGAAGCTCTCGCGCCAGCTTCTGCCGTTCTCTTAGGGCCGCGATCTGCTGGGCTTGTTCGTACAGGCGTGCGTTCTCTATGGCCAATGCGGCCTGGTGAGCAAAGGCCAGTGCCAGATCGGCATGCCGGGATGTGTAGGTGTTCGCCTGTTTATGCTCAAAAGCCAGCATGCCGATTGCCTTGTCCTTGATGATGAGCGGCACCCCCATCCACGACCCCTTGTGATCTGCCGACTCATTGTCGGTTGCAGGACCAGACTGTCGCCACGCATCCGCAAATCCCGTTTGCGCATGGATATCGGGAATAATGACTGGTTTTCGACGATAAATAATCTCCTCAACGTATTCAAGATTGGGCAGGTTGCGGGACCAGTCCAGTTCTCCGGGCGGCGGAGACCCGCGATAGTCCAGCAGACTCAGAACGGGGGGATCGTCTTTCAGCAGGAAAACTGCAGCTGTGTCGTAGTCCACAACTTTCTTCAGGTTATCGAGGATCAACGCAAGCAGAGGCTCCAGTTGCAGCGTCGAGGCAACGCTGTGAGATACATCAAGCAATGTCGCGAGCTCCCCGGTACGCTCCTGAACCCGTTGCTCCAACTCCCGGTTGATGGACGTAATGGCCTGTGTGCGCTCTTTAACCGCCTGAGAAAGCCTCGCCTGGCGATTGACGGATAGATAAACCAGGCCAGCCATGAGGGCAATGATAATCAATCCCCCCAGCCGATAAATGAGAACAGGGCGCTGCACTGCAGCCAGCCATCCATTAGATGGCACCCCCGCCAGCTCCCAAGTCCCTTCAGGCAGGTCAACGGGATGAACGACTGGATCTAGCTCAAACACCTCAGGCTTCCCAAAAAAGACCTGACCGGAATGAGTCCGCAGCGCGAAGTCCAGCTCATCAGACGGCAGATCGAGACTCGCTTCATTCAGCAGAGGGGTGAGGTTGAGGGCAATGCCCAGCAGATCCCAGGATCCACCCTCCCGATCCGCCGCTAGCCAGGCCATAAACCCCATCCCCTCCTGCGGTAGCTCCTGAGGCTCACTGAGCGTGATGATCCCCAGGCGGAGCGAACGCTGCACATCATCCTGGATGTCAGGAGGCAAATCGGCAAAGACATCGTAGCCGATCATGTCTGCATTGGGCTCCCGCGGATAGATAAAGCGTATGGTGCCCTCAGGCGCGAGTACAAGAAAATGGATACCCCGGCTGCCTGCGTAGAGTTGGGCAGCAAACTCGTCAAAACTCTGCGCAATATCGTCGGTTGGTCTTGTCTGTACAAACGCATACAGACCTTGCAGCCGAGCCAGCCGGCGGGTGATCGCGAGGGAAAGCGCATTGGCACGCACGACGGTTTCGGCAGCGACCTCGGTGCGCTGCTCTGCAAGCAGGCGGTCCTGATACCAGCGGCCCACCCACCACCATATGGGAAGCAGGAGAATCAGGACCAGCCCCGACGCGAGCAATGCGCCACCGCGGGGAGTTCCTGTTACACGCTGTAGATATCTGGCGAACGCCTTCCGAACAGTCACTGCAAGCCGTCCTCCATGTCGAGGCTCACAAGTCCGGTGCGCACTGCATAAAGCGCGGCCTGTGTGCGGCTCGCGACATCCAGCTTGGACAGGATGCTGCTGACGTGGGTCTTTACCGTTTTCTCCCCGATGACCAGAGCCTCGGCAATATCCCGGTTCGAATACCCCTGGCCTAGAAGCCGCAGCACCTCGGTCTCACGCTCAGTGAGCGCTTCCGGGCTATCTGGCATCCGAAACTCGCGCAGGAGGCGTTCGGCGACCCGGGGTGAAAGCTGCACCTGGCCCGCGGCAGCAGCTTTGATAGCCTGTACCAGATCATCGGCCTCTGTGTCTTTGAGCAGGTAACCGATTGCCCCTGCCCGCATGGCGTCGAAGACCTTGCTGTCTTCAAGCACACTCGTAAGGGCGACAATTTCCGTGTCCGGTTGTTCGCGCCGAATGACTCGCGTCGCCGAGATGCCGTCTATCCCTGGCATCAGAAGATCCATGAGAACGACGTCAGGCTGCAGCGCGCGCGTCATTCGTATGGCTTCTTCACCATTGCGCGCTTCGCCAACAACCTCAAATTCGGCATCGAGCTCAAGGAACACCAGCAGACCCTGCCGGACAACGTGATGGTCGTCTGCGATAAGAATTCTGATGGACATCTGTTGACTTTTCCCGGGAGTTCAGGACCTACTGGACAACGAATGCTTCGCTAAAAGTGGAACGGCTATGTATTTTCGCCCAGCACAGGCTGTGCACTCGCGCCAATCAGCCGGAGCGTGGGAGTGTGAAGACTGCCGTCGTGCCCTGACTCGGCTCGCCTTCTATCCAGACGCGCCCCCCCTGCGATTCGACCGCCAGACGGCAGAAGGTCAACCCCAGGCCGCTGCCAGTGGCGATACCCGCCCTGTGTGCGTCCACCTGTGAAAAGCGCTCGAAGACCTTGTCGCGCCACTCGGCGGGAATGCCACCGCCTTGGTCCATCACGCGGATGGCAATCCGGTCAGGGTCGGCGACAGCCGCGCTTACCGTGACCATCGTGTTCATCGGGCTATGCTTGATGGCGTTGCTGAGCAAATTCACCAGGATTCGGATCGTTACGTCCGGATCGGCGTAAGCGACCAGCTCGTCGGCTGCGGCCACGCTAATCTGCACGTCGCCGCGCCGGGCCATCGCTCTCACCTGCTGCACCGCCGGATCGATGAATTGGCGGACTGGCATAACCAGCTGCTCTATCGTCATCTTGCCGCTTTCCAGCTTCGCTAGGTCGAGCAGCGAGTTGATCAGCGTCAGCATCCGGTTGCTGGATGCTATGCTGATTTCCACCAGGTTGCGGGCCTCGTCCGGCATAATGTCGCTGCAGGTGTCGAGCAGCAGCGTCATGGCCGTCTGGATGTTGGAGATGGGCGAGCGCAGGTCATGCACGACAAAATGGCTCAGGTCCTCCTGGCGGGTCTTGGTGTCGTGCAGGGCAGCCAGCGTGAAGGCGACGATCAGGAAGAATGAGAGGCGAACCAGGGCGTTCCAGTAGGGAATGGCCGGTGACGAGTAGGTCGTGCCGAGGGCCATCTCTGCTCCCAGCCAGACCAGCGTGCTGAAGATAGCGATGATAACTCCACCGCGCCCGCCCAGCACCCACGCCGCCAGCGCGACGGGAACAAGGTAGAAGATCGAGAAGCTGATCTCCGAGCCGGTGGCGAAGTCGAGCGTCCCGATGAGGAGGATCAGCAGCAGGCTGGCGGTCCACAGGGTAAGTCGGGATAGACGTTGAAGGAACTGTAAAATGTCCATCGGTGGCTCGGCAACACGCGCTAATAGCGGCGAACACGGCGCTTGCCTATTACGTACATTGTAGCATGAGAAGAGCCGGACGAAATTGCTGTATTGGACGAAAACGCTCATCCTGTAGCGTGGAAATAATGTAAACCAAGCAGTCAAGTGGAGCGCATGATACGCACACTCAAGGAGGCGACCGTCTATCGATACTTCTACGACTCACATCAGCAGCTTTCTGAGCATTTGGACATGTTCTTGATGGCTTGCAATGTCGCCAAGCGTCTGAAGTCTCTTGGGGTTTGATTGTCCATGAGTACATTTGCAGGCAGTGGCAAGAACAGCCTGAACGGTTTAACTTTGATCCGTACCATCTCACTTTGGAACCAAACACCTGATTCTGCTCCCCCATCGATCTGCACAGGCGTCTCACTGCCATTTTACATCACAACAGGGGCACATCGCCCAACAGCTCAAAGCGGCAAAGACCTGTGACGCATCAGGATAGATTTATATCTCGGGACAATGAGACCAGCGTTCAGGGCTGGAGTACTGTTCCCGTGACCTGCAGCGTGTCCTCATCCAACACTAATCCGGTGAACAAGATATCGGGATGGGTTTCTACAGCTTCAGTGATAGCTGCATTGAGCATGGCCTCAATCTGAGCAGGGGCTTCGACACCGCCTAATTCCACGCTGACGGGGTTGACTATCAGGTTGCCGTCCGCATCGAGCTCTGGTTCCAAGACAACGGTGCCAGGCAGGGTAACATCAAAGGGTGGCACCCTGGCTGTCCCGCTTACGAGGATGCGCTCGCCTTCAAACGTCACCTGGACATCACTGATGCCGCTCTCATAGTCGCTGTTTGCCACGGCGTCATTGATGACAACCTCCAGCTCCGACTCACTGGTTGACAGGGTGAACGCGGACCCCGGCGGAAGATTGCTGAGATCCGGCCACAGGTGCTCAACCAGATCCGCCGTTTCCTGGTCATAGGTCGAGAGGCCATTGGCTCCCGGCGTAGGGAAGGGCACAAGCACTTCTTTGATTGTATGACTGCCATCACCGGCTGTAGTCAGGCGCTGGGCCACCCTCAGTATGATGACACCAACTAAGCAGGCGCCTGCCAGCAGAAAGCTGACGATGGCGAGAGCTGCCCCATACTGTCGATTTTTATGCATCAGGTTTTTCTCCTACTAGGGGTTGAAGTGTAGCTGTGGTGAAACTCAGGTATCTGTTGAGCCGGATTCGCCTTTTTATGCTGATATTGGCTTCTACTAGCGCAGGACGCGTATCACGAACCACCATCATTCAGAAAGCGTAGCGTAGGAATGATTTCGGTGAGGACAGCTATATTCTCCTCACCCATGGCTCTGAAGATCAGATACGAGCCATCGTGCTCAATTCTGATCAACTCGAACAGCGAGCCTGTTTCCACCTCCGAGCCGGATAGTCTGGTTGCTGTTTGGCCGTCGATCGTGATCGTCTCTTCCCGATAGTCTGCAAACGAACCCGGGTGGTTCTCTGCTCGAAAAGCCCGGGACGCATCGTCATCCGCACTGAATATGACCGAGATGGGATTCGCCTGATAGAGCGATAAACAATGGTCAGCCTCAGCATCGTCATAGGAGGACGAGCTGTAAATCAACTCAACGCTGTTTTCAAACGCACAGATCTGACGGTCAGGAGGATACTCAAAGCGATACCCGGCCGTGACATTCGTATACCTCTGCCAACGCATCGCTTCTGTTTCAAAGAGGATGGATTGGATCAATGTATCCAGTGTC
This sequence comes from uncultured Anaerolineae bacterium, assembly GCA_964637665.1. Taxonomy (GTDB): domain Bacteria; phylum Chloroflexota; class Anaerolineae; order Aggregatilineales; family UBA3940; genus CAZWUX01. The sequence goes on from CAZWUX010000112.1 coordinate 6,475, forward strand.
TTCAGGCTGGGGCTGAACGCGCCATCGGGCAGGCTATCGATTCGCTCGAAGATCTCTGCCAGATATGTGTCATAGGACGCTACGAATTTGTCCCAATCGATGTCGCTGAGATCCACTTTTTCTGGCAGCACCCCGGTTTTCACCGGGAAGATCGCCGAGACATAATGTGTGCCGTCGTGCATGATGCCCTGGAACGTATAGAAAATCTGTTGATCGGTAATGTGGGCGGCATCCTGGGAATAATGAGTCACATAGCGGATTCCGCTGCCGACTCCGGCAATTTCAATATATTGTGGATGCGAGCGTAGAGTCTGAGCGGAGTTCACCCAGGGCAGAAAGGGTAGACGTATCTCAGGCATACGAACCGATGCCCCGACATAGTCAGACAAATCGGGACGTTCGCGCAGGAGTGTATCAAGGACGTCGAATTGTTCTGAATACGCGTAACCAACCTCCCGCATGGAATCTGTCGAATAGACAAGAATCTGAGGTGCTGCAGGCAATACGGGGAGTCGAAACTCACTTCCATCCAGATAGTTGAGAAAGATGAAGCGAGTATGTTCAGGATAGATCCCCAGTTGCATTTGCTCGTCGGTTAAGTACGGGGCGGCTTCTATCGTTTCAGCCTGAACCCCTGTTGCCAGAGATGCGGGAAACGAGAAGCGGACATCATCATACACAACGGCGTGAAGGTTATCTTGGGACCGGATTGGCTTGCCCACAACACTCATCACAATGAGTACGAGTAGCCACAGACCGTATCGCCTAGCATTCATTGTGTTGACCTCCTTACTACTGATCACCAGAGTTGGTGTATATGGTTGTAGCTAGCGTGCCATTCGTCTGATCGACAGCCGCGATGACCAGCTCCGGCTCGATGACCGGGGCATCCGAACCAGGCCATTCGGTAGGGATCGTCAGCGTAACTGCAAAGGCTCCCCGTTCGTCGGCCACCACCTGCAACAGGTCCTGGTCACTCAGCCCCGTCAGCGGGACTCCCAGACGCAGACCAATCACGGCGCCGGGTTCGAACCCAAGCCCCCTTACCTCAACCCTCTGCCCGGCAACACCTGCCGACGGGTTAACGGCCAGGACAGGCAGGGCCGCCATATTCAAAAATGTTGCAGTCGCCAGCGTGCCAGCCCCCTCCTCAACGGCCGCCACCACGAGCTCAGACTCAACAATTGGCTGCCCTGACCCCGGCCAGACCACCGGCAGCTCGAGCGCAGTGGCAAACGCGCCGTGCTCGTCGACCACAACCCGAGTCAGAGCGTGGTTGTTGAGCCCGGTCTGGGGGAGGCCGAGACGTAACTGCACATCGAGCCCGGTCGGAAAGCCCTGGCCAGTGACGGTGATCCGGTCACCGGGTTCACCGGCGATAGGACTCAGGATAAGCACTGGTTCGTGAGTCAGAACGAGTTCAAACGCAGCCGTAGCTCGTGCGCTGCCATCCTGGTTTGAAACGACGATCGTGAACTGCCTATTTACATAGTCATTGCTTGCCCAGAGGTCCGGGATGGTGGCTGTCTCGGAGAAGCCACCGTCTGCATCTGTTCTCACGCTGGCGAGTAGTTGGGCGGATTGTCTTTCGCCCGCGAGTTCGATCGCTAAGGACAGGTCCGTGTCGGCAGAAAACCCGGAGCCGGTTACGGTCACCACCGTATTGGGTCCACCCGAAGTCGGAGAAATCATGATGACCGGCCCATCGATCGACTGTTGTTCTGGCACGACGACAGGCGTCGAACTGCCAGTCACAGGCACAGCAGGCAGAGTGGGCTCGCCGCAGGCCCAGAGCAAAAGCGCCACGATGACCAGCGATACTGGGATCAAAGAAGTTTTGGCGCCGCACATGTCAATCTCCTTGCATATGATGCCTCCATTTTCTCATTGAGCGATTTCTGATTCATCGGACTAAAGTCGGAATCTGTATGCGCTCGAAGTCGGAGAACACCACCTACGGCTTACAGTCACCTTGCCTTGGAATGGTGTCGGCAGGCCGCGTCTGACAGTGCGTGGCCCCTTATTCCTGTTTTCTACAATTTAGTGGTGAGGGGGAATCTCTAACTCCGGCAACGACAGCAGTAGCCCAGACGTGAGGGAGCCCCGCCTGCGCAGCGGGGTTCCCTGAGTCGAGAGAGGCTATTGGCCGATGCGGAAGGTCACGTTAACCTGCACGCTGACCGTCACCTGTCCGGCGCTGATGGGCGGTCCACCGCCACCGCCTAAACCATAGGCACCCTCCACGACCGATGGCCCACTGGTGCGAGGCCCCTCACTGATGACGACCGGATCGCCAAGGGTGACGCCCATCTTGTCGGCCAAGTCGGCGGCACGCGCCCTGGCATTCTCAATAGCCTGAGTCCGGGCTTCCTCCTCGAGCGCGGTGGTGTCCTCAAGGCTGAAGTTGACACTCCTCACCTGATTCGCGCCTGCATCCAGGGCAACCTGGATAACATCACCAGTCGTATTCACATCCCGGACCGTCACCCGCACGCTGTTCTCCACATGGAAGATGACGGCGGGCTGGTCGGGAGGCGCGCCACCTTCCTCCATGGGAAGCCCTGGCGGGTAACGTTCCTCGGACCACACGTTGAAGAAGGAGGTCTGAAGGTCCTCCTCAGCCACATCCGCCCCAGTGACACTTTCCACCACTGCACGCGCGATCTCATTAGACTGGGCTACCGCTGGACCGACTTCCGGCCCGCTTGTGACGATCCCAAGGTCCACATATGCCAAATCGGGGGGGCCACTGGCCTGTCCCACTCCGGTGACTGAGAGTGTGTTGGCAAGCTCTCCTTCCTGAGCCGATGGCGTTGCCAGAGATGAGCAGCCCGTCAGCAGGACGAGACTCGCCAGCGTGAGGACCAGGATGGGCCACCTCATGTTGTAGATCAGTTGTTGCTTTAGCATGTGTCGCCTTTTTCTCCTGCGGCGTCCCGCCGCTGTGTGACTTCTGGGTTGTCTCAACGTCACTTGTATTCCGGATTAAGACGCTGCCCAGACCCAGAAGGTTCCTCCGTCATTCCAGGTCGTATTCTCGAAGCGCGGGGAGTTGAAAGCGCGAAAGGACTGGTCGCCGAGCGTTACACAAGCGGCCAGTCCAAGGCGGTGTGCGCCTAGCCCTCCACGACCGGGAGGCTGCCCAGGTTACCGTTTATGTTCAGATACCAGGCTGCCATCCAGCCTTTCGTGCCTCGATAGTCTACGAAGGCCCAGTTGGCGGCGGCATTCCGCCCCAGAACGGTGACCGTCTGTCCCCGGTAGGCAAAGCCGATGATCCGGTGGCCCGTACTGGGGCCCGAACGGAGATTCAGCGCACCCGGGGTCACGATACCCGTCATAGAAGTTGATGATGGCGGCTCGGCGCCAACGGCACTCCATGACAGCGTAGCGACCGCCTGGCCGGTGTTTTCGTAGTACTCCATCTTGATGCGGTGATCACCGGCGGCCAGAGGGATATCGGCAGTATGGGTTTCAGCCGGGTGGTTGTACCAGCGGTCGATGATGAGCCGATCATCTACCCAAACACGGACGCCGTCATCGCTTGTTGTTGTGAAGCGGTAGGTCCCAGTCTGGAAGTTCGCCGATCGCGTCCAGCGCGCCGAGAACAGATCGGTCCCGACCCCGCTGCCAGGCCCGCTGAGCCCCCAGTCGAAGTTGACAGCAGCATCGTCACGAACCAGGATGGGCATGCCGCTCAGCGAAACGTTACTGAAGTACTCGCCTTTCCAGTTCGCGATGGCCGGATCCAGGATGTTCCACCCGAGCTTGGCGACCGCCTGGTCGATACTGTCATAGTACTCCATCTTGATGCGGTGATCGCCTGCCGAGAGCGCAATGTCGGCCACATAAGTTTCAGCCGGATGATCGTACCAGCGGTCGATGATGAGCCGGTCATCCACCCAAACGCGGACACCATCATCGCTCATCACTGTGAAGCGATAAGTGCCCGGCTGGAAGTTGGCGGTCCGGGTCCAGCGCACAGAGAAATCATCGGCCCTGACGGCGCCGGCTGGCGAACGGGTGCCCCAGTTGAAGTCGATAGCAGGATCGTCGCGTTCCAGCACCGGGTCGCCACTCAGATTGCGGTTGTTATAGTATCGTCCCTTCCAGACACCGCCGGCTACGTCCACGCGCTGCCACGACAGCTTGGCGACCGCCTGGCCCGTGTTTTCGTAGTACTCCATTTTGATACGATGGTCGCCAGAGGACAGCGATATGTCGGCGATGTAGGTTTCGGCCGGGTGATCGTACCAGCGGTCGATAATGAGCTGATCATCCACCCACAGACGCACCCCGTCGTCAGCCGTGACGCTGAACCGGTAGGTTCCAGTCTGAAAGCTTACTTTCCGCGTCCAGCGCGCGGAGAAGTCATCCCTGTCGACCCGTTCGTACGGTCTGCGGTCGCCCCAATCGTAGTTGATGTCACTTTCATCCCGCTCGAGAACCGGGTTCCCCGAAAGTGATCGGTTGTTCCAGTACCTGGCTCTCCATTTAGCATCGGCGTAGGATGGCGCCATTGACCCGGCGGCGAGTGCTGTGTTCCCATACAGCAGTGAAATCGCCACAATTGTCATTAGGATCAGCCGTTTGCTCTTCTTACCCATCTCTTTTACCTTCACCTGACCGCGCTGTTTGCACGGCCTCTAGCGGCTCATCAGGAGTTGATGATTGATGCGAAAGATCCTCACCATGACTCCTCGGAAAGCCCGTCTTGCGTTTGATATGCATTGTGTCATAACCCGCTATACAACTCATCGGGCAGAAGTTTGAAAACCGACCTCCAACCAAAGGCGGAGCTGAATGCCCACACTTGCCCGGTGCTACTGTGCAACTGACGCGCGGTTAGGGAAACTGACCCAGGCATACCATCCACGTGATGTCACAACGTAGAGCGCCAGTTGCTTCTCGGTGATTGGGCTTCCGTCTGCCCATGTGGTAGGCATTGAGCCTGCGAGACTGAACTCGCCGCTGGTATCGGTGGTCCCCTCTACAAAGGATTGACTGGTTTTGTCGTCATCCGCCAACCCGAGCTGGGCAACGAGAGGTGCCTCTGCCGGGAAGCCCTTGCCCCGGATTGCAACGCGCGCCCCGGGTACGGGCACTGAGGGCTCCGTGTGAATAACCGGGTCGAGAACGCGGGTGGCCGTGATTTGTGGCATCGCAGTTGGTTGCGGCGTGAATGTGATCGCCAGGGTGAGAGTCGGAGTCGGCGGTACTGCAATAGCGGTTGGGGCTACGGTCGGATCCTCGGTGGGTTTCGCTATTTCCGTAGGATGAGCAGTTGGCTCAACGACCTCTGCGTCCGCAGTTGCTGGCCAGGCTTCGGATGTGGGTGTGGTCCCGGAGGACACGGTAGCTTTTCCGCCCAGAAACCGAGATGCGCCCACCACCAAACCGCCGATCACCAGCGCCGCGATGACGAGCGCTCCGAGAAGCCAGAAAACGAGTGATTTTCTCGAGTGGAACACGGATCGACCTCCTGCACTGCCGCTAAAGCGGCTGCAGTGAATTGGACACTTGATCAAATCCAGTATCGCGGACAAAGCTCAGGAGGTCATCAGACTTAAGTTGGATTCTGTGGGACCGAGACCGGCAGTAGTTGCTCCAATCGTGATTTCGAATTTACGCACCTAGCTACCGGACACCTTTTAAAAAATGAACAACATGGTTTATCTTCCA
>CAZWUX010000113.1:0-8060 GCA_964637665.1 uncultured Anaerolineae bacterium
TCTGCCCCACCGCCTGCACAGGGCCGTAGTGCCGGAGTTCGTAGATAGGCTGCACCTGAATGCCGGTCGGCCCCTGACCCTCCGGCCACTCGGCGCGTGGTGTCAGCGACAGCGTGATGAGCGCCTCGCTGCGGCGTACGGTCAGCGCGATCGGCTGGCCGACGTGATCGTAGATATAGGTGGTGAGGTCGCCGTAGCTCTCAATCTGTACGTCATCCGCCTGGACGATCACATCGCCGACTTCGAGGCCTGCGGCCTCCGCCGGGCCAGCAGGCTCGACGACTGTGACGACCGCGCCGGGCAGTTCCACAGGCGCGCCGAACAGGAACATCCCCAGAAGAAGCAGGAAAGCGATGAGAAGATTCGCTGCTGGCCCTGCCACCAGGACGGCGAAACGCGCCCGCTTCGGGGCGTTCGCGAGTCCGCCGGGGACCGATGGGTCATCCTCGCCCGCCGGACGCATAAAGCCGCCGAGCGGAAGCCAGTTCAGCGTGTATTTGGTGCCCTTTCGCTCGAAAAGCGTCAACATGCGGGGCGGGTAGCCGATGCCAAATTCCTCGACCTCGATCCCAAATGCGCGGGCGGCGAGGAAGTGGCCCAGCTCGTGAAAGAAGATTAACGGGCCGATCACCACCAAAAAGGATAGGATGGCGAGGCCGGTGCTCAATCCGATTGTCATTACCAGTAAAGCCTTTCTCGACAAGGCCTGCGATCGCGCTCTCACACAATGTGATGATTATAACGACCTGTGCAAATGCCGGACAGGGAAGCCCGGCTGCTGGCAGGTGTTTCTTATCCGTATTTTACACCCTGGACGGCAAATGATCGGGTTGGAGGTGGGCCGGTCCGCCGGGCGGCGCGGAAAGCACCGTCTGGACGCCGTCGATCCGGCCAAGCGCCTCTGCCAGCTCCCCCGCGTGCGATTCCGGGGTGATCACGTGCACGTTTGGCCCGGCGTCGATGGTGAAAAAGGCCGGGATGCCGTCCTCCCGGAATCCCCGGACGGCGTCGATCACCGCCAGGGTAGGGGGATCCCAGTAGATCAACGCGGGCCGTGAGGTCATCATCACGGCGTGCATCAGGAGTGTATCGTGCTCGGCAACGTGCGCCAACGCGGCGAAATCGCGGTTGAGGATCGCCGTGCGGCACAGATCGAGGCGGCGCGGCGTGTCGTTCACACGGGCGGGCTGTAAGGGGGATGTCTCCGCGAGAGAGTGGCCGCCGGATGATCCGACCTTTTTGTGGCTGCGCGACACGATGGTGACCAGATCGACTAGCGCCCAGTGATCGGGTGGGGCGATGCTCTCCGCGTAGGCGCTGGCGTCGTCCTCCCCGGCGTGAAGCTCGACGAAACCGCCGGGAATCGAGCGGCTGGCCGATCCCGACCCGCGCCGGGCCAGCCGGGTGAGAGTGCGTTCGTCGAGCGATAGGCCGAGCGCGACGGACGCGGCCAGCGAAAGGGCGCTGAACGCTGACGCTGACGACGCGATCCCTGCACCGGCGGGGAAGTTGTTCTCGGAGACGACTTCGGCGTGAAGGTCCGACCCGGCGAGGGTGCGGAAAAGGTCGAGGTGGCGCGAGACGCGCTCGGCGGCGGCCCCGGTCTGTGATGCGCCGTTCAGTATGAGGCGGTCGGTGGGCAGGTCGGAACGGAAGCGTACGGTCGTCACGGTGTCGAGGCCCGCGAGATTCATCGAGAGCGAGCCATTGGACGGAATCCGCAGGGCGGCATCCCGATTGCCCCAGTATTTGATGAATGCGATGTTGCTGTGGCTGCGGGCCGTAGCTGTGAGGTCGGGCATGGGTTCCTTCCCGGTTGCTGGGGATTGGTGGCTCAACTCGCCGTGATGCGCGTCCCACGGTCAAAGTCAGCGTGGAGCAGGGCGTCCATCACCGCGCCGGGCTGGCTTCCGTCGAAAATCTGCACGGTCAGGCCGGGCACGGACTCGCACAGGCGCAGCATCGTCTCGACTTTGGCGGCCATACCGCCGGTCACGTCGGTTGCTGATGAGCCGCCGAGAGCGGCCTCGTGCCGGGTCAGCGTGGAGCGGTTGATCAGGGGGATCGCGCGCCTGCTGCTGTCGAGCACGGCGGGATAATCCCCTGCTAACAGGATGCGGCGCGGTTTCAGGGCCAGCGCGAGATACTGAAATATCTCCTCGGTGCTGATGATGGTCCCGCCGCGCGCCTCGTCGAGGGCGACATCACCGTATACGAGAGGCACGAGGCCGTGATCGAGGGCGCGCCGGATCGGGGCCAGCTCCATGCGGGTGATACGGCCATCGTCGCACAGCGCGGAGGCGGAAGGCTGCACGCGAAACACGGGCACACCGGCGGAGGCCAGCGCTTCCAGCATGATGTGGTTCAGGCGGGCGGCGACGACGGATACCTCCGCGAAGCCGCGCCACTCCGCCGGGCTGTCGACGCCCTGGCGCGTCCCGTAGCGGCTGGCGGCGACGTGTCCGAAGCTGCCGCTGCCATGCCCGACGACGAGTCGGGGGGCGTCCTGCCCGGCCAGCGCGCGGGCGACCTCCACCGAGAGGCGCGCGATCTCGTCGCCGCGCGGCGTCTCTGGCCGCGTTTTGTCGGTGATGAGCGATCCGCCGAGTTTGAGGAAAGTCAGCATAGAGCGGCTCTCAGAATGAAGCGGGCCAAATGGACGGCTAATCCGTCCCCACGACGGTGTGGATCACACGCCGGGCACCTGCATCGTACAGGGTATCCGTGATGGGGGCAACATTCTGCGATGTGACGAGCGCGATCACGTTGCCGCCCCTGCCGCCGCCGGACAGCTTCGCGCCGCCCGCGCCCGCCGACAGCGCAGCGGCGATCAGGCGTTCGAGGGGCGGGGAGGATACATCTAATTCGCGCAGAATGGCCTGATTCTCACTCATGAGCGGGCCGAGTTCGGCCACGTCGCTGCGCCGGATCACGTCATGCGCCCGGTCGGCAATCGCCCCGATATGCTGGAAAAGGCGATCGTAAGCCCGGCGTTTGTGCTCCCACGCCCGGCGGACATCGCCGACCGTCTCGGATGTCGGGCTGGCGATGCCCGAATCCGCGATCAGCAGGTGAAACGGCGCACCCGTGTGGAACGTCTGCGGGGGCTGACCTTTGACGTAGTAGACGGGCATCTCGTAGCAGATGACGGTGTTGTCGATGCCGCTCGGCGTGCCGTGATGGAGCTTCTCGGACTCGAACACGATCTCGGAAAGCGCGGCAGGCGATAAGGGGCGGCCCAGATGGGCGCTGAGCGCCCGGCCAAGCGCGGCAGACACGGCGGCTCCGCTGCCCAGCCCGCCCGCAATCGGGATGGTGGAGCGAACCGTGATGAGCACATCGGCGCGGGGTGAGTCAAAGCGCTCGGAGACGAGGCGGGCCGTCAGCGCGAGCGGATCGGTCGATGCGCCGGAGACACTGACCGTTTTCCCGATATCCGGGGCTTGTATCACAATGCCTGAACCGGGGGCGGCATCCACCACTTCCGCGACCGCCTGAACCTGCCGGACTGGCACGGCGAGGGCGGGCTGCCCGTAGACGACGGCGTGTTCACCAAACAGGATGATCTTGCCGGGGGCGGAGGCGGTCGTCATGCCAGCACGTACAGCACCAGAATGACGGCAAACCCCCACAACAGGACGGCGATCTGGAGCGGACGATCTTCCAGAATGACCTCGTGGGGCGCGCCGCCCTCGCCGCGCACGTGGATGAGAAAGAGATAGCGGAAGATGCCGTAGACAACGAACGGGATAGTGAGCATCATCGTGTGGTTGGGGGGCAGGCCCTCGGCGCTGAACGTGTAGAGCGCATATGTCAGGACAGTGCTGGCGGTGACGATCAGGATCATCTCGTCCAGCAGGCCGACATCATAGTCATCCAGAATGGAGCGCTGCTTATTCTCATTGCCTGCCAGTAACACAAGCTCCTGGCGGCGCTTGGCAAAGCCCAGAAACAGGGCCAGCATGCCGGTGAAGATATACAGCCAGGGCGAAAAGCGCTGGGCGTCGATCAATTCAGCCCCCGCGCCGACGCGCAGCAGGAATCCAGCGGCCAGCACCATTACATCGATCAGCACGACGTGCTTGAGATAGAAGGAGTAGACGATCTGGAGCAGCAGATAACCGGCCAGAATGGTGGCGAAGATCGGGTTAAGGGCGAAGGCGAGCGGGAGTGAGACAAGCGGCAGGATGATGGCAGCGGCGATCGCCACGCCGGGGGACAGCGCGCCGGAGGGCAGCGGGCGGCGACGTTTGGTCGGGTGGGCGCGGTCGGCCTCGATATCGACGAGGTCGTTGATGATGTAAACCGTGCTCGTGATCAGGCACAGGAGGAAGAACCCCGCGACCGACTTTGAGACGTACGCGAGGTCGGTGAGCTTGCGGTCGAACACGAGTGGGACGAAGATGAAACCGTTCTTAACCCACTGCCTGACCCGCATCGTTCGGAGCAGGCCCATACCCTGTGCAGCCATTCCCTGTTCCGGTTCCTGAGAAAGCCTGATAGTTACGCATCGCAGCCTGGGTGGAGAGCAGACGCCGCCCTGACTGGGGTATTATAGTGTTAACGAAGCGGAGCGTAAAGGGTACGCAGGGTCGATGTCAGATGGGCGGAAACGCGTGCGGCTGGATGAACTGCTCGTCGAGCGGGAACTGGCCGACTCGCTTGAACGGGGCCGCCGGATGATCCGGGCGGGTGAGGTGCGCATCGGGGACGCCGTCATGACGACGCCCGGCACGCTCGTGCCGCAGAGCGCGGAAATCGAGGTCGAGCAGCCGCCGCGCTTCGTGGGAAGGGGGGGAGAAAAGCTGGATGCGGCGTTAAGGCGATTCGGCATCGACCCGGCAGGGCGGGTCTGCGCGGACGTGGGGGCGTCGACCGGAGGGTTCACGGACTGCCTGCTGCAAGCGGGGGCGGCGCGTGTCTACGCGGTCGATGCGGGGTACGGTCAGCTTGCGTGGAAGCTGAGGCAGGATGAGCGCGTCGTCAGCATGGAGCGCGTCAACGCGCGCTATCTGGAGGAACTACCGGAACCGGTCAGCCTCGTAACGGTCGATGTGTCGTTTATCTCGCTGCGGTTGATCCTGCCGAACGTCCGGCGCTGGTTGACCCCGAAAGGGGAAGCGGTGGCGCTCGTTAAGCCACAGTTCGAGGCCGACCGGGAGGACGTAGGGAAGGGGGGCATCGTACGGAGCCGCGCCGTTCACCGCCGCGTGCTGCTGAGTGTGATCGAGGCCGCCCGCGCCGAGGGGTTCCGGGTGGGTGGGGTGATGTCGTCGCCGCTGCATGGCGCGGAGGGTAACGTCGAGTTTTTGCTGTGGCTGCGCGCTGATGGGCAGGGGCAGCGCGTCGATGCCGAACAGGCGGTCGAGGCGGCGCTCGACGAGGCACACACCGCCAGCTAGCTACTCCGGTTCGTAGACATCCAGCCGGGTGAACAGAATCGCGATGGGATCGTCGCCCGTTTCGGTATACGGGCCAAAATCGCCCGCCGGGAGATCGGGGACGGACACGGCGTCGATGCTGATCCCGTCCACGAACACTGTCAGGCTGTCCTGATAAGCCTGCACGGCGAGGGTATGCTCCCCCGTCGACGGATCGATGCCCTCAGGCAGCGATCCCGCCGCGAGATCGTCCTCACCGGAGGCGGTCGATTCGCGCAGCGCGTAGTCGCCGCCGCAGGTGACCATGAACGCACGGAACGTCGAGTTATCCACGTGGTGGAACAGCAGACCGTAGGCCCCGCGCCCGGTGGGGCATTCCTGCGGCACGGCGGTGATCTCGGCGTAGAACGCGCCCGCGTCGGCGCGCGTGGTGAATACCCAGTGGCCCCAGCTTCCGGCGACCTCGAACAGATAGCCGTCGGGGGTGATGGTCGCGCTGCCGCGCACCTCGCCGTCGCGCTCGCTGGTGACGGTCGTCCAGCCGGATGAGAAGTCCGTCGTATAAATCGCCTCGCCGTGAGCGGGTAACTCGCCGGGCGGGGGAGCGGCGACCGTCAGGGTCGGCTCATCGTCCCCGGTTGGCTCCGTCGGCTCGCCATCCGGGGCGGGCGTGGCGGCGTCGGGTGTTTCGCCCGCTGCGGTGGGCGGCGCGTCGCCCTCGCCGGGCAGGGCGGTGACGGTGGGCGTCACGGTGGCGTCAGATTGCGCGGCGGGCAGATTGCACGCGAGGGCCGCCAGCGCGAGGACGGCGGCGATCCACACAATACGCTTACGATGTCGACGGGCCATTGAACGGCACACTCACTCTCCGGGCTGCGGAAACGTTAATCGGCACGGATGAACGTCACTGGTGACGTTCACCCTGGAGTCTAAACCGTTCGGTGAGGATTTCAAGCCCCGGTGGGCGCGCGGCAACTCTGCTGAACGTCAATGATTCACCTTGTTTCCGCCAAAACCCCTCTCCTGACCTCGCTGCGCTCGGTCGTCCTCCCCTTTGCGAAAGGAGAGGACAAGGCACGCCATCTCGAAAATGGGCAAGCTCACCGGAGAATAAGATCCAGCTACCGGACACTTGAATAGATGGGCTGGAGGTGAACAGCAGAAGCTACCCCAATGAGGTCGCTCTGGTGCCGGGGTCTCATTTCCCTTTTTGGTGGCTCTGGCGAGACCCCGACAGCATGATTATCGAATTTGTCATGCCAGCCGTGGCACGAGGCCAAGACTCAGGCTTGACCTGGCCGCCGCCGGCCCGAAATCCAGGATGACCTACGGCATGCTTATGCCGAGGTGATAGGCAGCGTCATTGCCTCGCTCCCATTGGGCAGTGATCGATAGGATGTAATCTCCGGAAGCGACTCCAGGCGTCCAGGTGATGGTGTCAGGCACGGATTCCAGCCGCGTGGTGGCGGCCCGGTCTGCGTCAGGGTAGGTGTCGTAGAGGTCCAGCCCGACAAAGACGGAGTCCGGTTTGGGTCTGTCGAACTCAAGCGTTACCTGCCCGTCCGCGGGTAATTCTACGAACCCATCAATGACTGGCGGAAAGACACCATCAGCGCACTGGCCGCCCCAGCAGTACGTATCCGCTCCGGCGGTGATCTCCTCTCCGTCGACGATGAGCGTCAAGCCGGGGGGAGCGGTGCCTCCTATGATGCCGCATCCACCAAGGCTTACCGCGACAGCGATCAAAACGATGAGATAGGTCGTGCGATTTACCTTCATTGCCTTTGTCTCCGATTCAGAGCCCGGATTCACAGATGTCCGGTGGTTAGTCAGCGACCCAATATCGCAGAGCAGAGAAGAAACAAGCCGGGGGCCGACGCCCCCGGCTTCGTGCGAACGAGTCCTCGGTCGACTTCAACCCTGGTCTCGCACCGGGTCAGGCGTGGACGCGCTCAGCACAGGATGCTAGAACAAACGCAGGAGATGAGTACCATACTGAAATAGATGACCGGCGGGCAGCCTCAAACCGTTTCTGATTTCGTCGTACTCCAGCGCGGGTTCCTGGCCCATAAACGTCCCATAATACACCCGGTTGGGGTTGGTCCAGTGGGCTGTGAAGTTGTGGTCGGCATATACCGAATATTCAAATTCGATGATATCCTGCACGTCGTCTGAAGGGGACCACGCCACGATGACGGTGGCCTGCTCGCGATTTTTGGTTATCGTTGCCTGAGACTTTTTCACCGCGTTGTCTCTGGGCGCATTTATTTGTCCGTAGTCACCTTCCCCGATGATCACCAGCCAGTCCAGCCAGTACCACTTCTGCTTGAGCATATTGCACAGCTCTCTGGCCGCGCCGTAATACCGGAAATACCCGTCCCGGCCTGACGTGAGACCTCGCGCGAATATCTCGTCCAGCGTTGCGCTGACGTTGTGTTTGATCGCTCCATCATCTTTGCACTGGCTTACATAATACAGGCACTTGTCGATGATCTGGTTGATGTGAATCTGGAACAACCTGTCTACGTCGTGCGGCGTGGAGAGCGGAACGCTGCTGTCGTTCTTATGCCTGAGCGCCGCCGCGAACGTGTATGCCATCGGCGCAAACATCGTGAGCTGCATCAACGGCGTTGCCAGCTCGACGATCTTCTGAGCATCGCCTCTCGACTCTTCGAACAC
>CAZWUX010000113.1:8070-12128 GCA_964637665.1 uncultured Anaerolineae bacterium
CCGCTTTGAGCGGATTTCTGGATTTGTCCTCTGAAGTGACGTTGTGAAAGACGGTGAAGAAGTATTCTCCAATGTCAGCCGGATCGTACCGTTCGTCCAGCAGGTCACGTTCCAGACTCGGAGTAGGCTCGTCACGGAAAAGTCCGATCCGGTGCCGCAGGCTCGCAAAGTAGGTCAGCGCTTTTTCGGTATCAGCCTTCGCCGAGTTACTGTCGATATGCTGATGAACCTTGTCAAACTGGACGTCCATCGCGGCCCACATGCCGGTGACTTTGTTATCCAGCGCCTCGATCGCCTTGAGGATCATTTCGTCAGGGTCCGGGGCATCAACGCCAAACGCAAACATCGCCAGATCGAGGCCGATGTTAGCCATCGCAAAGCACGTCGAGAGTTGGCCGAAAGCCTTGGCTCCCTTGAAAACGAACTGAATCCTGCTCAGGTCGTCCCCCGCATCGGCCAGATCAGTCACCATCGACGAGTAATCGTCAAGTGCGGCTGCTGCCCCCTCAAACGTCTCCAGAGCGGACTTTGCATTCTGAATGTCGTCATACGCGCTCATTTCGGGTTCTCCTGTTTTTCAGTGGATTATCGACTCGCGCAAACGGGCAAGCGGTGAGCCGGGGCCATCCCCGGCGGCGGGCAGGCACGCAAAAAGCCGCTCTGTCCGACGGCACGGGGTGCACACAGGAGCCAACAGCGGCAGCGTCGCGCAACATGCATGGCGGTTCCCCTCACCTGATACGCCCCGGGTATGATCGCGGTGCCTGTCTGATCGTAGAGTCAGGTGGGCAGCGCCAGCATGTTGCGGATAAGATGTCTTGTCTCGTGCTCAAATCGTCTGGAGCGAGTGGAGACCGGTCAGGCCGGTGGGGGTCAACGCAGATGATTCGCTACGGCAAGAAGGAATATACCCTTGAAGATAAAATATATCCACTATGATGACACTCTCGCGTCACTATCCGGCCCGTTTACGCCGTCGCTCGCGCTGCTTTTCGCGCAGTCTGGAGGCGTTGCGCCGGACAGGGCGGCTCTTTGTCTAACCACTTCAACCGTCGCCAACTCTATCAGCGCCAGTTTCCTGACTATTCAGCTTTCCCTTCCGATTTTGTATCTATCCCTGTTTAGACACTCCCTAAGGTTCGATAGGGTGTGCGGCGGGGCGGCGGTAAGGTAGAATCGGCAGCGAGAAGGCGCTCAACGTTATTCAGAACTCAGGGGCATAATGGAACAACAGCGTATCCGTAATTTCTGCATCGTCGCGCACATCGACCACGGCAAGAGCACGCTGGCGGATCGGCTGCTGGAGCACACGCACACCATCTCCGACCGGGACATGATGGATCAGGTGCTCGACTCGATGGACCTCGAACGGGAGCGGGGTGTGACCATCAAGGCGAGCGCGGTCCGCATGAGGTACACGCCGCCGGGGGAGGATGAGCCGTACGAGATCAACCTGATCGACACACCGGGGCACGTCGACTTCTCGTATGAGGTGTCGCGGGCGCTGCAAGCCTGCGAGGGGGCCGTGCTGGTCGTGGACGCCACGCAGGGAATCGAGGCGCAGACGCTCGCCAACCTGTTTCTAGCGCTCGACGCGGACCTTGAGATCATCCCGGTGATCAACAAGATCGACCTGTCCGCCGCGCGGCCTTTCGAGGTGGCGGAAGAACTCGAAGACCTGATCGGCGTCGACGCTGCCGACATCATCCAGGTTTCGGCGCGGGAGGGGACGAACGTTGAGGCGGTGCTTCAGGCGGTTGTGGAGCGCGTGCCGCCGCCGTCCGGCGATCCGAAGAAGCCGCTGCGGGCGCTCGTGTTCGACAGCCACTACGATCCGTACAAGGGCGTGATCGCCTACGTGCGGGTCGTCGACGGGGAGCTAAGCCCGGCGGATGAGCTGCGGATGATGGCGACTAACGCCGAGAGCGAGCCGATGGAGATCGGCATCTTCGCGCCGCTGATGGCGGAAACGGGGCGGCTGGGCGCGGGGGATGTGGGCTACGTAGCCACCGGCCTGAAGGACATCCGACGGGTGCGGGTTGGCGACACGGTGACGACCCGCGATGATCCGGCAGGTGAGCCGCTGCCGGGTTATCAGGCGGTCAAGCCGATGGTGTTCGCGGGGCTGTACCCGATCGACAGCGAGGATTTCCCGCTGCTGCGGGACGCGCTCGAAAAACTGCAACTCAATGATGCGGCGCTCGTGTTCGAGCCGGAGACCTCGCAGGCGCTTAACTACGGGTTCCGGTGCGGCTTTCTGGGGCTGTTCCACATGGAGATCGTGCAGGAACGGCTGGAGCGTGAGTACGACCTCGACATCATCGCGACCGCGCCGGGGGTCGAATACCATATCCTGACCTATCACGATGGGTCCGTCACGGCGGCCAGCCCCGCCGAATTCCCCGACGAGGCCGAGATCGACGAGATTCATGAACCCTGGATGCGGATTCAAGTTTTCACGCCGGTCGATTACATGGGGTCGATCATGGACCTCATCACTAAAAAGCGGGGCGAGTATGTGGCGACGGAATATCTGGATCGCAGCCGCCTGCTTCTCACCTGCGACATCCCGCTGGCGGAGTTGATCGTCGACTTCTACGACTGGCTGAAATCCGTGTCGCGGGGGTATGCATCGCTCGACTACCAGTTCCTCGAATACCGGGCGGGCGACCTCGTGAAGCTGGAAATGCTCGTCAACAAGGAGCCGGTCGATGCGCTGGCGCTGATCGTCCATCGAGATGATGCCTTCCGCAAAGGGCAGGCGCTCGTCAACCGGCTGAAGGAGGTCATCCCGCAGCAGTTGTTCGCGGTGCCGCTTCAGGCGTCGCTGGGCAATAAGGTGATCGCGCGGACGGACGTGAAGGCGCTGCGAAAAGACGTGCTGGCGAAGTGCTACGGCGGCGACGTGACACGCAAGCGCAAGCTGCTCGAAAAACAGAAAAAGGGCAAGCGGCGCATGAAGCGCATCGGACAGGTCGACGTGCCGCAGGAAGCATTTATGGCGCTCCTGAAGCTGGATCAGAGCTAGAGGATCGCGTTCCGCTAGTCGCCGCGCTCGTCGAGCAGTGCCCGGCGCAGCATGGCGAGGGCGTGTGTCGTGGCCCAGACGTGGGCATCCACCCGCTCGTGCAGCCAGCTAAAGGTGCGGACCCGGTTCCGCACGCCGCCGGACTGGGCAATGGCGGTCTGCGTCTCGCCGGAGCCATCCGCCGACTGCCCGGCCTGCATGATGACCGCCAGCCCGTAATCCGCGCCGAGGGCGGATCGGATATAGTCGGCGGCAGCCGCCGCGAGGTCAGCAGGGGGGGATGGCGAGGTGATACCCGCTTCGGCCAGCCATTCGCTCAACTCGTCGTATGATCGCCCCCCGGCGTAGCACCCGGCGCAGCGTTGGGCGGCGCTCGCCAGCCGATCTTTCAGGTGACCCTGGGAGCCGATTTCGAGGCTCGCTACGGTCACCCCGGTGTTACTGAGCATGTCGGCGGCGATATCTTCCAGCAGTTCGTCGCCCGTCCCATAGACCCACGTTCCGAGGCGCTCGCGGAGCTCGTGCTCTATGTGGCCGATCAGCCCGTTGGCTTCGTCTTCGGATCGCGCTCTGGCCGTGATACGCACGTCGGTCTGGCCGGTGTGGGCGGCGAGGCCGACCGTCGGGTTGGCGGCGGCCATCAGGTCAGCGATGCGAGCGTCGATCTGGCTCTCGCCGACGCCCGCCGTGCGCAGCGTCAGGCTCTTGATCAACGCCGGGGCGTCCATGCGGGCCGTCAGCCAGGGCAGCAGCTCGGAGTCGAGCAGGTGCTTCATCTCACGCGGGACGCCGGGCAGGGTCATGACCGTACCGCGCCCGGTTTCGAGGATGAAGATCGGCGCGGTGCCGACGGGATTCTCCACCGGGATCGCCCCGGCGGGGATGTACGCCTGGCGGCGGTTGTTGTCGCTCATCGTCACGTTGAAACGCCGGAACCGCGCAGCGATCTGGTCGAGAAGCGTCTGGTTGAAGACGAGTTCGCGCCCGTTCGCGCGGGCGATACCCTCGCGGGTCACATCGTCGACGGTGG
>CAZWUX010000114.1:0-12078 GCA_964637665.1 uncultured Anaerolineae bacterium
CCGAGGTATGCCTCGGAGTCGGTCTTGATCTTCTGCAAGATCATGGCCGAAACCTCCGGCGGCGAGTACTCCTTGCCGCCCATCACGACGCGCACGTCGCCGTTGTCGGCGGCCTTCACCGTGTACGGGACCAGCTTCAGGGCGCGCTGGACAACGTCGTCCTTGAACTTGCGCCCCATGAAGCGCTTGATCGAAAAAATCGTGTTCTCGCTGTTGACAACCGCCTGGCGCTTGGCAACCTGCCCAACTAGCCGCTGCCCGCTTTTGTCAATCGCGACGACCGATGGGAACAACCGTCCGCCCTCTGCAGAGGGGATAATCGTCGGTTCGCCACCCTCCATCACCGCAGCGACGGAGTTGGTGGTCCCCAGGTCGATGCCAATAATCTTTGCCATTGCTCAAATGCTCCCTTTACGAACTTATTTGTAAAATAGATGCCTGCTGTTTGCGAGTCTGTCTCACACCGGTTCGAGCTAGCTTGCGACCACCACCATTGATGGGCGAAGTACCCGATCGTCCAGGCGATAGCCCTTGCGCAGCACTTCGATCACCTGTCCGGCCTCGTGATCCGGGTCCTCCCGCTGCATGACGGCTTCGTGCAGCTCGGGGTCGAACGTTTCCCCCTCAGCCTCGATTTCGGCAACCCCCAGCTCGTCGAGCTTGGATTTCAGCTTGCGATAGATCAACGCAACACCGCTCGCCCAATCGTGGTCTGTCGTATCGTCGGGCAGGTTCTCCATTGCCCGGTCAAAATCGTCGAGGATGTCGAGCAGTTCGATAATGACTTCCCCGCGAATCATGTTCCGCCACTGGGCACGTTCGCGCTCTGTCCGCTTCCGGTAGTTCGCAAGCTCGGCGCGCGCGCGCTGCCAGCCATCTAAATACTCGGCGGCCTCCGCCTGAGCCTTATCCAACTGTTCCTCAAGCGTCTGCTCCGTGTCGGCGGGCTGTTCTTCCACCTCCGGGGCAGCCACCTCATCCTCTCGTTTTTCGCTAACTTCGTTCACCGGTTTGTCTGTCACGACATACCCTTCACTGACGTATACGGTTCACACGAAAACGGGTTTTACTAACCCAAACGTGTTTGACGTTTTGCTTCTTTTTAACTAACGGGTGCATTGTAGCGTCTATGCGTTAGAGCGACGTAAGAACGCGATACGGCGGCTGTGTTTTTTATGTCTTTTTTACAGGCGATGCCGCAACGGGGAGCCGAAGAACCTCAGCCCGCCTCTTCGTCGCCGTAAACCTCGATCAGCATATCCGTCATCAGACCGGCAATGTACCGCACCGTCGAAATCGCGCGGCCATAGTGCAGCCGGGTCGGCCCCAGCACGCCGAGCGCGCCGCTGACATCGGGCCGCCCGTACCGTGCCAGCACCATACTCGTGTGGCTCAACTCCTCCCACTGCCCATCTCCGGCGATCATCACCTGAACGCCGAAGGTGTCGGGCGCAAGCGCTTCCGCGAGAATCTCCTCCAGCAGGCTGCGCTCCTCCAGCAGGTGCAGCGTCTGGCGCGCGCCGATGCTGTCCACCTCGGCCAGCGCGCGCCGAAGCTCGCCACGATCCAATTCCTCGTTGAACGGCAGATTCTCGACGAGGTATTCCGGGTCGAGGATGTTCACCAGACCATCCGTGATGACGGTGCGCTGCCAGCGGCCCGCCCTGTCCAACAGTTCCGCCACGAGGTCGAGAATCTCGTGGTCGAGCGTCGCTTCGCGGCTCGCCTGGGCGCGGATTTCCGTCGGGCGCTTGCCCGCATATACCCGGTTGATGTGCGAGGCGATGTGGCTGAGCTGGGGTTGCGCTACAGGCTCGGACAGGCACAACATCTGCTGGCGGACGGCCCCACCCTCCAGCACCATCACGAGCAGCACCACCCTGCCCTGCGTGTGGATCAACTCCAGATGCTTGAAGCGCGGCTCGACGACCTGCGGCGTCGTCACGAGCGAGGCTGTGCGGGTCGTGCTTGCCATGATTGAGGCGGCGAGGCGCATCCAGTGTTCCAGATCGGCGCTGACCTGGTGGAACTGGTGCCGGATCGTGCGCTGCTCCTCCGGCCTGAGTTGCGTATCACCCAGCAGCTTTTGGACGAAGTAGCGGTAGCCTTCTTCTGTCGGCACGCGTCCGGCGGAGGTGTGCGGCGCGGCGATCAGACCTTCTTCTTCGAGGCGGGCCATGTCGTTCCGCACGGTTGCCGAACTCACATCCAGCCCATACCGCTCGACGAGGGCTTTCGAGCCGACCGGATTAGGCACGTTAACGTACTCGCGCACGATCAGGCCCAGAATGTATTCCTGCCGTTTTGTCAGATGACTCACTGCTGCTGCCCCCCGATTAGCACTCTGCAAGCCAGAGTGCTAACAAACACGTTTTTTTATCGTACCAGCGCACGCCAGCGATGTCAATCCGGCGCACAGGCGCCGGTTCTGCGATCTAATGTTTTTCTGATTCTGAGTCAAAAACGCCCCACCCTGCGAGGTGGGGCGCTCAGGTTGATCAGCCCTGCGAACTACAGCACGTCGTAGGCCGCCAGCCGGTTCACGGCGTCGATGAAACCCGCATTGCTATTCAGATGGCCGCTCCAGATTTCGGGCACCCATGTGAAGTCTGCACCGGAAAGCACGGCGAGGATGCGGGGCCAGTCGACCTCGCCCTCGTCCACTTGAATCCCCTCGCCGTCGATGCCGGTCGCATCGGCAATATGGAGATGGCGTGTGTACGGCAGGCAGGCCGCCACGTAGTCAGCGAGGTCCTCCCCCGCCCAGTTGCAGTACAATTTGGCGTGCGAGATGTCCAGCGTCATCCCCACATCCAGCGCCTCGCACATCGCGATCATCTCCTCCGCCCGGATGAACACGTTCTGGTACCACTGCCCACCGAAATACCAGGGGCGCGGCGGCAGGTTCTCCGGCAGGAGGTCGATACCCTTTGGATCAAGCTGGCGGAAGGAGTCGATAGCCAGCTCAAGCAGCCGCTCCGTATCGGCGATCGGCTCATCCATCGACATCCCCCCCACGTGGATGACGAGTCCAACCTCGCCCTCACCGAAGTGCGGGCGCAGTTCAACGGCCTTGTCAATGGCCCGCTGGATCATGGCAATCGACCGCTCGCGGATGATCGGCTCCAGCGAGCACATGTCCAGCAGCCTGTGATCCGCAAACTCCGGTGCGTGGATGCACAATCGCTGGCTGTAGGGTTCCTCCGGCGACTCGAACGGGAAATCCACGTCGTCCTCACTGAAGTGAAGCTCGACGAGCTGCGGGCCGAGGTCGACAATGGTGTCAAGGTCGTGGAAGCGACACTTCAGCCCCCACGTCCGTTTGAGGCCCTCATCCTTAATGTGGTCATACTGCTGCGGCTTGAGGTCGGCCACCGTGAAGAATTCGTCGGTTCGCACCTCACGGTGCAGCGTGATCCCGATCAGGTCGTCGAGGTACTGCGGGGAAAGTCCCTTGCCGGGGCCTTTCACGGCCACCATCTCACGGGTGATGACGGTCCCCGCCGGAAGATCACGCGCGGCGACGAGGCTCTTGCGCAGCACCTGCCGGTTGAGACGCTCCGCCGCGTTGAGCGTCTTGCCCGTCGAGCCGAGCGCCTCCTCCGCATTGCGGATGTCGCGGATCATCAGCTCGATGCCGCGCGGCTCCAGGCTGGCCGGGTGATCCGGGCCGGGCAGGGTGCGGTCGAGTGTGATGTGCTTCTCGATGATTGACGCGCCCAGCGCGAGCGTCAAGACCGGGATCGCGATCCCCCGCTCGTGTCCGCTGTAGCCGACCGGCACGCCGAATTGTTTGAGCGTCTCGATAAACCTCAGGTTCAGATTCTCGAACGGCGCGGGGTATGTGCTCACACAATGCAGCAGGGCAAACGATGCATTCCGCGCCTTGAGAAAATCGACCGTGCGCTGGATCTCGTCCAGCGTCGCCATCCCGGTCGATAGGATCATTGGCTTGTCGAGACCGGCGATGCGATCCAGCAGCGGGAAGTTGACGAGGTCCGCCGACGCGATCTTGTAAATTTCTACGCCGATCTCCTCAAGCAGTTCGAGGCTCGTCTCATCCCAGGGCGTACACATGAACCGGATGCCCTTTTCGTCGCAGTATTCCTTGATGCGGAAGAAGTCCTCGTTCAGCAGCTCAACTTTCTGGAGATAGGGCAGCATGTACCGGAAATTCCACTCTGCCGTGTTCGGATTCTCTAGAAGATCGGCAGGGTACAGGTCCTTGAGATTGCGCTTCTGGAATTTTACAGCATCAGCGCCCGCCTCGATGGCAACATCCACCAGCTTGAGCGCCATCTCCAGACTGCCATTGTGATTAACGCCCGCCTCCGCGATGATGAAGCATGGCTCACCCTCGCCGATGCGCCGCTCGCCGACGACCAGATGCGGTACTTCGCTCATTCGTTAAACATCTCCTTCAGGGTCAGACAGGCAAAAAACGCTCCCGATATCCGTCATGAGCGCACCGGCGGATATCGAGGAGCGGGGCCAGTCTGTCAGTGAGCATCATGACCCGGTACCGGACCACTGTAGAAAGCATCTACACCTGCGAGCCGGTTTGAGATGCTACAGCACGCCCGGAATGGGGTAACCCTCCGTAAGTTCAAGCACATCCATACGGACGCTCGCCAGCACATCCGGGTTCTCCGGATCGTGCAGCACGCGCCCGATCAGGTGGCCGACCTGACGCATCTTGTCAGGACCGAATCCCCGGCTGGTCAGTGCCGGGCTGCCCACACGGATGCCGCTCGTCACCTTCGGCGGTTTCGGGTCGTAGGGGATCATATTCTTGTTGACGGTGATGCCCGCCTTGTCGAGCGCCTCTTCTGCCACGTCGCCCGTCACTCCCACCGGGCGTAGATCGACGAGCAGCAGGTGGTTGTCCGTGCCGCCGGTAACGAGCCGCAGACCCTCTTCTTGAAGCGTCTCGCCGAGCACGCGGGCGTTCTCGACGACCTGCTGTGCGTACGTTTTGAATTCCGGCGTCATCGCCTCGGCGAAGGCCACAGCCTTGCCTGCAATGACGTGCATCAGCGGGCCGCCCTGAATGCCGGGGAAGACGCCCCGGTCGATGGCCCGCGCGTGCTCTTCCTTGCAGAGGATCAGGCCGCCTCGCGGGCCGCGCAGCGTCTTGTGCGTGCTGCTCGTCACGACATCGGCCAGCGGAACCGGGTTCGGGTGAACCTTCCCGGCGATCAGCCCGGCGATGTGCGCCATGTCAACCATAAACAGCGCCCCGACCTCATCCGCGATCTCGCGGAAGATGCCAAAGTCGATGGTGCGTGGATAGGCCGTGTACCCCGCGAGGATCATCTTGGGTTTGACGGCCCGCGCCAGCGACGCGACCTGATCATAGTCGATGATTTCGGTATCGCGGTCGACGCCATACGCGATGAAATGATAAAGCCGCCCGGAAAAATTAATGCGGCTGCCGTGCGTCAGATGGCCGCCCTGCGCGAGGTCCATCGCCAACACGCTGTCGGTCGCGTTGAGCACGCCGTTATACGCGCCCATGTTGGCCTGCGACCCGGAGTGCGGCTGGACGTTGGCGTGCTCCGCGCCGAACAACTCCATCACGCGCTGGCGGGCCAGTTCCTCGACGATGTCGACGTACTCGCAGCCGCCATAATACCGCTTCCCCGGATAGCCTTCCGCGTATTTATTCGTGAGAATCGAGCCGGTGGCCTCCAGCACGGCCCGGCTTGTGTAGTTCTCAGAAGCAATCAGCTCCAGCTTATCGTGCTGGCGCTTGGATTCCTTCTGGATGGCCTCATAGATCGCCGGGTCCTGCTCCCGCAGGCTCTCCCAGCCGAGGCGTTCTTTGGCTGCAACGTCTGTTGCCATTCGTTTTCCTCTTCTAAACTAATCGTTCGTCAACCGTGTGCCTGCTGTGCCGCAGGCAGTCATGTCTCAGCGACCAGATCGAAGTGGGGGATGCGTCTGTCAGTTCACGTTTTTGCCGATCAATCTGCCCCGTGTCAGGCATCCAGCTTTCGGAGAGCAGGCGCCATTCCCTGTCTGTTGACCGGTTGTCAGCCGGTCACAATCTCGAAGTGCCGCAATAATAACACACCTTCCGCCCGGCGGCATAAGCTCGCCGGTATGTGGCCCCGGTTGTGATCATTGTATAAGCCCCTCATGCACCATCACAATGCGGATCTTCCAGCATGGCGTTCGATTCTGGCGCATGGTAGAATGTCGCTGGTAGGCCAGGCTGCCGGTGTGGACGATAGCAACCAGCAAACAGGATCTAACATGAGTGTCGTCAGCACTCCTTTCCAGTCACCTGAGCACCTCAACCAGCGGGTCAGAGAGCGGCACCTGCTGGCGCAGATCGACAGGATCGTGCTCATCGGGATTCTGCTGCTCGTGGCGGTCGTCTACATCATCGTCCCCATCGAGACGGTCGGCTGGTTCGAGCATCCTTTCGTCGGCACTCTGCTTGCTCCCCACCTGACGGCAGTTCCAGCGGCTACAAATCAGGCGCTTCTCACCGGCAGCCCCATCCTGCCGGAGGCATCCCCGCTCGCCGAGGGCGATACGATCATCAGCGTCGACGGGGAACCCGTCACATCAACTCGCAGCTATTATCGGACGCTCGACCGTTTTTCTGCTGGCGACACCGTGTCGCTGGGTGTTCGCAGCCCTCAGGGCGCTCCCTACACAGTCGACGTGACACTCCGCGAGACGCCGCGAGCGGGCATACTGGGGTTATTCACGTTGCCCTACACCATCGGGCTGATCTTCATCGCGAGCGGATTATGGGCCAACCGGCGGCGTCCGCAGGCAGTCGGGCGCGTCTTTCTGATGTTCTGCGCGTCGGCAGCGCTCGCATTCGGGACGATGTTCAGTCTGTGGTCGACGCACGCGTTCACCCGTTTGTGGCTGGCCGCCATCCCCTGGGCTGCCGGTCTGCTGGCCGTTTTCGCGCTCATCTATCCTAACGATCTACCTCTCGTGGCTCAGCGCCCGATACTGCGCTGGCTTCCACTGTTACCAAGCGTGGTTGTTCTGGTTTACGGGCAGGCTGTGCTGGGCCGCAGCTATGAGACATTTAGCGCCGTCCGGCTCACGTCGTACGCCTACGCCAGCATCGCGATGATGTTCTTCCTGATCGTGCAGTTTTTGCGCGGCCTGTACACAACCTCCCCCGCCGCACGCGAGCAGAGCCGGGTCGTCGTGGTGGGATCGCTGCTTGCCTTCGCACCGTTTCTCTTGTGGATCAGCGGGCTGACTCCGGTCCCGCTTGGCTGGGTTCTGCTCACGCTGCTGCTGTTCCCCGGCGTGCTCGCCTACAGTGTGATCCGCTACAGTCTATTGGACACAAACCACATGGTGAGTTTCGCCGCCACATATACCGTCATGGCCGTCATCGTCACGCTGGGATATGCCCTCTTCGTCGCAGGGGTCAATGCGATTGCCAGCGCCCTGTTTTTGGACAGCATGAGCGTGACCAACCCGGTGCTTGTCGGGCTGCTGGCCTTCGTGCTCGTGCTCGTCTTTCAGCCGCTTCGCCAGAGCTTGCAAAACACCATCGACGGGCTGTTCTTCCAATCAGGCAGCGGATACAGCGAACGGCTGGGCGATTTCCGGCACCAGCTCACGCTGGCGGGCGGGCTGGGCGAGGTCGTGCGCCTGCTCAAACAGCAGATCCGCGAGGGGCTGCTGCCCACGCACACGTATGTCTTTCTGCGTGATCCGCACTCCGGCGAGTTTCTGGCAGTCGGGGAAGGCTCTCGGCCCGACACAGACATCCGCTTCGAGCCACAGAGCGGAATCGTCCATGCGCTCAGCACGACGCGCGACGTGATCTTCCTCGAATTCAACAAGCCGCTGCCGCCCGAAATGCTGGAGGACCACGCGCGGCTGGCGATTATCCGCACGCCGGTGCTGGTGCCGCTTCAGGGGCAGGACCGGCTGGCGGGGTTCATCGCCGTCGGGCCGAAGCGCTCCGGGCAGCCGTTCGACATCCGCGATCTGCGGTTCATGCAGGGCATCGCCGAGCAGGGATCGCTCGCCGTCGAGCGTGCGCAGGTCATCAGCGACCTCGAACGGCGCGTCCGCGAGCTGGACGTGCTCAGTCAGGTGGCGCAGGCCGTCAACTTCACGACCGATCCCGATGCCCTGCTGGAGCTGATCTACACCCAGTCGAGCAAGCTGATCGATACGACGAACTTCTACATCGTCGTGCATAACCCGGAGGTGCAGGGATTGGAGTTCGCGTTCTTTCTGGAGGGCGACGAACGCTTCAGGGAACGCGAGGGCGAATACTGGCCCGACCACGAAGGGCTGGCCGCCGAGATCGTCCGCACCGGGCTGCCGATCCGCACGGACGATTACGCCACCGAGTGCGGCCAGCGCAGCATCACCCCACGCCCGACCCGCCACACGGCGTGGATGGGCGTACCGCTCAACGCAGGCGCGCGGACGCTGGGCGTGATGATCGTCGCCAGCTACGTGCAGAGCGTGACCTTCACCGAGGATCAGGTGAAGATCTTCTGGGCAATTGCCGATCAGGCCGCGACCGCGCTCGACAAAACTCGGCTGTTCAACGAGACCGAGACACGCGCCCGCCAGCTTGCCACGCTCAACGAGATCAGCCGGGAGCTTTCTTCGACGCTCGATCTGGAAAACCTGCTGGGCCGCATCATGCGCTCAGCGGTCGACATTATCGGCACGGAGGCCGGATCGCTCCTGCTGATGGACGAGAATACCGGTGAGCTTATCTACCGCGTCGTCGAAGGTGGGGTGCAGAGTCTGGTTGGGATGCGCCTCTCACCGGGAATCGGCGTCACCGGCCAGGCGGTCGAGGCGAAGGAGCCTGTCATCGTCAACAGCGTCCTTCAGGATCAAAGCAGGATCGACGAGGCTGACACCGGAACCGTGATCGATACCCAATCCCTGCTTGCCGTTCCGATGCTAATTCAGGATGAGGCGATTGGCGTACTTGAGGTCATCAACCGCAAAGATCAAGCCCCGTTTGACGAGGAGGACGCATCGCTGCTCGCGACGTTCGCCTCGCAGGCGGCTATCGCCATCGACAACGCGCGGCTCTACGAGGCTACCGACGCCGAGCTTGCCCGGCGCATCGACGAGCTGCAGCATCTCCAGCGCATCGACCGGGAGCTAAACCGCACGCTCCAGCTCGACCGCGTGATCCACATCACGCTCGACTGGGCGATGCGCATCACCGGTGCGACGGCAGGCTACGTCGGCATCCTCAACCCGGACGACACCGGGGTGGACATTCTCGCGGCTAACGGCTACACGGAATCATTTCTGGCGCGCCTCGACGACGCCCCGCTTTCAATCGAGGGCGGCCCCGTCGGCAGGGTGATAAGCAGCGGCGAGCCGGAGTTCAGCCGCCGCGCCGACGGCCAAACCTATGAGCCGGTCGGCGACCTTGCCGCAGTCGCCAGCATTGTCGTCCCCATTATGCGCGCCAACCGTCCAGTCGGGGTGCTCGCACTGGAAAGCGACATCCCCGATCTGCTGACCTATCAGGATTTCGACTTCGCGCAGCGCCTCGTCGAGCACGCCGCCGTCGCCATCGAAAACGCGCGGCTCGTTCAGGAAGTGCAGCACGCCAACCTCTCCAAAACCGAGTTCGTGTCGTTTGTGGCTCACGAACTCAAGAATCCGATGACCTCGATCCGGGGATATACCGATCTGCTGCGCGGCGGGCAGGTTGGCGACGTGAACGAGATGCAGGTCCAGTTCCTGAGCACGATCCGCAGCAACGTCGACCGTATGTCGCGCCTCGTGTCGGACCTCGCGGATATCGCCCGGCTGGAAACCGGCCATCTGCGACTTGAGATGGAGCCGACCCCCGTAGCGGATGTCATCGAGGAGGCGCTCTCCGGCCTGCGGGGCCAGATCGAGGAGAAAGAGCAGGCGCTCGCGCTGCATATCGAGGACGACCTGCCCCCCATCCACGCCGACCCGACGCGCATGGTCCAGGTGCTAACCAATCTCATCAGCAACGCCAACAAGTACACGCCCGAAGGAGGCCGCATCGAGATCGGCGCACGGCTCGGCACAGCGACCGATAAGGAAACCGGCGAGCGCAGGATAGTCGTCCATCACTGGGTGACGGACACCGGGATCGGCATCACCGAGGACGACATGGAGCAGTTGTTCGGCAAGTTCTTCCGCACCGAGCGAGGCAAGGACATGGCGACGGGCACCGGTCTGGGGCTGAACATCACGAAAAGCCTCGTCGAGCGGCACGGCGGCGAAATCTGGGTCGAGTCGGAGGCCGGGGCCGGATCAACCTTCCACTACATCATCCCGGCTGCCGCCGAGGGCGCGGCGGAATCCGGGCAGGACGACACGTAGATTTCCGCCAGTATCGTGAACCGCACCGACACCGCACCGGACGTACAGACTCCCCTCCACCTCTGGATCGGGCTGGCCCTGATCGCCATCGCGTGGCCGCTTAACTGGCTGCTGCGCGGGCCGCGCACCCACCTGCTGTTTTTCCCTCTGTGGCTGGGCTACAGCCTGTTTGTGGACGGCCTCGTCTACCGCCGCAAAGGATCATCACTGCTCACCCGGAACCGGCGGGCGTACGTCGGGCTGTTCTTCGTGTCCGCCCCGGTGTGGTGGCTGTTCGAGGCGCTGAATCTGCGCACGCAGAACTGGCTTTACGACGGGCGCGAATTGTTCTCCAACGCTACCTACGCCGTGCTGGCAACCCTGAGCTTTTCGACCGTCATCCCGGCAGTGTTCGGCACGGCGGAGTTCGCCAGCACCTTCCCCTGGCTGCGGGGGTTAGGCGGCGGCCCGACCCTGAAGCCAACGCGCGGACTCACCATCGGCGTATTCGCCGCTGGCTGGGTGATGCTCGGCCTGCTGCTCGCCTGGCCGCATGTGTTTTTCCCCTTCCTGTGGACGACCACCTACTGCCTCGTCGCGCCGGTCAACGTCTGGTTGAGGAACCGCTCGCTGGCCGATGAGACGGCGCGGGGCAACTGGCGTCCGGTGCTCGCCCTGTGGGTGGGCGTCCTGATCACGGCGTTCTTCTGGGAGATGTGGAACTACTTCTCCTTTCCGCGCTGGGTGTATTCCGTCCCATACGTCGACTTCCTCCACATCTTCGAGATGCCCGCTCTCGGCTACCTCGGCTATATCCCCTTCAGTCTGGAGTTATTTGCCATCTATCACTTTATCATCGGCGCGCTGGGTGCCGGGCACCTGCGTGATTATGTGGAATTGGAGCGCCGGGCCGGATGACAGGGGGATCCTTCACCCGCCGTCTCTCTCGCCGGGCCGTTCTGTTTCTTGTCCTCGTCACAGCGGGCTTCACCAGCGGGTGCTCACCGGGCGGCGATGCGTCACCGGCGGGCACGGCTGCACCCACCGCCATCGAGGCCGCCCCGGAAAGCGGCGTGACCACGTCCGCGCCAGGCGGGGAAACCGTGCCGCCGGGCGAATCGCCCACCCCAACCACCGCGCCGGAGATCACGACCGGCTGGCCCGAATACACGAGTTCCGATCTGGGGATTACCCTGCTGATCCCGGAAGGGTGGGAAGCCCTGTCCACCGGCCCACAGGTGATCGACCTGCGCGAAACGGGCGGCGAGGGGTGGATGCAGGTGCGCGCCGTCGACGCCGGCTCGGCAGCCGAGCTTGGCTTCTCCTACGAGCCGGGTTCCAGCGCAGCAACCGTGCTGGACGCCCTTCTCTCCGGGCTGCGCGAGGACGGTGACTTCTCCACGCCGCGCACCATCGAGACGCGATCCGGGCAAACGGCGCTGATCGTCGAGGGCCGCTATTACGTGCTGGACGAACGGCTTCTCGTCGGCGTGACGGCGTTCGAGGATCGCGCCGTCGTGTTCACCGGGCACGGCGCGGAAGGCCCGGACGCCCCCAACGACGCATGGGGACGGCTCGCGCCCATCTACGAAGCGATTATCGTCAGCACGTCTCCGGCGGGATGATCGCCTCCGCACATCGCAGCAGCTTTCTGAACCTCGTTATGTGACGTACAATAGCCCTATCTGAAGGGCCATCTACCGGCCTTCTGATTGTCAACGTATTAAGTGAGGGAGAAATCATGAAGCGTATTCGACA
>CAZWUX010000115.1:0-12027 GCA_964637665.1 uncultured Anaerolineae bacterium
GTCAGACTCGATTGAAATTCAATCGAGTCTGACCCCATTGATACAAACAATTTCCTGAAAAAACCTTCAAGACAATTCAACGGGTACACTGGGTTTTATTGTCACTCAGTCTCGTGACTATCGCCGGTGCTGTCTCCGGCAGTCACGGCTGGCTTTTCTAAACCCGGCAACAAGGCGATTTGGATTGCCTCCCTCGACATTTCTGCCATCTCCGGCCGGCTGTGGCGGCGAATAGCTTTCTCTCGTTGAACCCGCCACTGCCTAACAAATATGTTGCGAGCACCGGCGGTTACTGCCAAAAGCTGTTTTCCGGAGGTCGAGAGACCGAGGGCATGGTAAACCTCGGGGTGGCGTCAGCAGTCCGACGAAGGACCCAACGAATAGCCTTATAGCGGTTCCTAATTGGGTGCGATACAGTAGCCGCAGTGCTGGAACCCGCCTGTGATATCGGATGGCGTAATTTGGGCAAGGGCGTTGTTGAGGGCTTTTTGCAACGATGGAAAGGTGCGTGCGCCGGTACTGCGCAGCGCTTCTTTCACCTTCGACCAGCAAGCTTCAATGGGGGATAAGTCGGGTGAGTACGCCGGCAGATACTGTAACGTAGCCCCGGTTGCGCGGATAGCCGCTTGGATGCCTTGACCTTTGTGAATATTGGGATTATCCAGCAATACCGTGTCACCGGCTGCCAAACAGGGACGAGAAGTTCATCGACGAAGGTCTTGAACATCGCACCATCAATAGCGCCTTCGACCCTGAGCGCGGTTCGCATGCGGCTCAATGCCAAAGCACCCACGAGGCTCACGTTCTTGCCATGAGCGGGTTTTGCCCCCTCGGCTCGTTGCCCTTGGGGCGAACGGGCATAGGTTCGGGTCATACGCAGTTGCGTACCGCACTCATCGACAAAAATCAGCTTGCCGGAATTCATGGTTTTTTGCCCTTCTCGATAAGCGAGGCGGGCCGCCCGTACGTCTTCGTCCCGTTCGGTGGCATGGAGGGTCTTTTTCTTGCGGGTATAGCCAAGGCGTTTCAGCGTGACCGCAAGCGTCGAGCAGCTCACCACCACGCCGGCGGCTTTTTGAAACCGTTCACGCAGTTCCGCCAGTGTGGCATCGGGGTGGGCCTTGACCCACTCACGCAACGTGTCTGCGTGTTTCCCGGCAATGGTTCTTTTGGGTCCCCCGCCATGAGGTTTTGGGTCGACCTGGCCGGTCTTTCGAAAGCGCTCGAGCAACAGCCACACAAAATTCAAACTGAAGGAAAAGCGCTTGGCGAGGCGGCGTAACGAACCTTCGCCATTTTGATAAGCGGTAATGATTTTTTCGCGTAAGTCGTTGGAGTAAGGTTTCATGTCATGATCCATGCTCAACAGTTTACTCACTGTACCATGGACCTGATGTCAATCAGTATCGAAGACACTCAGGAACCGCTATAAGAGCGCCACACCGCCGGATTACTCCAGCCGCATGGTCTGGTAGGGTACTGGGGGCAGAACCCCAGGTTATGTCCCAATCCATCGGGCATAACAGCCGCGTATGCACTTGCGCGTCACTCGTAGCCCCCGAAAGTCAACATGAGCATTGCTGCGTGCGCAGCGGCTTTCAGCGGGTATGCGGTGAAGGGTTGATGGGAGTCAGTGACGTCACCACGGGATCGGCTCGCGATCGCGCAGAAACTGTCCGGTAAGCATCAGTGGTGCTTCGGTCGCAAGCCAGACAATGGTGTCGGCGCCCTCCGCAATGGAGCGGATGGCGTTCGGCCCGCCCATGTCGGTGCGGACCCAGCCGGGACAGACAGAATTAACTGGAATGCCTTGGGAGCGCAGCGCCGCGGCAAACTGCCGGGTCACGGCATTGAGGGCGGCCTTGGAGATGCCGTAAGCGGGCGCTTCGTCCTTCATCTCGCCGAGCGCCCCCCAACCGCTGGAGACATTGATGACGCGCGCCGCTTCGCTCTTTTGCAGAAACGGCACAAACGCTTGCGTGACCAGGAGCGGCCCGAGGGTATTGGTGCGCCAAGTGCGCTCAACTTCCCCTCGAGAGACATCGAGCACAGAGATATTGGCGTTCTCGAGGATGCCGGCATTATTAACGAGGACATCCAGGTGGTCGGCCCGCGTGCCAAATTCACCCGCGGCTGCGGCGATGCTGTGCGGATCGGCAACGTCCAGCTTGAGGAATTCGGCCTCGCCACCACCGTCCTGTAAGGTCTTCGCCGCTTTCTGGCCGGCCTTCGCATTGCGCGCGGCAATGAAAACACGAAAGCGTTGTTGCGTAAGCTCTCGCGCCACTTCGTAGCCGATGCCTTTGTTCGCCCCAGTGATGAGTGCGGTTTTCATGGGTGAGAAAAAGAAAGTTGAAAGAAAGAGCATTTCAACGATAACAGAAGAGCCGGGAAGAGCAAAGCCGGGGATGCGCCCCTCAAGCTCTGAATCGCCCTGGGCATCGAGATGGTTGTCTTCGTGACGCTCATCTTCGGGTCCGCGGGCACGCTGACGTGGCCCGCGGACAGAACTGACCACTACCGATCCAGAGTGCGGCGAATCAGCCCAGTGCAGCAAGAACCGTCAAAGAAGTCTCCGACTGCGTTCACCACCCGAGGTTTGACGAAGGTCTATGGCGAGGGTCAGGCCGCTGTACATGCGTTGCGTGGAGTCGATCTCGAGATTCCTGCCGGCGAGATGGTGGTGCTGCTCGGACCGTCGGGCAGCGGCAAGTCTACACTGCTCAACATCATCGGCGGTTTGGACCAGGCCACCGAAGGCACGGTGTACTTCCGGGACCAGGAACTGACCGCTATGAGCGATGCGCAGCTGACGCGCTACCGCCGTGACCATGCGGGGTTCGTCTTTCAGTTCTACAACCTGATGCCGAGCCTCACCGCCCATGAAAACGTCGAGCTGGTGACCGAGATCGCCCGCAACCCGATGGACCCTGACGATGCGCTCGGGCTGGTGGGGATGCGCAAACGCGCGGACCACTTCCCCAGCCAGCTCTCTGGCGGCGAACAGCAGCGCGTCGCCATCGCCCGCGCGGTGGCCAAACAGCCGACGGTTCTCTTCTGCGACGAGCCGACCGGCGCCTTGGACAGCACCACCGGGCGAACCGTGCTGAAGGTGCTGAAGGACGTGAACGAACATCTCGGTGCAACGGTGTTGATCGTCACTCACGCGGCGGCAACTGCCGCTATGGCGGATCGGGTGATCCACTTCGCTGACGGCCGCATCCGCAAGGTCGTGGAGAACGACACCAAGCGTTCCCCTGAGGACATCGAATGGTAAGCCGTGCATGAGCCCGCTGAACCGCAAGCTGCTGCGCGACCTGTGGCGCATCAAAGGCCAGGCCGTCGCCATCGGCGCGGTCATCGCCGTCGGCGTGCTGCTGCTGGTAATGATGTCGGGGCTCGTGACCTCGCTGGACGAGACGCGGCGCGCCTATTACGAGCGCTACCGGCTGGCCGATGTCTTCGCCTCCGTCAAGCGCGCGCCCGAGCACCTGATTGCGGATCTGGCCGCCATCCCCGGCGTCGGGGCGGTCGAGGGCCGGATCACCGGCAGCGCGCTGATCGACCTGTCCGGCCAGGACCTGCCGCTGCAGACGCAGGCGGTGTCGCTGCCCGATTTCCACGATCCGCGCCTGAACGATTTCTATCTTACTGCCGGACGCCGGCTGGACAGCGACCACCCCGACGAGATCCTGCTGTTGCAGAGCTTCGCCGTCGCGAACGGACTGCGGCCCGGCGACACGTTTTCTGTCACCATGAACGGCGCGCGCCGCAGGCTGCGCATCGTCGGCCTCGCCCAGGCGCCCGAGTTCCTCTACACCACCGCCCCCGGCGAGCTGATCTCGGACGACGCCCGCTTCGGGGTGATCTGGATGAGCCGCACGGCGCTGGCCGCCGCCTACGACATGAAGGGGGCCTTCAACGAGGCGCTGCTCTCGCTCGGCCGCGGTGCCCGGCTGCCCGCGGTGCTGGATGCCGTGGACCGGATCCTGGCGCCCTACGGCGGGCTCGGGGCCTACGGCCTGGAAGACCAGACCTCCAACCGCTTCATCAGTGAAGAGATCGACGGCCTGCGCGCGGTGAGCACCGGCGTGCCGCCGATCTTCCTCGCGGTGGCAGCCTTTTTGCTCTACATCGTCATCTCGCGCATGGTGCAGGCCGAGCGCGAGCAGATCGGCTTGATCAAGGCCTTCGGCTACACCGATCTCGAGACCGGCGCGCACTACTTCAAGTTAATCATCGCCATCGCCGCGGGCGGGGCGGTGGCGGGCTGTCTGCTGGGCATTGCCGCCGGGCGGGGCATGGTCGAACTCTACTTGTACTACTTCAAGTTCCCTTTCCTGGTGTTCCAGCTCGATCCCGCTTCCTTCGTCACCGGCTTTCTGGTCAGCGTGCTGTCGGCCTCGGCCGGCGGACTGTTGGTGCTGCGCCGCGTCTTCGCGCTTACCCCCGCCGCCGCCATGCGCCCGCCCGTGCCGCCGGACTACAGCCGCACGGGTCGCATCGGCCGGGCGCTGCAATCCGTGCTGGACCAGCCCAGCCGTATGGTGCTGCGCCGCCTGACCCGCCAGCCGTGGCGCATGGCGGGCGCGATGATCGGCATCGCGGCAGGGATGGCCCTGTCGGTGGCGATGATCGGCATGCTGGCCGGCTTCGACCGTACCATCGACCTGACCTTCAATGTGGTCGACCGCAGCGACGTCACCGTCACCTTCAACGAGGCGATGTCGGACAAAACCGTGTTCGAGCTGCAAAGCCTGCCCGGCGTGATCGAAGTGGAGCCGGTGCGCATTGTGCCCGTCATCCTGCGCCACGGCCTTAAAAGCCATCGCGGCGCGATCAACGCTCTGGTGACGACCCCGCGCCTGTACCGTGCCGTGGACAGCGGCCTGGGCACGATCCACCTGCGCAAAGGCGGCATCATCCTGGCCCAGACGCTGGCCGACATCCTCGACGTGCGCCCCGGCGACGTCCTGATCGTCGAGGTGCGCGAGGGCCGCCGCCCGACCCTCGACATCCCCGTGGCGGGGGTCGCCCAAACCCTCCTCGGCGCTCCGGCCTTCATGGATCTGGAGGCGCTGAACCGGGCGCTGCGCGAACCGAATCGCATCTCGGGCGCCTACCTGCGCATTGACAGCGCCAACAGCGACGCCATCTACCGGGCGCTCAAGAACATGCCTACCGTCGCCGGCGTGAGCCTGAAGAAAGACGCCCGCGTCGCCCTGCAGAAGCAGATGGATACCGGTGCCGGTGCGGTGCGCTACATCATGGCCGCCATCGCCGGCATCATCACCTTCGGCATCGTCTACAACGCCGCGCGCATCGCCTACGCGGAGCACGCCCGCGATCTGGCGAACCTGCGGGTAATCGGCTTCACGCGCGGCGAAGCCGCCTTCGTCCTGCTGGGCGAGCTGGCGGTGGTGACGCTGGCGGCCCTGCCCGTGGGTGCGCTGCTCGGATACTTCCTGTCGTTCGGGGTCGCCGCCGGGTTCAGTACCGATCTATACCAGATCCCTGCGGTCGTCTCGCCGGAAAGTTACGGCGCCGCGGGGCTCGCGGTGATGGCGGCGGCCACCGTCTCCGGCTGGCTGGTGAAGCGCGATATCGACCGGGCAGATCTCGTCTCCGCTCTCAAAACACGGGAGTAGCAATGGCCAAGAAGCGATCCCGTATGATCCTCACTCTGGGCGCGGCCGCCGTGATCGGCGCGGCACTGATTTTCTCCTTCTGGCCACGTCCGATGATGGTCGACATGGGCGCGGTCACGCGCGGCCGGATGACCGTGACCATCGACGAGGAGGGCCGGACCCGGGTCCACGATGCTTACGTGGTCGCCACCCCGGTCGCAGGGCGGCTGCTCCGGGTGCATGTCGAGCCCGGCGATCCGGTCATCGGGAACGAAAGCGTGATCGCGGAGATGCTGCCGACGAACCCTTCGGCGCTGGATGCTCGAAGCCGAGCCGAAGCCCTCGCCGACGTAGCCGCCGCGGAGGCGGCTTTGCGGCAAGCCCATGCTGAACGCAACCGGGCCATCGCCGACAAGGAACTGGCGGATGTCGACCTGCGGCGCACTCGCCGCCTGCGCGAAGCCAGCACAATAAGTCAAGAAGCGCTGGACCGCGCGATACGAGAGGCGCGCGCCGGCGTGGCTGCGCTTCACACTGCCGAGGCGACAATCGCCGTGCGGCAGGCGGAGCTCGCCAACGCCCGCGCCCGGCTGATCAGTTTCGGTGCCCAGGGGCTTGCGGGCGACGGCCGCGCCGGGTCGGCAGCACCGTTCGCCATCCATGCCCCGATAACCGGCTGCGTGCTGCGGGTCATGCAGGAAAGTGAGACGACCCTTCCCGCCGGCACGCCGATCATAGAAATCGGCGACATCGACAACGATCTCGAGGTGGTGGTGGAGCTGCTCTCCACCGACGCCGTGCAGGTGTCTCCCGGCGATCGGGTGATCTTCGAGGACTGGGGCGGATCCAAGCCCCTGAACGGCGTCGTCGACCGCGTGGATCCCTGGGGCTTCACCAAGTTCTCCGCCCTTGGCGTCGAGGAACAGCGCGTCAATACCATCATCCGCTTTGCCGACCCGCCCCGGGGGGCCAGGCGCACGCTGGGCCACGGCTACCGCGTTGAGGCCAGAATCATTGTCTGGGAAGACGACAAGGCACTGATCGTGCTTTCAAGTGCACTTTTCCGCAACGGCCAAGACTGGGCAGTGTTCGTGGTTGAGGATGGTACCGCAACACTTCGCCGGGTCGAGATTGGACGCAATAACGGGATCGAGGCGCAGGTGTTGGACGGATTGGAGCCCGGCGAACGGGTCATCCTCTACCCTCCGTCGGAGCTGATCGATGGGACTGCGGTGGCGCAAAGGGAGATCGAGTGACGGGCGCCGTCGGCATCCGGTCGCGCGCGCCGCCGCACGCGGGGCCTCCGACCGGCTCCGTCCCATCCTGAGCACAAGCCTGACCACGATCGTCGGGCTGACGCCGCTCGCCATCAGCAATCCGATGTGGCGGCCGCTCTGCTATGCCGTGATTTTCGGGCTGATCGCATCGACGGTGCTCTCGCTCGTTATTGTGCCCTACCTTTATTTGCTCTTGACTAAGCAGACAAATGCCAAGACTTCTGAATGAATCGCATAATAGTCAAGTATCACGAAAACAAACTAAAACGATGTATCGAAATCGAGCATAAAAAAATATCTGAAATGGATCCTCGTAGTCCTGGTTGTGGCGGGCGCGGCAGGCGGATTCGCCTGGCAGTGGTGGCAGAAGCAGCAGTCACGGCTTCCTGAGGGGATCGCCTCCGGCAATGGTCGGATCGAAGCCAATGAAGTCGACATCTCGGTCAAATATGCCGGACGGGTAATCGATATTTTCGTCGACGAGGGAGATTTGGTCGAAGTCGGGCAGGTACTCGCCAAAATGGATGTCGCCGAGCTTCAGGCCCAGCTTGACCGTGCACGGGCGGACCTGGAGCAAGGATTGGAAGCCGTCAAGGAGGCCGAAGTGCAGCTAGCGCGCGCACGCAATGACCTGGCTTATGCGCGCCAGGAATACGAGCGCATTGCGACACTGCAAAAGCGCGGCTTAGCATCTCAGAGCCTGGCCGATGAACTGCGCAATGCACGCGACGCGGCCCAGTCGGCCGTCGCGCTGGCGGAAGCACGGCTGCGTACCCTGAAAAGGGGCATCGATGCCTACCGCGCCTCTGTGCGCCAGATCGAGGCCCAACTCGATGACGCC
The DNA here is from genome assembly GCA_964637665.1 of uncultured Anaerolineae bacterium. Taxonomy (GTDB): domain Bacteria; phylum Chloroflexota; class Anaerolineae; order Aggregatilineales; family UBA3940; genus CAZWUX01. The sequence goes on from CAZWUX010000115.1 coordinate 7,746, forward strand.
GTCCTCAAAGCCCCGGTCGTCGGACGCGTTCTCTATCGGCTCACGCAGAAAGGGGAAGTGCTCGGCGCGGGCGGCAAGGTGATGACGCTGCTCGATCTGTCCAGCGTCTATATGGAGATTTTTCTACCCGCGGCCGCTGCGGGCGTTTTGCAGATCGGCTCGGAGGCGCGGATCGTGCTCGATGTAGCCCCCGATCTGCCGATTCCGGCCAGGGTCACTTTTGTCTCGCCGCAGGCCCAGTTCACGCCGAAGCAGGTGGAGACGCGCCGCGAGCGCGAGAAGTTGATGTTCCGTGTGAAGCTGCGCATCCCGACCGAGCTGGTGCTTGAGCATATCGAACGGGTGAAGACCGGCTTGCGTGGCGTTGGCTATGTCCGGGCCGACGAGAGCATCCCCTGGCCAGATTACCTTGAAGGGCGTCTGACGGGCTCGGAGCAATGACGGTAGGCAATGAGAATACCCCAGACATCGTCGCGCGCATCGACGAAGTGTCGCATCGCTACCGCAAGACCGCCGCGCTAGACACTGTCTCCCTCGACATTCCGGCAGGCCGGGTCGTCGGGCTGATCGGCCCCGACGGCGTGGGCAAATCCACGCTGTTAGGGCTGATCGCCGGGGCACGGAAAATCCAGACCGACAGTGTCGCGGTGCTCGGCGGCGACATGGCCGACAGCGCCCACCGCAACCGGGCCGGGCCGCGCATCGCCTATATGCCGCAGGGGCTGGGCAAGAACCTCTATTCGGACTTGAGTGTCGTCGAGAATCTGGAGTTCTTTGGACGACTTTTCGACCAGGGCGCCAAAGAGCGCGCCGCGCGCCGCAAGCGCCTGACCAAGGCCACCGGGCTTTACGACTTCATGGACCGGCCCGCGGGCAAGCTCTCCGGTGGCATGAAGCAAAAACTCGGCCTGTGCTGCGCGCTGATTCATGACCCCGACCTCCTGATCCTCGACGAGCCGACGACGGGAGTCGATCCGCTCTCGCGCCGCCAGTTCTGGTCGTTGATCGCTTCCATACGCGAGCAGCGGCCCAGCATGAGCGTCGTCGTCTCGACTGCCTACATGGACGAGGCGGAACAGTTCGACTGGCTGGTCGCGATGAACGCAGGACAGGTCCTGGCGACCGGCACACCGCGCAAGATCAGGAGTCAAGCCGGCGCAGCCGATCTCGAAAGCGCCTTTATCGCGCTGCTTCCCGAAGATGAACGCTCGCACGCGGCCGATCTGGAGATCCCGCCCCGCATACCGGCAGAGGGGCCGCCCGCCATTACCGCCAGGGGCCTGACGCGGCGCTTCGGCGATTTCACCGCCGTGGACAGCGTCAATTTCACCATTAAGGCGGGGGAGATCTTCGGCTTTCTCGGCTCCAACGGCTGCGGCAAGACCACGACGATGAAAATGCTCACCGGGTTGCTGCCACCCTCCGAGGGCGAGGCGCAGCTCTGGGGCAAGCCGATCGAGTCCTCAAACCTCGACGTGCGCCGCCGCGTGGGTTTCATGTCCCAGTCGTTCTCGCTCTATGCCGAGATGACGATGCGCCAGAACCTGACCCTGCACGCACGGCTGTTCCACCTTCCCTCCGAGCACAGAGACGAACGCATTGCCACGCTGATCCAGCGCTTCAAGCTCGAAGGACACCTGGATCACCTTGCTGGCCAACTGCCGCTTGGCCTTCGCCAGCGCCTTTCGCTCGCCGTGGCATTGATCCACGCGCCGGAGATCCTGATCCTCGACGAGCCGACCTCCGGCGTCGATCCAGTCGCGCGCGCTGAGTTCTGGCGCATGCTGGTCGAGCTCTCCCGCCAGGACAACGTCACCATCTTCATCTCCACCCATTTCATGAACGAGGCGCTGCGCTGCGACCGCATTTCCCTGATGCATGCCGGCAAAGTGCTGGCCCAGGACACGCCGCAGGCGCTCATCGCTGCCAAGGGCGCGGCGAGTCTCGAAGAGGCTTTCATCGGCTATATGGAGGAGGCTATCGGCACGCCCGCCGGCGGAGATGAGGAAGCTCCGGAGACGCTGGCGGCTGCAAGCGCGGAACGCGCACCAACTAGCGCTCCGGCATCCCGGCCGGCCCGGTTTAGCCCGCGCCGCATCCTCGCCTACAGCACTCGCGAAACGCTTGAGGTGATGCGCGACCCGGTCCGTCTCGCGTTTGCGTTTCTCGGCAGCCTGCTGCTGCTCCTGATCTTCACCTATGGCATCACCACGGACGTGGACAACATCAAGTTCGCGGCGCTCGATCTGGACCAAACCCACGCCAGCCGAGACTACCTCAAGAGCTTCGAAGGCTCGCCCTATTTCACCGAGCGCCCGCCACTCACCGGCACACAGGACCTGGAGCGGCGTCTGGTCGCAGGCGACATCGAGGTCGCCATCGAAATCCCGCCCGATTTCGGGCGCGAGCTGAAACGCGGCGACAGCGTCAACGTGTCCACCTGGATCGACGGGGCCAACACCTTCCGGGCTGGCACCGTCGAGGGCTACGTCGCCGGAGCGCACGCCGACTATTTGGCGCGCACCGCCCCATCCAGCGCACCGAGCGTCATGACCTTCGAGCCGCGCTACAAATACAACCCGACCATGGAGAACATCTACGCCATGGCCCCCAGCATCCCGGCCATGCTGCTGATCCTGTTTCCTTCAATCCTCATGGCGGTGACTGTGGCGCGGGAAAAGGAAATTGGCACGATCATCAATTTCTATGTGACGCCGACCACCCGCCTCGAATTCGTGCTCGGTAAGCAGCTCCCCTATGTCGGCATCGGTGTCGCCAATTTCGTCATGCTGACGCTATTCGTCGTCTTCGTCATGGGGGTGCCCATCAAGGGGAGCATCCCGGCGCTGCTCCTGGGTGGGATTCTCTATGTCACCGTGACGACGGCGCTTGGCCTGCTGCTCTCGTCGCTGGTCAGGAGCCAGGTGGCGGCGGTGTTTGTCACCGCGGTGTTGACCATGATGCCGACGATGCAGTTCTCCGGGATGCTTCAGCCGGTGTCGACGCTGGATGATACCGGACGCCTGATCGGATCGTTCTGGCCGACAACCTATTTCATGCATCTCAGCGTCGGCAGTTTCACCAAAGGTCTCGACTTCCAGGATCTCAGCACGGACCTCTGGACGCTGCTCGCCTTCGTGCCCGTCCTCATCGGGTTCTCGGCGCTGCTGCTGCGCAAGCAGGAGAACTGACCATGCGCAGCCTCCGCAACATCTTCTGGCTCGGCACCAAGGAGTTCAACAGCCTGTTTCGCGACAGCATCATGCTAGCGCTGGTGGTGTTCAGCTTCAGCTTCTCGATCTATTCGCAGTCCAAGGGCGCGACCGATCTGGTGAACAACGCCTCCATCGCCTTCGTCGATGAAGACCATTCTGGCCTGTCCACCAGCCTGCAAAGCGCGTTTTACCCCCCGTACTTCCAGAGGCCCGACGAGATCGCCGCCAGTGCGATCGACCGGGCGATGAACGAGGGGCGCCATATGTTCGTCGTCGCCATCCCGCCCGGATTTGCAGCCGACGTGCGGGCGGGCCGCTCCCCGGAAATCCAGTTGAATATTGACGCCACGGCATCGATGCAGGCCAGCATCGGCGCATCTTACATCCAGAACATCATCGCGGCCGAAGTGGCCCGCTATGCGATCCGTTCGGACGTAAAGCAGGACAGCCACGTGACTTTAGTCAGCCGCCGCGCCTTCAACCCGAACGGCGAGTCCTCCTGGTTCCGGGCTATCGCCGGGCTGCTCGACCAGCTCACCATGATCACGATCATTCTCACCGGGGCGGCCCTCATCCGCGAGCGTGAGCACGGCACCATCGAGCACCTGATGGTCATGCCACTGAGCGCCTTTGAGATCGCTGTCGGGAAAGTCTGGGCCAATGGACTGGTGGTCCTCGTTGCCGCGATCCTGTCCATGTATTTCATCGTCGAGGGGCTGCTGGGGGTCCCGATTGCAGGCTCCCGGCTGCTGCTGATCAGCGGCATCGTGATCTACCTGTTCTCGGCAGCAGCCATCGGCATTTTCCTCGGCATCTTCGCCCGCTCCATGGCGCAGTTCGCCCTGTTGATCATGCTGACGATCACGCCGATGCAGATGCTCTCCGGCGGAAATTCGCCCATCGAGAACCAGCCCGAGTGGATGCAGGTAGTCACTTGGTTGCTGCCCTCGCGGCATTTCATGAGTTTCGCGCAGGCTGTCGTCTATCGCGGTGCCGGGCTCGATATCGTCTGGCCCGAGTTTCTCGCCACGGCGGTTCTGGGCCTGGTGTTCTTCGTCGGAAGCCTG
>CAZWUX010000116.1:0-12021 GCA_964637665.1 uncultured Anaerolineae bacterium
CGGATTGGAGGGCGCGGACGGAGCGTCGCTGTTCGAGGGGGCGTTCGGACCGGCGTATCATGATGAGAGTGGGCAGATCGCGTGGGGGGGCGATTTCGGGCCGGGCACGCCGTTCTATGGGCTGGGTGAGAAGGCAACGCGGCTCGACAAGGCGGGCATGGCGTTCGAGCTTTGGAACAGCGATCCGGGGGGCTACGCGCGGGGCGATGATCCCATCTACCTGAGCGTGCCGTTCGTGCAGGCCGTCGTTAACGGGCAGGTGGTGGGGTTGTTCTTCGACAATACGTACCGGACGTGGGTCGACCTCGGCGCGGAAACGCCGGGCAGGCTGACCTACCGGGCCGCCGGGGGCGAGTTCCGGCTGTACGTCATGGTGGGGGCACCCGCCGCCGTGATGGAACGTTACACGGAGCTGACGGGCCGGATGCGGCTGCCGCCGCTCTGGGCGCTGGGCTTCCACCAGTCGCGGTGGAGCTACTATCCGCAGGCGCGCGTGCTGGAAGTCGCTCGCGGGTTCCGCGAGCGGCGGCTGCCGTGCGACGTGATCCATCTCGACATCCACTACATGGACGACTACCGCATCTTCACGTGGGACCGCGAGCGGTTCCCGCAGCCGCGAAAAATGCTCGATATGCTGCACGAGCAGGGGTTCAAGGCGCTGTCGATGATCGACCCCGGCGTGAAGGTCGATCCCGGCTATTTCGTTTACGACGAGGGTGTGGCGCGGGATGTGTTCGTCAAGTACCCGGACGGGCGGCGATTTACCGGGCCGGTGTGGCCGGGAAACTGCCACTTCCCGGATTTCAGCGATCCGGCGGTGAGGCAGTGGTGGGGCGGACTGTACGCGCCGCTGCTGGATGATGGGATCGATGCCTTCTGGAATGACATGAACGAGCCGGCGATCATCGCGCACAACCCGGAGGCGCGGGAGGTCCCGGCCATCCTGCGGCACAGCAAAGAGGGGCAGGGGGCCACCCACGCGGAAATCCACAACGTGTACGGGCTGCTGATGGTCCGGGCCAGCGTCGAGGGGGTGCGGCGGCTGCGGCCCGACCGCCGGGCGCTGCTGCTGACGCGCTCCGGGTGGGCGGGCGTGCAGCGTTATGCCCTGCACTGGACGGGCGACAATTACAGCACGTGGGATCACCTGCGGCTGTCGATCTCGATGGTTCTCAATCTGGGGCTGTCGGGCATCGCCTTCACCGGGCCGGACGTGGGCGGCTTCACAGGCGGGCCGCCGCCGGAGCTTTACGCGCGCTGGATGCAGCTCGGCGCGTTCACGCCGTTTTACCGCGCCCACTCGATGACCGGATCGCCCGATCAGGAGCCGTGGGCGTTCGGCCCAGAGGTCGAGGCTGTCGCCCGCAAGGCGCTCGAACTGCGCTACCGGCTGCTGCCGTACATCTACACCGCCGTGTGGCAGTGCGCCCAAAGCGGGGTGCCGATCCTGCGCCCGGCGTGGTACGACGATCCGGGGAATGCGGCGCTGCACGGCGTCGACGACCAGTTTTTCTTCGGGGATGCGCTGTTCGTGGCCCCGATTGTCGAACAGGGGGCCGTGCGACGCCGGGTGACGTTGCCCGCAGGAACATGGTTCGACTTCTGGAGGGGGGAGCGGTACGAAGGCGGACAAACGATCGAGATCGGTGCGCCGCTCGACGTGATCCCGCTGTTCGTGCGGGGTGGGGCGGTGATCCCGCTGTGGCCGGTCCAGCAGTACGTCGGGGAGAAGACGGTCGACGTGCTGGAGGCGCGCGTCTACTGGTCGGAGGGTGAGTACGAGAGCGCCCTGTATGAAGATGACGGCGTGACGCCGGACACCGCATCGCCAGCCGGGCATCGCACATCGCGGTTCGTCGTAGAAGCGCACGGAGACAGAGCCGGGCGCGTCATCCGCCAGGTCGTCGAGGGGGGGTATACGCCCACCTACCGCCTCACCCGGCTGCGCATTGCCGGGCTGGGGGGGCAGCCGGGGCGCGTGGAGATGGTTGAAGGGGCGATCCGCGAGACGGCGTGGGATGATGCGTCGGGGGTGCTGACCGTCGAGGTCGGCGGGGCGGGAGCGTTCGATCTGCGACTCGATTAGACGGTCGGCAGGCCCGGCGACCACCCAACAGAAAAAACAGCAGAAAGGACGGCGGTTCCAGACACGAACCGCCGTCCTTTTTTGCCCCGATAAGCAGGATCACCCACATTTTGTGACATTAGGTGTCACAGATATGCGGTATGATATAAGCGAGGGGTAGAACGCATGTACGGGTAGAGGCAGGCTTGTAATGGCAATGGCAACGGAAAATACGGCGGAAAATGGGCGGCGGACATTCCAGGTGGTGCGGGGGGGCAGGGCGGAAATCCCGCCCCGGTTAATGAACCTGCTGCGTGACACGAGCGCGCCGGTGATCGTGTATCTGGCGGAGCGGCACGGGCTGAGGCGCGTGCCGGGGCTGTCACGCGAGGACCTGATCGAGCGGATTCTGCGCCGCCTGCCGGAGGACGGGCTGCGGCGGTTGGAGGATGACCTCATCGCAGCGCGGTATGGCGGGCAGCCTATCGAGGAGCTATTGGGGTTGATCATGGCGTCGGATGCGCGGCGGCTGGGGCGGAGCACGCCCCGGCTGGACGCGATGCCGCCGGAGCACGCGACGCTGATCGAGAGGACGCCGGGGCGGTGGGTATACACGATGCATGGCTATGACGTGACCATCGACCTGAGGCAGCGGCGGCTGGCCTGCGGGTGCGCGTTCTTCCGGTTTTCGGCGGGGCGGCAGGCGCTGTGCAAGCATCTGGCGCGCGCGCTGACGCTGATCCCGGAGGTATACGCCCGTGAGGTGTTGATCGACCTGCTCGTCTCGCGGGAGTACGGTGGGCCGGACGCGCCGAACTGGGAGTACGACAGCCCGAAGGCGGCGTGAACGAAAGGCAAAAAAGCTCAACAGCCCCCTGCTGCGGGGGGCTGTTTTGATTCCGGGTGGGGGCAGTTTTTCACCGGAGAATCAGCACATCTTCTAAAAAGTGCCGTGTTCCCAGTGTACCGGGCGAAATCACTCGGCCAGAGAGGACCAGACCTCCAGCTTGCCCTCGACGTGGCGGATCACCTCGTCGGTCACCTCGGACGTGCTGGCCTGCCCGCCCAGATCGGTCGTGCGGACTCCGGCGTAGATCGTCTCGAAGACGGATTCGTAGATCGCGCGGCTGGCGCTGGCGGCCTCCTCCGTGCCGATGTAGCGCAGCAGGGCCGCGCCCGCGAGGATCATCGCCATCGGATTGGCAACGTTCTTCCCCTCCAAACTGGGGGCCGTGCCATGCGGGGCCTCGGTGATCACGGCCCGCACGTCAAAATCGTCGTCGAGACTGAGCACCGCCGACTCGGCGCCTGCGATCGTGCCGAACATCTTCAGCACGAGGTCGGAGAGCGTATCGCCGTCGCGGTTCAGGGCGGGGATGACCAGCGCCTCGCCGCTCGTCTCAAGCAGCAGGGCGTAGGTCGCGTCGATAAGCTGCGGGTTATAGGGGACGGCGGGATAGCGTTCGTGCGCGGCGTCAAGCTCCTCCTTGAACATCCCCTCGTAAACCGGGCTGACGGTGTACTTCGGGCCGCCGAACACCTTCGCGCCGGTGCGCTTCGCATAACGGAAGGTGAACTCCGCAACGGCGCGGCACGTGCGGCGGGTGAGGGTGCGGGTGCTGTAGGCGACCTCATCCAGGCCCTCGCCCTCGCGCCACTCCTTCGCGCTGTAGGCATCCTCGACGGCCATGCGCACGACGGCGATCGGCGCATGGACGCCCGCCACCGGGCGTACGTGGGGGATGCGCCGCCCGATGCGCAGGATGACCTGCGCGTCGATCAGCTCGCGCAGCAGGGCGTTAGGGCTGCCCACGTCGTCCGGGTCGCCGGGTGTGATTGTCGCCGCCTTGATACCCAGCCCGGTCTCGCAGACGCGGGCGGCGGCCTCGTGGACGACCTCGTTGCGCGTCGCACGGCGGTTTTCCAGTGAGAGGTCGTAGTTCTCAAAGTTGAGGTCGCAGCGGATCACCTCCGGGTCGAGGACGCGCAGCGCCTCGTCGAGCAATTCCTGCCCGGTCTGATCGCCCTGCATCACGACGATGGTGTGCCCGTTCCCGGCGGATGGTCTCTCTTTTAGGGTAGGCATTATTCGCGGACCTGCGCTCCGAGCGCCGCCGGGTTCTGCACGTTCTGGTACTCGCCGTTAAGCAGCGCGTCGACGGTTAGACGGGCGGCGATCTCCGCGACGTTCTGCTGGGCCTCGTACGTGCTGGCGGCAAGGTGCGGCGTGTGGACGACGTTCGGCAGCCCGATCAGGGGGTAGCCCGCCGGGGGCGGCTCAGGCGAATATACGTCGACTGCTGCGCCGCCGACACGCCCGTCCTCGATGGCGCGGGCCAGCGCCGCCGCGTCGATAAGCTCGCCGCGCGCCGCGTTGATGATCCAGACGCCGGGCTTCATCTGGGTGATGCTGTCGGCGTTGATCATGCCGCGCGTCTCGTCGGTGAGGGCCGGATGCAGGGTGATGATGTCGGCGTGGGCGTACAGCTCGTCAAGCTCGACACAGCTTATGCCGACCGCCTCGGCCAGCCCGGTGCACGGCTCATGGCTGATCACCTTCATACCAAATGCGAGGGCCAGACGGGCAACCGCGCTGCCGACTCGACCCAGCCCGACGACGCCCAGCGTCTTGCCGCGAAGCTGGGTGCCCATGAACGACTTGCGATCCCAGCGGCCCTCAAGCATGGATGCGTGGGCCGCCGGAATGTGGCGGGCGAGGGCGAGCAGCAGGGCGATGGTGTGCTCGGCGGTCGAGATGGTGTTTCCGCCCGGCGTGTTCATCACGACGACACCGCGCCGGGCCGCCTCGGCGAGGTCGACGTTGTCGACGCCGACGCCCGCCCGCACGAGCACCTTCAGGCGGGGGGCGGCGGCCAGCAGTTCCGCGTCGGCCTTCGTTGCGCTGCGGATGAGCAGGCCGTCGGCGTCGGCGATGGCATCGAGCGTCTCGTCACGGGTCAGGTTGCGGGAGGTCACCTCGATCTCACCCGTCCCGGTGAGAATCTCGGCGGCGATGGGATCGACGTTGTCAGGTATCAGGACGTGGTAGGTCATCGGATCACTCACTCTGCCCGGCGAGATAATCGTCTATATCAGACAGGAACGCTTGAAGCGTGGCGGGCTGGATATCGCCCATATGCGGGACGCGGAACACCTGCCCCTTGAGCTTGCCGTAGCCGGTGTCCATCGCCCAATTCCGCCCGACCATGAAGGCGGCCATCGCCATCACGTCGACGCCGGGCGTGTTCACGACGGTCGTGACGGTGGGCGAGCGGTAGCCCTCCTGCGCGTAAAGGCCGAAGCCGTGCCCCAGCGCCCACTCGATCGTCGTCTGCTGCATCTGGTGGTGGCGCGCCCAGCGATTCTCGATGCCTTCGGCGAGAATATCCTTAAGCTGGCGGTCGGCGGCGAACAGTAGCGAGACGGGCGGCGTGGCGGGCGTGTTATCGCGCTGATAATACTTGTCGAGCACGAGGAAGTCGAAGTAATAGCCGCGATGCTCAACCTGCGCCGCACGCTTGAGCGTGCGAGCGCTCACCGCCGCGAACGACAGGCCGGGGGGCAGGGCGAACGCCTTCTGTGACGAGGTCAGGGCCACGTCGATCCCCCATTCGTCGACGCGAAGCTCTGCGCCGAGGAAGCCGCTCACCGTGTCGACCAGAAAGAGCGTGTCGGGGGCCTGATTGACCAGCGCGCCGATCTCGGCGACGGGGTTGACGACGCCGGTCGAGGTTTCGTTGTGAACGAGGCACACGGCGTCGTACTCCCCGGCGGAGAGGGCCTTCTCCACGAGATCGGGCGTGACGGCGCGGCCCCACTCGACCTCCACCGTGTCGACCTGCTTGCCGTTCGCCCGGCTGACATCCGCCCAGCGGCTGGCGAACGCGCCGCCGACGAGGTGCAGCACGCGGCGATCGGCGCGCACGCAGTTGCGCGAGGCGGCCTCCCACAGGCCGCTGCCGGATGATGTGCTGACATAGACGGGATTCTCCGTGAAGAAAGCCTGTTTCAGCCCGGACTGGATGCGGGCGTAAAGCTCGGCGAATTCCGGGGTGCGGTGGCCGATCATCCATCTGGCCTGAGCGTCGAGGATCTCACGCCGGACTTCGACGGGGCCGGGTAGAACAAGGCGCTTGTGATCTGCTTCGGTCATAGGCACTCTCTCCAGTTTGGCGGGGATGAAATCGGAAACCTCTGGCGATGGCTTCACCCCAAAGATTACTGCGATGCCTGTCGTGGCGCAACGCACGGAGGGGCAACCGGCGCCCCCATTTCCCTTAACGCGCAGCAGGTGGGGAGTTTTGACCGCGTGTCGGGCGCACGTTATAATCAACCGATGCCAAGAATCACGACGCAGCCCGCCCCGCCGATCGGGGCGGATAACTTGTAAGATGACGAAGGGGTGACGTAACCACCATGCCTAAGCGTACTTACCAGCCGAAGAAGCGCCGCCGCGCACGCGTACACGGCTTCCGCGCGCGGATGAAGTCGAAGGGCGGACGCAAGGTGCTGAAGCGCCGCCGTGACAAAGGGCGCAAGAATCTGGCTGTATCGCCGAACCACGTCAAGAAGACGAACTGGAACAGCTAACCGACCTCCACCCAGCCGGATCGCTCTTATGCTTCCCCGCCATTTGCGGCTGCGACGCCCTCAGGACTTTGAAACCGTCCGGCGTGAAGGGAGCCGCTGGCAGGGCAGGGGGCTGACGCTCAACGCGCGGCCCAATAACCTGCCGAACAGCCGCTACGGCTTCGTCGTCAGCGGGCGGGTGGGGAAAGCGGTCGTTCGCAATACAGTCAAGCGGCGGCTGCGAGAGGCGATCCGGCAGTGGCTGCCTGCGCTGGCGGCGGGGTACGACGTGGTGCTGATCGCCCACGCCCCCGCAGCCCAGGCCAGCTATCAGGAGTTGGAATCAGAAACCGGCAAACTACTGAGACGCGCAGGAATACTGGTCGCAGCGGAATCGACATGAGATGAAGTACATTGCGATGGGGTTAATACGTCTCTATCAGCTAACGCTTTCGCCGCTGCTGCCCCCCTCGTGCCGGTTCACACCAACCTGCTCACATTACGGATACGAGTCGTTCAAGCGATTTGGCTTCTTTAAGGGGGCCTGGCTTACCGTCAAGCGTGTCTCACGCTGTCATCCCTTTAATCCTGGTGGTTACGACCCCGTTCCTGAGGAGTTCCACTTTTGATCACGAGAAGGTACCGCACCTGGCTGCTGGCCGTCCTGCTGCTTATCACAGCCGGATCGCTGGCGGGCTGCCTGGGAGGGAGTGGGGGCGGGCGCGCCGCCGTCCTGACCGGGGCAAGCTGGCCGGGCATTGCAACGAGTGACAATCTTATTTATCTCGCGTTTGGGCCACAGGTTCGCGCCATCAATCCTGAAAACGGCACCCAGACCTGGGCCTATCCCTCCGAGCCAGAAAGCAGGCGCACGTTTTATGCCGAACCAGCCGTAGGCGATGAGGCCATTTTCGTCACGGATTACGAACAGACGCTCACCGCGCTTGACCCCGAAACCGGGGCGGAAATCTGGTCGTTCGAGAGCGACCGGTCGCGCTTTATCGGCGGGGCGGCGCTGGGCGATGCTCACGTTTACGCGGGGACCGTCGATGGGACGTTGTTCGCGCTGGATCGGGGGAACGGGCAGGAGGTCTGGACGTTCGAGGTCGACCGCGACATCTGGTCGACGCCGCTCGTCGTTGGGGATGTCGTCTACATTACCTCACTGGACCGCCACCTGTACGCACTCGACACAGCGTCGGGGGGCCTGCTGTGGAAGTTCCCGGAGGACATCGACGCGGTTGACCCCCGGATGGGGGCGATCGTCGGCACGCCGACGCAGTTCGACGACGCCCTCGTGTTCGGCAGCTTCAACAACCACGTCTACGCCGTGAACAGCGAGACCCAGGACGTGCTGTGGTCGTTCCCGACGACGAACTGGGTGTGGAACGGCCCGGTCTACGACGAGGAAGATGGGCTGCTGATCGGCGGCGACCTCGACGGGCAGGTGTTTGCGCTGAACGCAGAAACAGGTGAGACGGCGTGGACGTTCGACGAAGCAGGCGGTCCGGTCGTCGGGCGGCCTGCCCTCGGCGAGACGGAGAACGGGCGTGTGGTCTACGTCGCATCGGGTGGAACGGGCTCACAGGCCAAGCTGTACATATTAGACCCGGCGACCGGTGAGCGGGTAGACACGCCTGTCACCATCGAGGCGGAGTTCACATCGCGCTTCCTCGTCTTCCCGACGGGGACGAGCATACGCCCGATCCCGATTTACGCATCGCCGGTCGTGTACGGTGACCTGCTGCTGATCGGCGCCCACGAGGGCGATTATCCGCTGTACGCTCTAGACCGAGAAACATTGCTGGAACGCTGGCATTTCGAACTGCCCAGCTCCTAACCTGAGAGAGCGCCTGTCATGTGGAACACCTTTTTACTCGACCCGATGGTCAACCTGTTAATCTGGTTTTACGGGCTGCTGGGGAACAACTTCATTCTCGCGATTTTGCTGCTGACGATCCTGATCCGGTTGATCGTCTTCCCGCTGACGTGGCAGCAGCAAAAATCGGCGGCGGCGATGCAGGAGCTTCAGCCGAAGCTCAAGAAGCTGCAAGAGAAGCATAAAAATGACCCGGAGACGCTTCAGAGCAAGACGATGGAGCTTTACCGCGAGGCCGGGGTCAACCCGCTGGGCGGCTGTCTGCCAACGCTGATCCAGTTCCCGATCCTGATCGCGCTGTATCAGGCGATCACACGGTCGCTGGCCGCGTCGCCGCTCCAGCTTATCGACCTGTCGCAGCACATTTACCAACCGCTGCCCGCCGCGCTAAGCTGGCTGCCCCGCCCGTCGATGCTGATCCCGCTGGACAGCCGGTTCGCATGGTTGAATCTGGCGCAGCCGGACCCGATCTACATCCTGCCGGTGCTGGTCGTCATCACGACGTGGCTCCAGCAGAAGATGCTGACCCCGCCCAGCGCGGATGACCAGTCGGCGGCGATGACACGCTCGATGCAGGTCACCATGCCGCTGTTCATCGGGTATATCTCGCTGACGTTCCCATCCGGACTTTCGATCTACTGGATCTTCTCGAACCTCATCGGCTTCGCGCAGTATGCGGCGATGGGACGGGCGAGCCTGAAAAACCTGTTCGGCACGGAGGACGGCAGCTTCAGCCTGCCGGGTCTGCTGGGGCTTCCCCAGCCGGAACCTGAAAAAGGCCGGGGCCGCCGCACTAAAAAATAAGGCCGGACAGCCGCCAACCTGTGTTGTTTATTACGAGCGCCGGCAGATGACGCCGGGCCGATCATTGTGAGGCAGAAATTCTATGAGTGAAAGCCAATCTGTGAACCACATTGACGTGACCGCCCCCACGCTGGAGCAAGCCATTAAGGAGGGGCTGGAGCGGCTCGGCCTGTCACGCAACGACGTGATCATCGAGATCGTCGAAGAGGGCAGCCGGGGCGTGCTCGGTATGGGACAGCGGGAAGCGGTCGTCCGCCTGACGCCGCTCCGCCCGCCCACCAACCCGATATCCCAGCCGGAACCACCCGCCCCGGCGCCGCCCGCCGAGCCTGCCACGCCCGAACCGCCCACACCACCCGCCGCCGAGCCAGCACCGCCCTCCACTGCCCCCTCACCGCCGAGGCAGGAGGTCGAGGAGCCGGTGTGGCGGGAGGTCGAACCGCCGGTCGAGGAAGTCGAGGAGCCGGTATGGCGGGAGGTCGAACCGCCGGTCGAGGAAGTCGAGGAGCCGGTATGGCGGGAAGTCGAACCGGCGGCGGAGGAGGTCGAGGAGCCGGTGTGGCGGGAGGTCGAACCGGCAGTCGAGGAAGTAGAACCACCGACCGCCCCGGAGCCGGAGCCTGTCCGTGAGCGCGTCACAGCAGAGGATGAGGACACTTCGTACGACGCTCAACTCGCGCAGGAGACGCTCCGCGAACTGCTCGAACATATGGGGATGGCGGGCACGGATATCAGCGTGTACCACGCCGAGCCAGCCTCGCCGGAGGAGGAAGCGCCCTGGATCCTCAACATCGAGGGCGAGGACCTGGGCATCCTGATCGGGCGGCGCGGGGAAACGCTCAACGCGCTCCAGTACATCACGCGGCTGATCGTCAGCCGTGAGCTTCAACGCCGGGCGAACATCGTCATCGACGTTGAGGATTACAAGGCGCGGCGCGAGTCGACGCTCGAACGGCTGGCCCGTAAGATGGCCGAGCAGGCCAAGCGGCTGGGCAAGACCGTCACGCTCGAACCGATGCCGCCCAACGAGCGGCGGGTGATCCACGTCACCCTGCGGGAGGATAACGAGGTCGAGACGGAGAGTATCGGCTCCGGCGACGACCGGAAGGTGACGATCATCCCGGTGCGGGGTTCTTCCGCCGACTAGGCCCTGTCCGGGGCACTGCAAGCCCCAACCAACCAAAAATAACTTGAACGGGGGCGCAGTCTGCGCCCTCGTTTTACACTATCTGCTTATGGGACCAGTCGATTATCTATTCATCGGGCACGTTTGCCGGGACCTGACGCCGGACGGGCCGCGCCTGGGCGGGACGGTGTCGTTCGGGGCGCTGATGGCGCAGGCGCTCGGCCAGCGGGTGGGCGTCGTGACGAGCGCGCCTGACGCGATGACCCCGCTGCTCGCGCCGCTCGAAGGCGTGCTGGTGTGCCGCGTCCCGGCTGCCGAAGCGACGACCTTCGAAAACGTCTATACCCCGGCAGGGCGGGAGCAAACCCTGCGCGGGCGAGCGGCCCGGTTGACCTCCGCCGATATCCCCGAAGCGTGGCAGCGCACACGGATCGCCCATCTGGCGCCCGTCGCGGACGAGGTCGACCCCCGGCTGGCGGCGGCCTTCCCCGGTGCGTTCGTGGGCGTGACGCCGCAGGGCTGGATGCGAGCGTGGGACGAGGCCGGGCGCGTGACGTACCGGGCCTGGCCGGAGCCGGAGAGCGTGCTGCGGCATACGGGCGCGCTGGCGCTGAGCATCGAGGACGTGGGGGGAGATGAAGACGCCGTGCGCGCGCTGGCCGGGATGACGCGCGTCGTCGTCGTGACGCGCAGCCGCGAAGGGGCCACGCTGTACGTCGACGGGTCGGCACAGCACATCCCAGCACCGCGCGTGTGGTCGGGGGATGAAACGGGGGCAGGGGATATCTTCGCGGCGGCGTTCTTCATCCACATGAGCCGGACCGATGATCCGCTGGCTGCCGCCCGTTTCGCGACGATGCTGGCGAGTGACTCGGTCAGGCGGGCGGGGATTGACAGCATCCCAACCCCCGATACAATCCGGGCGGCGGAGGCAGCCGCCGGGTTGTAACGCCGTATCACACATCTTACAGGAGCTTGCCAACATGGCTGATAGTGCGGAGCTGGTACGTGAAAAACTGGATCAGGCGGTCGACATTTTGCAGGAGAAGGGCGTCGACGCGTGGATGACGTTCGTCCGCGAGACCTCGCTCAGCCCGGACCCCAGTCTTGACCTGATCCTCGGCATGGACATGGTCTGGCAGTCCGCTTTCATCGTGACACGCGGTGGTGAGCGCATCGCCATCGTCGGGAAACACGACGCGGAAAACGTCGAGGCGACGGGCGGGTACACGCGCATCGTGCCCTATTTGCAGGGCATCCGTGAGGAACTGGTCGAGACGCTGGCGGCGCTCGACCCGGCGCAGATCGCGCTGAACTACTCCAAAAACGACGTGGCCGCCGACGGGCTGGCCTACGGGCTGATGCAGGTGCTGAAGGGATATTTAGCGGACACGGGACTGGTGGAGCGGTTCATCTCGGCGGAGGACATCGTCGGGGCGCTGCGCGGGCGAAAATCGGCCAGCGAGATCGCGCGAAT
Organism: uncultured Anaerolineae bacterium; assembly: GCA_964637665.1. Classification (GTDB taxonomy): domain Bacteria; phylum Chloroflexota; class Anaerolineae; order Aggregatilineales; family UBA3940; genus CAZWUX01. The sequence goes on from CAZWUX010000116.1 coordinate 11,921, forward strand.
CCAGGCGGCAGTCGAGACGACGCTGGCGATCCACGGGATGATCCCAACACTGGCTGAGATAGGGATGAACGAGGTCGCCATCGCGGAGCGGGTGCATGAGC
>CAZWUX010000117.1:0-11805 GCA_964637665.1 uncultured Anaerolineae bacterium
TCCGCGTCGTGCAGCGCAAGGTCAACGCCGAGATCGGCGAGGGCGTGATCTACGACCTGCGCGTGGCGCTCTACAGCCACCTCCAGCGGATGTCGCTGCGGTTTTTCACGAACACGAAGACGGGCGAGCTGATGAGCCGCCTGAACAACGACGTGATCGGCGCGCAGCAGGCCATCAGCAATACGGTCGTCAACCTGATCTCGAACCTGATTCAGGTCGCCGCCACGCTGGCCGTGATGCTCTCGCTGGAATGGCGGCTGACGTTGATCAGCGTGGTGATTCTGCCGCTGTTCATCCTGGCGGCGCGCATGTTGGGCACCCGCCTGCGCGACATAGCCCGCAGGCAAATGGAAGCCAATGCACGCATGAACGCCATGATGAACGAGACGCTCAACATCAGCGGGGCGCTGCTCGTCAAGCTGTTCGGGCGGAAGGGCACGGAGGTCGACCGCTTCCGCGACCGGGCCGGGCGCGTGCGCGACGCGGGCATCCGGCAGGCGGTCGTGGCGAGCGGGTTCTTCGCGTTTATCGGGCTGGCGGCGGCGGTCGGGACGGCGCTGGTGTACTGGCTCGGCGGCCACCTCGTGCTGCGCGGCGTGTTCACCATCGGAACCATCGTCGCGTTCAGCCAGTACCTCACCCAGCTTTACACGTCGCTGCAAGCGCTGACGAACGCCCCGGTCGAGTTCGCCACGTCGATCGTCAGCTTCGAGCGCGTGTTTGAGGTGATCGACCTGCCGCTCGACATCGAGGAGAAACCCGGCGCGATAGCGTTGAGCGATGCGCAGGGCCGCCTGACGTTCGACGATGTGTCGTTCAAGTACGAGATCCACGAGGAGGCGCTGCTCAGCAGCGTGCAGCGTCACGGGCGGATCGACAGCGTGGAGGCCGTTCTGTCGGGCGACGGCGCGGGCGGCGACCGCACCGACGGCAACGGGCACGCGCGGCTGGCGGGCATCCCGGCGCGAACGCAGGCCCGCGAGTGGGCGCTGAAGGACATCTCGTTCACCATCGAGCCGGGGCAGCTTGCCGCGCTCGTCGGGCCAAGCGGGGCGGGAAAGACGACGCTGACCTACCTCATCCCGCGCCTGTACGACCCGACGGAGGGCCGCATCTGTCTGGATGGGATCGACCTGCGCGACGTGACGCTCGACTCGCTGGCGTGGAACATCGGCGTCGTCACGCAGGAGACGTACCTGTTCCACGACACGATCTGGACGAACCTGATCTACGCCCGGCTCGACGCGACGCAGGACGAGGTCGAGGCCGCCTGCCGCGCGGCGAACATCCACGAGTTCATCATAGGGCTGCCGGACGGCTACGATACCATCGCCGGGGAGCGCGGCTACCGGCTGAGCGGCGGCGAGAAGCAGCGGATCGCCATCGCGCGCGCCATCCTCAAGGACCCGCGCATCCTCGTGCTGGACGAGGCGACCAGCCACCTCGACAGCCAGTCCGAGGCGCTGATTCAGGAGGCGCTGCACAAGGTGATGGCCGGGCGGACGAGCGTCGTGATCGCCCACCGGCTGAGCACCATCCTGGCCGCCGACCTGATCCTGGTGATGGACCGGGGCCGCATCGTCGAGCAAGGCACCCACGCCGAGCTGCTGGCGCGCGGCGGCCTGTACACCAGTCTCTACGAGACGCAGTTCAGCGAGCAGGGCGCGGGCTAAAGCACACTCGCCAAGCGCGGATATGTACTCTATCTGCTTATTAGGGCAGAACCCCTCTGCCTTGCTAACGCTCGACAGAGGGGATTCTGGCTCGAAAAGCAGCCAATTCACTTACAATCTAAAAAATTGACGGCCAGTCTCTACGAGTTCGGGCAGGCGGTCCACACCTGCGCCAGCCCCGCATCCACCGAATCGACCGGATTGAACTCCGCGCTGTACATGTTCCAATTCGGGTCGGGTTCGGTGGCGTCGCCCACCGGCACGTTCGATTTGCGGGTCACGATGCACCCCACATACCACGTCGTCTCGCCACCCTCCACCGCCGTGAGCAGCAGCGGCGTCTCCGCGTAGACGCTGCCAGCGGCGGCCCCCATGCGGAAGTTCAGCGCGACCACCACGCCGATATCCGACGTGCCCTCGAACCCGGCGGCGAACTCGTCGAGCGTCTGGCCCGGCGCGCCGTTCGGCCAGTAGCCGTAGGCGCGGGCGTAGTCCCCGGCGGCGATCGCGTCATAATAGGCCTGGATCAGCCCCACCGGATTGAGGCGATCCTCGATATGCTGGGTTGTGGGGAACGACTCGGCCACGTTACAGGCGGCCACCGCCGGAGCGAAGTCGACGGCGGACGCGGGCGCGAGATCGGCGGCCTCCAGATACCAGTTCGGGTCGGGCTGGGTGGCGTCACCCACCGGCACGTTGACGCGCAGCGCGCGGAAGCAGCCCGCGAAAATCTGCGATCCGCCACCGGCGAGCGTCGTCGTCACGACGACCGGCACCTCGGCCCGGATGCTCCCGGCCCCGGCGTCCTCCGACACCGGCAGGCGGGCCAGCGCGCGCACCGTCTCCACGTCCGCAAAGCCGCTCGCGAAATCGTCGAGCGTCGGCGCGTCGGGCGGGGCCTGATGCCAGTAGTCGTAGGCGCGGGCGTAGTCACCCAGCGCGATCGCGTTGTAGTAGGACGCGATCAGGTAGACCGGGTCCATCTGCGAGTCGAAGGGGGCAGGAGGCTCGGCAGGTGAGGCGGTCGGTTCAACGGTCGGCGAGGCTGTTTCCTCGGTCGGGGTTTCGGTGGGTGCGCCGCCGCCACCGTTGGATGGCGTATCCGTCGCGCCGGGCGTTTCGGTCGGCGCGAGCGGCGTCGCGGACGGGGGCGGCGTGGTCGCCGCAGGCGGTGCGTTCGTGGGGGACGCATCCCCCGCCCCAGAGCTGCACAGGAATCCGGCCAGCGCGAGCGCAGCCGTCACCGCGAATATGGACAAACTAACCCGTTGTTTCATCCTCTTCCTCTTTACATCGAGTCAGAACGAACATACCATTCAAGCGGGGCGACGATCACCCCCTTCCCTTATTGTAGTCTCCGCGTATCGCACCTGCGATATGGCCCGAAAAGGCCCCTGCCGATTGCGCTCCCGGTATGCCATACTACAATAGGCTAACGGGATGGCCTGACCGTTTATGTCCCACACAGCATAGAAGGGGAAGATTTACGTGGAGGAACTCAAGCGCCGCATCCAGGCCGAGGGAAAACACCTCGGCAGGGGAATTCTGAAAGTCGACAGCATTCTCAATCACCAGATCGACCCGGCGCTGATGATCAGGATGGGGGAGGAGATCGCCCGCCGCTTCGCCGACGACGGCGTGACCCGCATCCTGACGGCGGAGGTGTCCGGCATCGGCCCGGCGCTGACGACGGGGCTGGTGCTGGGCACCCCCGTCGTCTACGCCCGGAAGCGGAAGCCCATCACCATGAAAGAGCCCGTTTACGTCGAAAGCGCGCCGTCCCACACCAAGGGCGGCGAAGTTTTATTGATGGTCTCGCCGGAATTTCTGCTGGCCGGGGATCGCGTGCTGATCATCGACGACTTCCTCGCCAGCGGGAAGACGATCCACGCGCTGGTGCGGCTCGTCGAGCAGGCCGGGGCGGACCTCGTCGGCGTGGCGTGCGTCGTCGAGAAGACGTTCGAGGGCGGGCGTGAGTTTCTGGCGGACGACTGCCAGCGGATCGAGTCGCTGGTGGTGATCACTGCGCTCGACGGCGACACGATCACGTTCGCGGATTGATCCGATGCCGGGCACACACGACACCATCGTCGTCCTCGACTACGGATCGCAGACCGCCCAGCTCATCGCGCGGCGCGTGCGCGAGGCGGGGGTCTACAGCGAGCTGCTGCCCTGGGACGCGCCCGCCGAGCAGGCGATGGCCTTCAACCCGCGCGGGTTCATCCTTTCCGGGGGCCCGTCGAGCGTCTATGACCCCGGCGCGCCGACGCTGCCCGACTACGTGCTGGCGGCGGGTGTGCCCGTGCTGGGCATCTGCTATGGGATGCAGCTTATAACCCATGCGCTGGGCGGGAAGGTCGCCGCCGCGCAGGCGCGGGAGTACGGCCCGGCGCAGATCACCTGCGCCGCCGACTCGCCGTTATGGGCCGGGCTGCCCGCAGAACTCAACGTGTGGATGAGTCACGGGGACCGCATCGAGCAGCCGCCGCCGGGCTTCGCGCCGCTGGGCAGGACGGACAACTCGCCCGTCGCGGCGATGAGCCGGGAGGATGGCCGGGCGTTCGGCATCCAGTTCCACCCGGAGGTCTCGCACACGCCGCGCGGCCCGAAGCTGCTCGCCAACTTCGCCATCGAGGTGTGCGGCTGCAACCCGGATTGGACTCCAGACGTATTTATTCATGAGGCCGTCGACCGGGTGAGGGAGCAGGTCGGCGAGGGGCGGGTGCTGCTCGGCCTGTCGGGCGGGGTGGATTCGTCCGTCGTCGCCGCGCTTTTGCACCGGGCGATAGGCGACCGGCTCGTCAGCGTGTTCATCGATCACGGGATGCTTCGCCAGGGCGAAGCCGCGCAGGTGATCGCCACGTTCCGGCAGGCGATGGGCTTAAACCTGGTGGCCGTCAACGCGGCGGAGGATTTCCTCGACGCGCTGGACGGCGTCACCGCCCCGGAAGACAAGCGGCGAATCATCGGAGAGATGTTCGTGCGGACCTTCGAGGCGCAGGCCCGGCGCATCGCGGGCGCGGTGGGGGCGATCAACTTTCTCGCACAGGGCACGATCTACCCGGACGTGATCGAATCCGCCGCCCCCGACCGGCCCGGCGCGCACCGCATCAAGTCGCACCACAACGTGGCGGGTTTGCCGGATGACATGGCGTTCGACCTCGTGGAGCCGCTGCGCTACCTGTTCAAGGATGAGGTGCGCCGCGCCGGGGAGGCGCTCGGACTGCCGGACGAAATCGTGTGGCGGCAGCCGTTTCCGGGGCCGGGGCTGGCGGTTCGCTGTCTGGGGCCGATCACGTGGGAGCGGCTCGAACGGCTGCGCACGGCAGATGCGATCTTCACGGGCGAGCTGCGCGCCGCCGGTATGCTGCGGGGCGACACCGCGCAGGCGTTCGCCGTGCTGCTGCCGGTGCAGAGCGTCGGGGTGATGGGCGATGGCCGCACCTACGCAGAAACCGTCGCGCTGCGGGCCGTCACGACGGATGATTTCATGACGGCGGACTGGGCGCGGCTGCCCGCCGACCTGCTGGCCCGCGTCAGCGTGCGCATCGTCAACGAGGTGCCGGGCGTCAACCGCGTCGTGTACGACGTGACGAGCAAGCCGCCCGCGACAATCGAGTGGGAGTAACAGACCGGTCCGTCGATGCGCTTCCCGCACTGACCGGCTGATAAAAGCGGTACAGGCCGGAAGCGTTAGAGAAGGGATTAACGGAAGATGGACTACGGCGCACTGATCCGGCGAGCATGGGATATCGTCTGGAACAACAAATGGTTGATCCTGCTGGGCATCCTCGTCGCGCTGGGGAACGCACAGAGGTATTCGAGCAGCGTGAGAGGTAGTAACGATCAGCAGCCGGGGGAGTGGGAGTTCGAGGACTTCTTCAACAGAGGCGAGGGCACGCCTGGCGCGCCCGATGTTGAGATGCCCGACATCGAGGGGTTGGAGCAAGACCTCGGCCCGGCGCTGCCGTGGCTGGGCCTCGGCGCGGCGGTGCTCATCCCGCTGATCTGCCTGGGGGTGATCATCGGCATCGCCCTGTGGGCTGTGGCGACCATCGCGCGAGGCGGGCTGATCGCAGGGGTCGACGTGCTGGACAGCGGCGGCACGTCGAGCTTCAGCCTCGCGTGGCGGGCAGGCTGGGAAAAGGGCTGGCGGCTGATCGGCATCCGGCTTCTCCCGGCGATCCCCGCCCTCATGCTGGGGATCGTCGTCGTCGGGTTGAGCGGCGCGTTCTTCGGCATGCAGGACCTCGCCCCCCGGTCGCTGGCGGCAGCCGGTACGGGGTTGGGCGTGACGGCGTTCGTCGTCGCGTGTGTGGCCGGGCTGGCCTCGCTCGTGCTGTCGCTGCTGAGCACCTTCGCCGAACGCGCCTGTATGCTGGAGAATGAGGACGTGTTCGGCGCTTACGGGCGCGGCTGGGCGGTCCTGCGTGACAATCTCGGCCCGGCGGTACTCATCTTCCTGATCCAGATCGGGCTGACGCTCGCCATCGGCATTGCCATGCTGATCGTCTCGCCGCTGCTGTGCTGCCTGTGCGTGGCGGGCATCCTGATCGGGCTGGGCGTCGACGGGACTATCGAGTCCTACTTCTCGGCGCTGTGGACGCTCGCGTGGCGGCAGTGGACCGGGCGCGCCCCGGCTATGGCCGCGGTGGGCGAGCCGCCCGCGCCGGTCGTGCCCGTCGAGCCGGTGGAACCCGTCGGCGAAGAGCCGCCCGCTGAGGAACCCCCGGCGGAATAGCGGCCTTACCCGGAAAAAGCGAACACGCCCCGGCGATGAGCACGGGGCGTGTTTTTTTGTTCTCTGTAAATCTGACGGGCCGACCGAGGGTCAGCGGGCCTGTCCGGGTTCGGTCAGCGGACCGCCAGTCCCCTCATGCTCCTCGAACACAAATCCGGGCCGCCAGGGGGTGCCAAGCGCGGGCAGTGCCCAGCGATCCAGCCCCCACCAGCCAGCGATGCGCCATGCCAAAACGATGAACATGGCGATGATCAACAGAATGGGGTTCGAGCTGACCGTCCCGGCCAGCAGGTAGTTCATGTTCATGAAGCTGCCGAAGAAGGCGGCGATTCCGGTGAACAGGCCGAGGATCAGCGCCACGCCGACGAGCACCTCACCGGCGGTGATGATGTAGCTCCACGTGGTGGCGTTGGGCAGCACAATGTGCTGCAAGAACCACCCATACCAGCCCTGCACGTCCGGGTGTGCGCCGCTGGTCTTCTCCAGCGCGCCGTTCACGAAGCCGCTAAGGGCGGCTCCGGCGTTGCTGCCGGTCCAGGCCGGGTTACCGATCTTTCCGATCCCAGCGTGAAGCCATTCATACCCGGCATACACGCGCAAAATAAGCCACAACCACGCCCACCGCACGCTGCCAAACAACGCACGGGCGACAGGCGGCTCCTCGACGTGCCTGACAAACTGTAACTCGCGCCCGGTCTTCTCTGCCATTGCTTATGCTCTCCTCCGAACTTAACTCAGGCTCAGCTTACTCGCCCCTCACGACATAGAACGTCAATGCCCGATGAGTGCGGGTGCCTGTCCCATGACAGGCATACGGTTAGAACGTATCACTCATCCATAAGAAACACGTTAATCGTATGTATATTTCTACCTAAATATATCGTTTTCGGCTTGAATCTACTATGAGGATGCGACCGGAAGCGTGAAAATGAAGACGCTGCCCTGCCCGGGGCCGGGGCTTTCCACGCGGATCGTCCCGCCGTGCGCCTCGACGAGATGGCGGGCGATGGTCAGGCCGATGCCGCTGCCGCCCCCGGCGCGCGAGCGCGATTTGTCGACGCGGTAGAAGCGCGTGAACAGGTATGGTAGATGCTCCGGTGGGATGCCGATGCCGGTGTCGCGCACGGCAATGGTGACGGCGTTCCCTTCGCGGTGGGCGGTGATCCGCACCTGCCCGCCCTCTGGCGTGTACTGGAGCGCGTTCCCGACGAGGTTCAGCAGCACCTGGCCGACGCGGTCCTCGTCGGCCAGCACGGGTGGGAGATCACCCGGCAGGTCCGTTTCGAGCGACACGCCCTTGTCCTCGAACTGGCGGCCCAGCCGGTCGACGACCGCGCGGACGAGGTCGGCGGGGTCGACGGGGCGGCGATCAAGCTCGTAAGCCCCGGCCTCGACGCGGCTCAACTCCTGTAAGTCGCGCACGAGCCGCTGAAGGCGATCCGCCTCCTGGTGGATGTGGTGGAACGTCTCGGCGTCGGGCGGGAGCACGCCGTCGATCAGCCCCTCGGCGATCCCCTTGATAGTCGTGAGCGGCGTGCGAAGCTCGTGGGCGACATCGCCGATCAACTGGCGGCGCATAGCCTCGGTCTGGGCGAGATCGGCGGCCATGCGGTTGAAGCTGAGGGCAAGCTGGGCCAGCTCGTCGACCTCGCCCGCCGCCGGATCGCCGGGCACGCGCACGCGCTCGTCGTAATGCCCGGCGGCGATGCGCTGGCTGGCGTGCATCATGTCGCGGATGGGCATCGTGACCTGCCGCGTCACGAACAGGCTGGCGGCGACCGCCGCGATGATGGCGGCGGCGGCGGCGAGCGCCAGCGCCTCGCGCAGCGCGGCGCGGAAGTTGGCGAACAGGTTCGCGCTCATCATGCCCCCGCCCATCATACTCTGCATGGCCTCCATGTGGTGCTCGAAGGCCGGTGGCGCGGAAAACTCGGCGGCGCTCGCCAGCACGACGACGCCGACGACGATCACGACGAGGTACGACAGGAAAATCTTCCATCCCAGGTGACGCCGGAAGCGGCTCAGCAGGCTCATGCGCTCTCGTCCTCGAATCGGTAGCCGACGCCGCGCACCGTCACGATGCAGCCGTCGTCGCCCAGCTTGCGGCGGATGTGGCCGATGTGTACGTCCACGACGCGGTCATCCCCGTAATAGTCGTAGCCCCATACTTTCTGGAGAAGCTGCTCGCGCGTGAGGACGCGCCCGTGATTCTCGGCCAGCACATGCAGCAGATCGAACTCGGTGGCGGTCAGGTCGATTTCCCGATCCACGACCCACACGCGGCGCGCGGTCGGGTCGATGCGGATGTGTGCGAAGGCCAGCACGTCGCCCTCTGCCGGGCCGACGCCGTCCTTCAGGCGGCGAAGCGCAGCCTTGATCCGCGCCACAAGCTCGCGCGGGCTAAAGGGCTTCGTGACGTAGTCATCCGCGCCGACGGACAGGCCGACGATCTTGTCCGTTTCCTCGGTGCGGGCCGTCAGCATGATGACGTACACGTCCGATTCACGCCGCAGGCGTGTGAGGAATTCGATACCGTCGATGCCCGGCAGCATGATGTCGAGCACGACCACGTCCGGCTCAAATGCGCGGGCCAGCTCCAGCCCGGCGGCGCCGTCCGTCGCCGTGCGGACCTCGTAGCCCTCCGGGCGCAGGTAAGCCGTCACGAGGTCGAGAATATTCGGCTCGTCGTCGATGACAAGGATTTTTGCGGCGGGCATATGTATTTCTCCGGGTAATGCGGCCTCTGCCCTGATTGTACCAACAGAAAAGGCCGGGCAGCCGCCCGGCCCGAAATCCGGTTTGTGCGGATTACTCGCCGCTCATCTCGATAAAATCGCCGTGCCACGTGTGCGGGAAGACCTGCCCGCTGTAGCCGTTGACGCTCAACATGCCGATCACCTCGCCGCCCTGCGTGACGTGCAGCGTGTAGTAGCCGTAGAATGGCTCGGCGTGCTCGTCGACCTCCGCGCCGGGCAGCGCCTCGTCGAGATAGCGCTGGGCGGCCTCGACGGCCTCGTCCGCGCTGACGGGCATCTCCGCGGAAACGTCCTCAGAAGGGGCGATGCGTCCGCCCATCATGCCGGGTCCCATCATGCCGCCATACCCGCCCGCGCCGCCCGCCATCGGGCTGTACTTCAGGTTCCACATCATGTTGGGGCCGTGTTCGGGATAAACGGCCAGCGTGACGGGGTCGATCAGCAGCTCCATCGCGCCGATCCCGGTGCTCTGCTCGACGACCTCCGCATAGGCGTGATTATCGAAGATCATGACCTCCTCAAGCGCCAGATCGTCGTCGCCCAGCGCGGCGAGATAGCCCTCGACCGCGCCCTCGGCCTGATCGATAGACAGCGGCTCGACGCCGGAGAGGTCGTCGTCCCAGCCGTAGCCGTCCATCATACCGGGGCCGTAACCATCCATCATGTCAGGGCCGTAGCCGCGCCCCATCATGCCAGGGCCATAGCCATACCCCCGGCCCATCATGCCACGTCCACCCATCGTGCCGGGGACGCCGCCGTAACCGCATCGCAAGCCGGGGGCCGCCGACGCACAGGGCGCACCCACATCCGCACCGGAAACCGGCCCAGCGCTCGTCATTCCCCATCCCATTCCGGCCCCGTACCCCATCGGGCCGATTTGCCGATAGGCGAGCGACCGCCCGATCCCGATCCCGCCCCACACGAGCGCCGCGCCGACCGCGACCGCGACCCCCGCGATCAGTATCCACTTGAGCGTGTCGCTCATGCCCTGTTTTCCGCGTTCAGCATCCATGTATCAACCTCGCTGCGATGTGTTTATCTGCTGTGACGTTCTCATGACGCTCATAGTGTAACCGGGGCGTGCGAAGCGCGGTTGAAGCGAATGTGAAGATTTGACAAAGATCGAGGAAGCGCCGCTTCCCTTCAGCGGCCCAGCGCCATGCGCAGATAGGCCCGGACGCGCTCGCGCTCGGCAGCGCCGATCTGGCCGCGCTCCTGAAGCGTGCCGGAACAGAAGGCCAGCACGCCCGCAATCGCGCCGAGACTGGCGTGATCGAGCGCGGCGCGGCCCTGCTTGCCCCTGCGGGTGACGATCATATCCAGCGCGCGCTGGCGGCTGACATCGTCGAGGCGTTCGAGAAGCTCGTCGAGCAGGGCGAGGGCCTCACAGCGTGGATCCGTCATGCGGGCTGCTCCGGTGATTGGCGCGGCATTATTCCCCCTGAGAATTTGGAACGTTTGTTCTATATTCTGTTATTGTAAAGGAAATTCCCGCAGCGCGTGGCGCTCCGGCAGGGGAATCCGGTTATAAGTCGGTTAGAGCCGCCGCCCTTGCGCCCGCCCAGCGCCCGGCTCATAATCCAGATCGGAGACAGCAAGCGAGGAGAGAGGACCAAAATGGCCGATCTACCGGTGCGCGAGATCGTTTTGTACAAACACGGCGTCGGGTTTTTCCGGCGGGAGGGGCGCGTGGCGGGTGAGGAAATCGCGCTGGCGTTCCGCCGGGAGGCGGTCAACGATGTGCTGAAAAGCCTCGTCGTAGTTGACCGGGGCGGCGGTGTGGTGCTGGGCGTCCGCTACCAGACTCCGCTCGACCGCGACGCGCGGGACGCCGAGAGCAGCATCCACCTGTCCGACCACGCCAGCCTGCGCGACCTGCTGCGCGATCTGCGCGGGAGGCAGGTGGCGCTGGAGATGATCGACCGGACCGCCAGCGGGCGGCTGGTCGGCGTCGACCTGCCCGGTGGGGAGGAGGAGATGGCGCACACGCTCGTGTCGCTCGTCGAGGTGGATGGGGAAGACGTGTCCGCCTTCCGGCTGGGCGACGTGCGGTCCGTGCGGCTGCTCGACGAGCGCGCTGCGCACGACCTGCACTTCTTTCTCGACAGCAGTCTGGACGAGGACCAACATCGGATGGTGCGGCTGCGCCTCTCGCCGGGCGAGCACGATCTCGCGGTGAGCTACGTCGCGCCCAGCCCCACCTGGCGGGTGAGCTACCGCGTCGTCGCAGAGAGTGACGGCGAGGGCAAGGGGAGCGCGCTGCTTCAGGGCTGGGGCGTGTTCGATAACCGGCTTGATGAGGACCTCGACGGCGTGCGGGTGACGCTCGTCGCGGGCCAGCCGATCTCGTTCATCTACGACCTGCTGACCTCGCGCATCCCGCAGCGGCCCGTCGTCGAGGACGAGGCGCGCGTCGCGCCCGGCCCGGTCATGTTCGACGCGGTCCGCCGGAGGCGCGCAGCCGCAGATGAGGCCCCTGAAGCCGAGATGAAGGCGATGGCCGAGCAGACCGTCTTCCCCTATCTCGCCGGCCGCGCCCAGGCGGAGGGCAGCGCAGTCATTGTCTCCCGCATTCTCCGGCTCGCCGGAATCGGCGAATCCCAGGCCGAGGCGGAGGTCGCCGACCTGATCGGCG
>CAZWUX010000118.1:0-11780 GCA_964637665.1 uncultured Anaerolineae bacterium
GTGCAGGCAGGCCGACATCCTCAGCCCTTCGAGCGGACGTTCTTTCTCAAACCGCTCGCGGACCTGCTTGAGCACCGGCATCTCCTGAGCCGCCCACTCGATGCGGTAGCGACCGCCCTCGGCGAGGCCCGGATCTTTAATGTCATAATCGATTGGCATGGTAACTCCTACAGCTTGTTTCTAACTGGGTTAATCGAGAACAGGGAGATTATACCGGGTTGAGGATGAGAAGCGAGAAGCGGTCTATCCGGCGCGGAGTCTGGTAAATGAACGTTGAGAAACGCGGAGCGTTTCTCACAAGAAGAAGGCTTTGCCTTCTTCACGCTCTTTGGCCGGATATTCAGGTCGGGTGCGTCTGTCACGGTCGTGTTTTCAGGTTGCGATGTTCTCTCTCCGCGTCGCCATACCCTCCACGAACGTGCAGGCCGTTCGGTATCCCAGCCGCTCATAGATGCGTATCGCAGGCCGGTTGCTCCGGTGGACGTTCAGCACGACCGGATCATAGCCATCGGCCAGCAGCCGCTCGGTGACGGCCCGGCTGACCACCGTGCCCAGCCCGCGCCCGCGGCAGCCGGGCCGCACGACGACGTTTCCCAGCGCCGCCAGCCCCGCCCCCGGTGCGACGAGGTGCGTGCCCGCCATCGCGATCAGCACACCCCCCTCGTAGATTCCGGCGTACGGCCCCTTGTCGACCATATCCGGGGTGAAGGCGATGTCCTCCGGGTCGCGGTCATCGTGGCTGGCGGTCTCAGCCAGCAGGCGGGTCATCGCGCCCGCATCATCTCGTGTCAGGCGGGCCGGGGTGACGGTCTGCCCGGCGATGGGGTCGGTGAACGCATCGACCGTGACCATCATCCGCAGCATGACCGATCGATGCTCGATTTCATAATGCGCTTGCAGGACGGATTCGCCGCCTGGCTCGATGTTAAACAGCGCCCGGCCCGGTAAGTCATCACACTGAAGCAGCGCGTCTAGCGCTGCCCCATCCCCCATCAAGAACAGCGCGGGCGGCTCAAGCCCACTGTAGACGAGGGCCAGCGCCTCGATTTGACCCTGCCGGGTGGCCGCAATCCACGCCGCCGAGTCGTTGTACGGCGGTTCGAGGTCGCCCAGTGCATAGGCCGCATAGCCTCGATCCGTCAGAAGATGCCGCCGGATTATTTCTGTATCCTGTATGGGGGTGATGGTGTAGCTCATCGATCCTCGCTGCTGAGCAGCTCGTCGAGCAGGCCGCCGTCGTCGAAGTGCTCGCGGAACCGTTCGACGAACTCCCGGTGCGTGTAATGGTGGTTCTGCGTGCCGACGTGCTCCAGCACATACGTCGCCGCCAGCGCCCCGATCCGCCCGCTGATCGCCCACGGCCACCCGGCGGCCATCCCCTTCAGCAGCCCGCCCCTGAACCCATCCCCCACGCCCGTCGGATCGGCGATGGTGCGCGGCGGCACGACCGGGATGTGGACCGTCTCCGTCGGGGTATAAATATCGGCCCCGTTCGTGCCCCGCGTGACGATCACGACGTTGGCGCGTTCCATCAGGTCACCCTGAGTCAGCCCGGTTTTTCGCGACAGCCCCTCGTACTCGTAGTGATTGACGATGAGGATCGCTGCCCCGGTGATCCCCTCGATCAACTCCTCCCCACCGACGCGGGCCACCTGCTGGCCGGGGTCGTACATGTAGGGGATGCCGCGCTCCTTGCACTCGGCGATCAGGTTGAGCATCGCCTGAGGATCGTTCGGCGAGATGACCACGAGGTCGGGCGTCTCGCTGATCGCGTCTGCCAGCGAGAGATCGCGCGCGCGGGCCATCGCGCCGCCGTAGAACATCGCGATCTGGTTCTGCTCGTCATCGGTGCTGACGAAGAACGACGAGGTGAAAACGTCGTCATGAATGCGCGTGCCACTCGTGTCCACGCCCGCCCCTTCGAGCCGCTGCCGGTAGGCGTCGAAGTCCTGCCCCGCCGTCCCGACGAGAAGCGGGCGCTCCCCCAGCATCGCCAGCGTATAGGCGATGTTCGGCGCGACGCCCCCGTAATGGCGCGTCATGTCGTCGACCAGAAAACTGACGCTGATGTGCTCCAGACTCTCCGCCAGCAGCATCTCCTTGAACTGTCCGGGGTACGTCATGATGTAGTCGTAGGCGATGGAGCCTGTGATGGCGATTTTCATGATGATTAGCCTCTACTGAGTGAGTGGCTGAGTGAGTGGTTGCCGGGGTGGGGACGCCCTGAACCGGCCAGGGTGAAAAAGCAAATTCTTTCTGACCTAATATCCGTATTCAATTTGGGCGGTTAGTTCGGAGTCGGCTGGCACGCCGATCAACTTTTCGAGGATATCGCCCGCAAAGTGTGCTAATCCGACGAGCGGCACGTCAGGCCTGATCCACAGGGTGGCGTATCCCCCATTCTCCCACGTGCGTGTTTGTGTGTCCGGCGGGGGCTTCACACCCTGTGTTTGCAGCGTCTCAAGCGGGCTGCCTGCGTGTCCCCGGTAAGGGAAGTTGACGACAAACCCCGCCAGAGTGCCGTCGTGCTCCGATTCCTCAGGGATGATCTGCACCCAGTCACCGACCCTGCCTTCGGCTTCGATGGTCAGGCCAGGCGAGTGTTGCAGTTCGACGACGGCCTTGCCCAGCAGTTCACCCAGCCAGATGGCGACCTCGGCGTCCACAGGCCGTGCACCTACAGCCCGAGATCGTCGAGCAGCGACGGCTGCTCGGACTCGAACTCACTTTCGGCAGGCACGTCGAACGGAGCGACCGCCGGTTCGAGTGTGCCCTCGACCGCCCGCCGCAGGTTAAGCCCGAACGGTGGATAAGCGATCCCGCTCTCCGTGACGATCCCGGTGACGTAGCGGTGCGGTGTGATGTCGAACGCCGGGTTGCGCGCCGGGTAATCATCCGGCACGATGGCGTGCCCGAACGGCGCGCGGATCTCGTCGGCAGGTCGTTCCTCGATGGGGATTTCATCCCCTGACGCGAGGCTCAGGTCAATCGTCGAGGTCGGCACGGCGGGGTAAAACGGGATGCCGTTTTCCTTCGCGATGACGGCCAGCTTATACGTGCCGATCTTGTTCGCCACATCGCCGTTGGCCGCCGTCCGGTCCGATCCGACCAGCACGATGTTCACCTCTCCGCGCTGCATGAAGTACCCGGCGGCGCTGTCCGCAATGATGTCGAACGGCACGCCGTACTGCGTCAGCTCCCACGCCGAGAGCCGCGCGCCCTGAAAGCGCGGGCGCGTCTCGTCCAGCAGCACGTGGATGTTCTTGCCCTGCTCGTGCGCCATGCGGATCACGCCCAGCGCCGTGCCCCAGTCCACTGTGGCGAGCGCGCCTGTGTTGCAGTGATGCAGGATCGTGTCGCCATCCTGTATCAACTCCGCGCCATATTCCGCCATGCGCTTGTTGATTTCGACATCCTCATCTGCGATGCGCTGCGCCCGATGCAGCAGTTCCCGCCGGATGTCCTCGACGCGCTGGAGCGATTCGTTCTTCACGACGCGCATCTGCCGGTCGACCGCCCATCCCAGGTTGACGGCGGTCGGGCGCGCCTGTTTCAGCACGCTCGCGGCTTCCTGAAGGTAGCGTTCCAGCTCCTGCCGGTTGGCCGCGTCGAACTTGTGAGCGGCTAACGCCAGCCCGAAGGCCGCCGCCGCGCCGATCGCGGGCGCGCCGCGCACGACCATCTCACTGATCGCCTTCGCCACGTCCGCGTAATTGTCGTAATCGACGTAGACGACCTTCCAGGGAAGCTCCCGCTGGTCGATCATCCTGACTTTTCCTTCGTGCCACTCGACAGAGCGCATCCTGTTCTCCTTTAAGCACATTCCCCACGCGCTGGCGGGCAGAACGGGCTTGCTAGCGTTTTCAAAGCGAGTGACGCTCGTCCGGCGGCTGCTTCTGCGCAGCCCGCCATCATTCGGGAGTCTAGCCTACCCCCGTAGGGCTGTCAACGGATCGGCCTGTCCGGCGGCGGGTCCGGGGCGCGGACCTCGAAAATCTGCGACGCGTGTCGCTCGAACTCCCCGATAGGCACGAGCACCCCATGAGTCGCGTAGTCGACGTTCTGTGCCGGGCGCGTCGGGTACTGCTCGCTCCACGCGGGCAGCGCCTCCCGCAGCTCCACGAGCGGCAGCACGACGATGCGCCGCAGTCCGGGCACGTAATAGACCAGTAGATCGGCCTGGCTGCTGTACGCCCAGCCTTCCTTCCCCTCCGTGTCGACCGACACCGTCTCGACGAAGACCTTGCCCGTTTCATGAGCGAGAAAATCCGTCTTGTACTCGACACGCGCCATCTTGCCATCCCACAGAAAGACCCGGTCGATGCCCCTTCGCTGCTGCCCGCGCGTCGCAGGCTGGATCGTGTGGCCGCGGTTGGCGAAAAACGCGTCGAGGAAGGCTTCCCCGCGCTCGCCGTGCTCGTGCTGCTGATCGAAGCTGTAGACCGCCATACGCCGCCCGCGTTCCATATGAATCCGGAGTTAGGGGGATCGCCTCAGCGGGTCTGATTCATTCCCCGTATGCCTATCATTATAAGGAATCCGCCCGCCGGAACCCACCATGCAGACACAAAACGACCGCCCGGCATCTCTCGCAGCGCCGGACGGTCGCGTGTGGGCTCAGGTGGGGTTAATGCTCTTCTCGATGCTCCAGATCGACCTCCGGGAACTCTCCCAGCACCCCATAAACCTCGGACTCGATGCGCTCCAGCGCGTCCTCTGTGGACGCCTCGAACCGGACCGTCAGGTTGGGCGTCGTGTTCGAGGCCCGCACAATGGCCCACCCATCGTCGAACGTGACGCGCGCGCCGTCTACGTCGTTAACCGGATACAATTCCTTGAAATGCTCGGTGACTTGTTTGATTACGCCGAACTTGGCGTCATCCGGCGTCGGGACGAGGATCAGCGGCGTCGAGTACAGCTTGGGCAGCCCTGCCAGTTGCTCAGAGATCGTCTTATCGCTGCGCGACAGGTAATGCAGCAGCCGCGCCGAGGTGTACAGCGCATCGTCGAACGGGAAGAAGTCCTCGAACACGAACATGTGCCCGCTGAGTTCGCCGCCCAGCATGATGCCTTCCTCGACCATCTTCTGCTTCACGAGCGAGTGGCCGGTCTTCCACATGAACGGCACGCCGCCGTGCGCCTCGATGTCGTCGAGCACGATCTTTGACGCCTTCACGTCGATCAGCACGCGGTCGCCGGGATGCCGCGACAGGTAGTCCCTCGCCAGCAGAATGATGATGTAATCGGCAGCGCGGTACGCGCCCTTCTCATCGATCAGCCCGATGCGGTCACCATCGCCATCATACCCGAACCCCGCGTCGAGGCCGCCTTTAGCCATCGTCGCCTTCAGGTCTTCCAGATACTCCTCGTTTTCGGGGTTAGGCAGGTGGTTGGGGAAGCTGCCGTCCAGCTCGCCGAACAACTCCGTGACCTCGCATCCCAGGCTGCGCAGCACGTCCGCCGTGAACAGCCCCGCGACGCCGTTGCCCGTGTCGATGGCGACCTTCATCCCGCGCTGGATGTCCACCGCGCCGCGTATCTTCTCGAAGTATGGTTCCTTCGGGTCGCGCTGGCTTTTCGAGCCGCTGCCCTGCTCGAAATCGCCCGCCTCGATGATCTGGCGGATGAGCTGGATGTCCTCTGATGCGACCGGGTAAGCGTTCCGCGCCGTGATCTTGAACCCGTTGAACTCGATGGGGTTGTGGCTGCCCGTAATGTTGACCCCGCCCCCCTGATCCCACATGCAGACGGCGGCGTACAGCAGCGGCGACGTGCTCATGCCGATGTCGATCACATCACACCCCGTCGAAAGCACGCCTTCGACGAGCAGGTCCTTAAATCGCTCCGAACTCAGCCGGTTGTCGCGCCCGATGGCGATGCTGTTCGCGCCCTGTCTTACGAGATAGGTGCCGATTCCCTTGCCCAGCACCGCGACGGTCTCGTCGGTCAAATCCTCGTCGACGATCCCCCGGATATCATAGGCTCTAAAGATGTTCGGATTAACGTTTACCGGTGATGTCATCAGGTCGCTCGCTCCTTACATGGTTGGGTGAAGTCTCACTGGTGTGTATACCACACAACGCGCTTGAGGATCAAACCCTCACCGCTTCTGTTTCGCGTGCTGGGCGCTGGTTCCTGCGTCGCGTTTCCGTGCGTCGACGCGTCTCCCGGCCCCCCGCCGCAAAAAGGGGGATGCGTTCGCCACATCCCCCGGTCGTGCGCGTATGTATGTGCCGGCATCCGTTTGCGTGGTCGGTGGACGTATTGCCAGCCCGGCCTGCCGACCGTCGCTCAACGCACCCTACTACGCCGTCCGGCCCAGAGCGGTTCATTCCCCAGACACGGGCCAAAACCGGACGTTCTACAACTTTCCTTGTTCAGCACTCATAACGTCGAACTGGCTGCCCCACTCTGCACTTGGCACTTTCAACTTGGCACTTCTGTTATCTGTTTTCTGTTTCGACCAGAATCCTGCTCGCCTCCTTGACCGCGACCTTGCGGTAGACCTCCTCCGGCCTGCGGCGAATTCCGTCGACCGTCAGCAGATCGTCGATCCGGATGCCGAACAACCGCTCATTTTCCTCCAGATAGGGTTTGACCAGCGCCCAGTCCTCGTCATTCAGGTCGCCGAACGCCCCCCCGTTAAGCTGCTGTTCCATCACCTTGCGATACGGGTCCCGCAGGTAGATCGCCCCGCCGGACGCCAGCGAGAACAGGTTGCCGCCGGGGTAGGGGGAGGGCAGCTCTGCGAGCCGGCCATCCTCGTCGAATGCAACGCCGTTCAACACGACGAACCCCCCGCCTTTCAGCGGATCGCCCGCCATGAACGATTCCGCGAGGTAGTCCAGACACGTCCCATTGATCACGGCCCTCGGCCTGCCGACCGCGTTGATCAGCGGGCGTCCCGCCGCCGACCCCTGCACGTAGATTTCCCCGCCCTTCGCCCCGTACAGGAACGTCTGGCCCACATCGCCGTGAATCACGAGCTTGCCCCGCCGCATGATCTGACCGAGCTGATCCTGTCCGCTCCCGTGAATGTGGACCTCCGCCCCGTCGAGTCCCGATGCGGCATAATCGCCAACATCACCGTACAGGTCCAGCCACATGCCATCACTGTCCGGCCCAAGCCCACACCCTGCAAACCGCCCCCCGCGCCAGCGGTTGGCGATGATGTGCGTCCATCCGAGCGAGGCCGCCTCCACGATGGCGCGCGCTGCGCTCCCATCACCTTCCGCGTCGAACCCGTGCCCG
Organism: uncultured Anaerolineae bacterium; assembly: GCA_964637665.1. Lineage (GTDB taxonomy): Bacteria > Chloroflexota > Anaerolineae > Aggregatilineales > UBA3940 > CAZWUX01. The sequence goes on from CAZWUX010000118.1 coordinate 7,252, forward strand.
TCGATGACGAGCGTCGTCTCCACGCCGTCAGGCGGGCACAGCGTATCGAGCGTCTCCCGCGTGACGCGCCGTACGCGCCGCACGCCGCTTCCCATCTCCACACCCAGCGCCGGAACGTCATCGAACAGCGCGTCCAGCGCCCCATCGATCAGCGCCCGCAGCGACGCGCGCTTTTTGTCACCCGCGGTGGCTGGCCGGTCGCGCAGCAGCGTCAGCGTCTCACGGACGTACGCCCATTCCGCGTCACCGTGCGCCGCGAAGTCGCGCAGCGCCCGCAGCCCATCCGCGATCTCCACCCAGTCCGCATCCGGCAGGATCGACTGTGCCCAATCGTGAAAGCTCGGCGCGCCCCCGTCGTCGAAGGCCCGCATCGCCTGTGTCTGCCATGCCCGGTTGGATGTGTCGGATGCCCGATCCTGTAGATCGGCGGGCCGCACGTGCCGCCGGTTTGGCGTGACCGTCACCGGTTCCCCGAACTTGTTCGTGCAGATCAGCCCCCCGTCGTCCGTCACCGAGAACAGGAACGCCCCGCCGTCCGTGTGAGAGCCGCCGCGCGCCGCCCAGTAGCGGTCCGCCTGTGGCTGGAAACGCGCATCCTCATCCGCCAGTGAGCGCAAACAGGCGTTGATCGCCTGCCGCTCCGAGGCGATCAACCCGACGTGCACCGGGTCGCCGCCCTCCGGCGAGGTGTTCTCGTACATCGCGAACACCTGCGGGCGCAGCATACTCGTGTCCGTGATGCCCAGCAGATCGCGCCGCCCCTCATCCGGGCGCGACCGCGCGAGGATGAAGAACCACGGCCCATCCGGCGAGCCATGCATGTGTGTGGCCTGCACGGCCTTATACAGCCGCTTTTTCTCCTCCGGGAGCTGGTCGAAGTCGTGATCCGTCGTCGGGGCCATCGCTTCGAGCGTCACTTCCAGCGGGTAGTCGTAGACGCGGTCCCACAGGTCGAACAGCAGCGCCGCCACCTCCGTGTCGGTCAGGAATAACGGCGACATGTTCCGCTGGCGCAGATATTCCCCGACGGCGTGGTAGTTGGCGAAGTCCCCGTTGTGGACCAGCGCCTCGTTCAGCCCGATGAAGGGATGCGCCCCGCCCGGATGCCACACCCGGCCTTTCGTCGGATAGCGCTGGTGGCCGATCCAGACGCGCGCGGTCTGGCCGCCTAGCTGATAGTAGTCGATGACCTGCTCGCCGTAGCCGACGATCTTAAGCACGATCAGGTCACGCCCGTGCGAGAGCACGAACGCCCGCTTCTCGCCAAGGCTGGCGTAAAGCGCCGTATTAAGCTGGAATGAGTTCTGATAAACGAATTCGTCCTCGATCTCGCGGGCAGGCAGCGCCCCCAGATCGTTCTCGTCGGCGAAGCGGGCCAGCGCGTCCTGTTTGGCCCGCACGAAGTAGCGCACCACGTCAGGCGGGCGCACGTCGAGTCCCTCTACGTCGCGGAAGTCGTCCACGTGCTCGATGGCGTAGCCCGCCGCCACGTCGAAATGCGGCTCGACGAAGCGCGCCTCGACCTCGCTCCGCGCCTCCGGGTCGAGCAGCGCGACTTGCAGCAGCGTGTGCGTGCGCAGCGTCTCGGCGTCGACGCCCATCTGGCGCGGATCGAGTCCCGCCATCGCGACGCCGCCACCCTTCCCATTACCCCGGTTGTGCATCTGCGCCGTCGCGGCGTGGATATGCCGCCCGGCGATGGGCGTCGCCGAGGCCAGCCCCAGCACGCCGCATCCCCCTTCCGCCGCGTCCGACGCGCGGTCGGCGGACGGGAGCCAGTTCCTCAATTTATCGAGCATTCGTCTCCGGGCGGCGAGCAGCAGTCCGGCTCTGTCAACCATGAAGTCCGTCATCGTCCTTTCCCTTTTACCTGTCATTCGAGGTACACCAGCAGGTCGCTGCGCCCGCGCAGCTCACTGATCGACGTCATGCCGTACTGTTCGAGTATCCCCGCGATCTGCCACAGCCAGCCTGTGTACATGTTGACGATGCGCCGCCAGCTTTCCTGCGCGTCGACCAGCTTGGCGTGTTCGGGGTCCGTCGTCGTGATGCCGAACGGGCAGCCCAGCCCCTTCTCGCACTGCGCCACGCGGATACACCCGATGGCGACCAGCTCCGCTGTGCCCAGGATCGCGCCGTCCGCGCCGAGCGCGATGGCCTTCGCCACGTCGTAGGCCGTGCGCAGCCCGCCGGAAGCCATCAGCGTGACCTCATCTCGGATGCCCTCCTCCACAAGGAAGTTATGCACCTTCGGCACGGCATATTCGATCGGCATCGCGATGTTCTTTTTCGCGATTTCCGGGGCCGCGCCCGTTCCGCCGTATGCCCCATCGAGGTGGATGATGTGCGCCCCGGCATAGTACGAACCCACCGCCACCATGTCGACATCCGTCGGCGTGGACACCTTCACGCTGACGATCGCCTCCGGGTTCGTCTGCTTGAGCCAGTCGACGTGCTTTTTGTGATCCTCGACCGAGTACACGCTGTGGAACGGGAACGGCGAGAACAGCGACGTGCCCTGTACGGCTTCCCGCAGCCGAGCGACAGTCTCCGTGTTCTTGTTGCCGAGCAGGTGGCCTCCCAGCCCCGGCTTGGCCCCCTGCGCATACTTGATTTCGAGCACCGGCGCGCGCTGGAGCGTTGCCTCGCTCACCCCGAACAGCCCGGTGGCGACCTGTGTGATGATCGCATCTGCGAATTCGGCGAGCGCGTCCGGGTAGCCGCCTTCTCCCGTCGACGACAGCGTGCCCATCTCCATCGCCGCCCGGCAGCGCGCGTACATAACCGGATACCCCACGCTCCCGTACGACATCCCCGCCCCATACCACGGCGTCGCGATGCGCCGCGCCGGGCGTCCGTCCTCCCGCCGGTTGAGCGGCAGGCTCATGTCGAACCCCGCCGGGTCGGCGGCTGGCACGTCCCTCGGATCGCGGTCCATCTCGAACGTGAAGGCCAGCCGGTCGAACCCTCCGTCCGAATCCCCTATCCGGTACTCGACCTGCCCATCCGGCGGACTCCCCGTCCGTGCCATCTGCTGCGTCGTATGCAGCAGCCACACCGGCCACCGGAAATCGCCCTCCGGCGCTTCTTCTCTGGCCGCCGCCGGGTAAGACGCCAGCGGCGCACTGTCCCCCAGCCGCTTCTTGAAGGCCGCATCCTCCGTCTGGAACCAGATCGTGCGTCCCACCTCACCCCGCAGGCGCCGGACCTCCCGCATACCCATCGCGCCGAGCGCCTCAAGCAGCTGGTCGCGCCACGCATTGACGAGGTTGACGAGCCGCTGCGCTCCCCATTCCGCGTCGAAGTCGGCGTCTTCTATCGGCGACGGGCCGCGATCCGCCCACAGCGAAGTTCCCCACGCCACGAACAGGATGAAGTCGAGCGCCACGAGGTCGGCCCCGCAGGCGATAGCTTTGGCGACGTGCTCGGCGGCGGCGATCCCGCCGCTCACGATCAGCGTGACCGCGTCTCGCAGCGAGCAGTCGACCAGCGCGCAGTGCACATCCCGGATCGCTTCCGGCAGGTAGCGCCCTGCGTCATCCATCCCCACCTCATTGCCGGCGACGTGGATCACCCGCATGCCCCTGCGCACGAGGTCGACCGCCATCTCTCCCGTCCCGGTGTCGAGCGGCAGCCGGGCCGCGATGACGGCTTCAGGCCAGCGTTCCTGTGCGGCTTCGAGCAGATCGGGCAGTATTCTGGCGGGGGCGTCGATTTCGACGTAGCGCGGTGTCCAATTGAGGTCGGGGGGGAGTTCGTCTTGGAGCAGCAGGCCGAGCGCATTTCGGTACCCGGCCAGGTCGTCTCCATCCTCATCCGGGCGGATGAGCGCCAGCGTGCCCAGTTCGTCGGCAGCTCTGGCCGTCGCGACGATCGTGCCCCGTCCCGGCAGCGGTTCGGGCAGCGGGTTAAAGATGACGGGCAGCGAAAGCGTCAGCCACGACGGCAGCTCGCTCGTCAGGCGGCCTGTGGTGTCGAAGGTGAGCGCCGTCAGCCCCGCGCCAATGTCCACCTCGGTCGAGATGACCTCTCGCCCGTGAATGCCATCCCGCGTGGGCCGGACGATCTCGCTCATGTCGAGCCAGATGCCCTCGAACCCTTCCCCGGCGAATTTGCCCCCGTAGCCTGCCCCGGAGATAGGGATGCGCCCCGTCTCGGCCATGTACCACGTCTGGCTGATGACCTCGGCGGTCCAGTGATCATCCCCGCGCGCCGTCTTGCCCGCGAACACGGGGTGCCCGTATTTGACGTAGTTGCCCTCCTCGGTCATCTCGAACTCAACCGGGTAGCCGCTCTCTGGCGGCGGGGCAGGGCGGGTGTCGATGTGATAGCGTCGGTACGTTGCCATAGAGTTCCCTCACAACCGCTGATCGCCTGCCGTCGCGGCGGCGGTCAGCCTGGGAGGGAGTGGTTTCAGAGGGCATCCCGGCAGCGGATGTGTGCCCACAGGGGAACACGGGCGCAGTGAATACGCCACAAGCGTCGTATCCGGGCAGGGACATACCCGGAACACGGTTACTCCATCTGTT
>CAZWUX010000119.1:0-11703 GCA_964637665.1 uncultured Anaerolineae bacterium
CACGGACGTGACGACCACCACTCGCACCCAATACAGCTCGCTGGAGCAGCGCAGGCGCGTTAGAAATGTGCTGCGCGCCCTGGCTCACGTCGGCGTCGGCCTGATCACGCTGATCTGGCTGCTGCCCATCCTGTGGATGCTGATCTCGGCCTTCCGCGATCCCGGCGAGCCGTTCTACAGCGGCATCCTGCCCAGTCGTCTGACGCTGACTAACTTCGCGTCGGTCGTCACCAACCCGACGACGATGCGCTCGTTCCGCAACAGCTTCGTCGTGGCGGGATCGGCGGCGCTGCTCGACATCTTCATCGCGAGTCTGGCGGCCTACGGCTTCTCGCGATTCCGGTTCGCCGGAAAGCGCCCGCTCCAGATTTTGCTGCTCGTCGTGCGGCTGTTCCCCGGCGTGCTGCTGGCGCTGACGCTGTTCCGGCTGGCGGGCTACCTGAATGTGTACGACACGTTCATCCCCCTGATCCTCGCCAACGGGCTGCTCAACCTGCCGTTCGCGGTGTGGAACCTGCGCACGATGTTCGACGCGCTGCCCGTCGAGCTTGAGGAAGCGGCGTGGCTGGACGGCACGACGCGGCTCGGCGCGCTGCTGCGCATCATCTTCCCGCTGCTGGCCCCCGGCCTCGCGGCGACGGCGGCCTTCGTGTTTCTGCTGACGTGGAATGAGTATCTGTTCGCCGTGTCATTCATCCGGTCGCCGCAGAAGCAGCTCATCACAGTGGCGATTGCCGCCAACATCGGGCAGTACAACGTCGACTTCACCGGCCTGCTGGCAACGGGGATGCTCGCCAGCCTGCCGCTCCTGATCGTGTTCCTGTACATCCAGCGTTACATCGTCTCCGGCCTGGGCGTCGGGGTGGTGAAATAGCCCGTTCGATCCCCGCGCCAATCGCCGGGGGACGAGGAAAATCATCAATGGCCCAAGAAAGCGTGGAACCCGCCCGCAGCCAACCCGGCACGTGGGTGCCGCCGGAGGGAACGATCTCGCCGCGCAGCCACCTCGCCAAGACGACGGGCGAAATGCGTTACACGAGCGACCTCACCCTGCCGGGGATGCTCATAGGCGGCGTGCTGCGCAGCCCGCACCCCCACTGCACGATCAACCACATCGACGTGCGGCCCGCGCTCGCCATCCCCGGCGTGCACGCGGCGCTGACGGCGGCGGACATCCCCGGTGAGAACAGCGTCGGCAAGTCGGTCGCGGATCAGGAGTTCCTCGCCTCGTCGCGCGCCCGCACGGTGCTCGATGCAGTCGCCATCGTCGCCGCAGAGACGAAAGAGGCGGTCCGCGCTGCACTGGATGCCATCAAGCTCGATTTGACGCCGCTCCCGGCGGTGTTCGACCTGGAGGAAGCGCTGCGGCCCGGCGCGCCCGCGCTCTACCCCGGCGGCAACCTGCTGCCTGAGTTCCACATCCGGCATGGAGACGCCGCCGCCGCGATGGCGGAAGCGGACCTCGTCGTCGAGGACACGTATACATACCCGTGGATCGAGCACGCCTTCCTCGAAACGGAGGCGGTGCTCGCCGCACCGAGCGACGATGGGACTATCACCGTCTGGTATGGCTGTCACGATATTTATGGCGAGCGGCAGGTGCTCGCGCATGCGTTCGGCTGGCCTGAGGATCGCTTCCGGGTGATCCTCGTTCCGGCGGGTGGGTCGTTCGGGGGCAAGGATGACAATTTGCTGCCCGTATGGGCCTCGCTACTTGCCAATCGAACGAGGCGCCCGGTTCGCATCGTGTTTGACCGGGCCGAATCGATCCGGGGTCACTCCAAACGACACGGCCAACGGATCCATCACCAGATCGGACTGCGCGCGGATGGCACACTCGCGGCGGCTGAAGTCGACCTGCTGATGGACACAGGGGCCTACGTGCACTGGGGAGAGGGCGTCATGCGCTTCGCCAGCCTCCAGTCGACCGGGCCGTACCGCGTGCCGAACGCGCACGTGCGGGCGCGGCTGGTTTACACGAACAACCTCGTCGCGGGGGCGATGCGCTGCTGGGGCACGCCGGGGGTCGAATTCGCGATGGAGATGCAGATGGACCGCGCGGCCCGCGCGCTGGGCATCCACCCGCTGCGGCTGCGCTGGATGAACGCGCTGCGTGATGGGGATGAGACGATCACGGGGAGGCCGGTTCCGCGTGGGGCGCGCGTCCGGGAGACGCTCGAAGCAGCGGCGCGCCATGCGGGGGTGACGCTCCCGACGAACGGGGAGGAGGCGCGGTGAAGAAGCGCGGGATCGGCTATGGCACGGGCTGGCAGGGGTCGAATTATCACTTCGGGCACCCCGACCGCTCGACGGTGGCGATCGAGCTGACGGACGATTTGCGCTACCGGGTCGGCGTCGCCGCCGCCGACCTCGGACAGGGCATCCCGGAGACGACTCGCGTGATCGTGGGGGATGCGCTGGGCGGCGTGCCGCCGGAGCGCATCGACGTGATCGACCCGGACACCACCGCGACGCCCTCCGGCGGCTCGACGGGGGCCTCCCGGCAGACGACGATCACGGGCAACGCGACGCTCGGCGCGGCGCGCAAGCTGCGGCGTGTGCTCCAGATGGCCGCCTCCGAGCTGCTGAATACGCCGCCCGACGAGGTCACGATCCGCGAGGGCGTGCTGATCGGGCGGGAAGGCAGGTCGGTGACGCTGCGCGAGGTCGTCGACGAGTGCCGGGAGATGGGTCTGCCGCTCAGGGCCAGCGCGACGTTCGAGGGGGAGCCGACCGAGCCGCTGGACGAGGATGGGCAGGGTTACGGGGTCAACCAGTTCGGCTACGCGACCTACGTCGCGGAGGTGGAGGTCGACACGGACACGGGCGAGGTCGCCGTGCTGCGGCTGGATGCGTTCGTCGACGCCGGGCGGATCGTGCGGCGGATCGGGGCGGAGATGCAGGTCGAGGGCGGCGTCGCGATGGGGTTGGGCCACACACTGACGGAGGAATTCAAGCAGAGGGAGGGCTGGCCGGAAACCGACGGCCTGACGACCTACTTGATTCCGACCGTCTACGACGTGCCGCTCGCCATCCACTCGGATTTCGTCGACGAGCCGGTGCCGATGGGTGATCTGGGCGTGAAGGGCATGGCAGAGCTGACCGTCGTGCCGGTCGCCCCGGCGGTGATCAGCGCGATTTACGACGCGGTAGGCGTCACGATCACCGACCTGCCCGCCACCCCGGAACGGGTGCTGAAGGCGCTCCACGAGAAAGCCCGCCGCGAGCGCGAGGAGGATGGCGCGCCGCACGATGGCTGATCCGCTGCTGATCGGAATCGATCTGGGCACGACCAACGGCAAAGTGGCGTGCTACGACACGCGGGGCGAGCGCCTCGCGGAAGCCGCACACGGCTACCCGACCCATTACCCGCGCCCCGGCTGCGTCGAGCAGAACCCGGCGGACTGGCGGGCCGCGCTGGAGAGCGCGCTGGCAGAGGTCGCGGGGGCGCTCGGCGAGCGGGCGGCGGACGTGGTTGGGATCAGCCTGTCGAACTTCGGGCCGGGCCTCGTCGCGGTCGACGCGGCAGGCGATCCGCTGGCCCCCTGCCCCACGTGGCAGGACGAGCGCGCCCAGCCGCAGGGACGGCGGCTGATCGACGCCGTCGGGACGGACTGGATCGGACTCGGCTCCCCGCTGACGGGCTTCCCGGCCCGGCTGATGTGGTTCGTCGAGGAACAGCCCGACCTCGCCGCGCGGGCCGACCAACTGCTGGACATCAAGGGGTTTTTGCTGCGATGGCTCACCGGGCGGGCCGCTACCGACCCGTCGAGCGGGCCGGGGGCTGAGGGCTGGTTCGGCCCGGCGTTCGAGTTCGCAGGGTGGCCGGTCGAGCGGCTGGCGGCGGTCATGCCCTCCACCGAACAGGCAGGCGCGCTGCGGGCGGAGATCGCCGGGCGGGTCGGTCTTCCGGCAGGCACGCCGATCTTCGCCGGGGTCAACGACGGCGCGGCGGCGACGCTGGGCAGCGGCGTGATCGCGCTTGGAGATGGGGTGATCACGCTCGCGACGAATGGGGTCGCACGGGTCGTCATCCCGCGCCGCCTCCCCCCGGAGGCGCTGCTGACACGTCACATGTTTTCGTGGCCGTACGTGGGCGGGCGCTGGATCGGGGGCGGGTTCACGTTCAGTGGGGCGGGCAGCCTCCAGTGGTTAGCTGACCTGTTCGGGATTCCGCGCGACAGGTCGGCGTATGACGCGCTGCTGGAGGAGGCGTCGGGCGTGCCGCCCGGCAGCCGGGGCGTGAGCTTCCTGCCTTATCTGGCGGGGCGTGGCACGCCGGAGGCTGACCCGGCGCTGCGCGGAGGGTTCGTGGGCGTGGGGCTGGCGCATGGCCGCCCGGAGCTGACCCGCGCCGTGCTGGAAGGCGTGACGTTCGCGCTGGCGGAGATATTCGAGGCGTTCGAGCGGCAGGGGTTGGACGCGCATCACATCCGGGTGACGGGTGGCGGGGCGCGCAGTCCGCTGTGGCGGCAGATCGTGGCGGACGTGCTGAACCGGACCGTGTCACGCGCGGGGGGGGATGCGACGCTCGGTGGGGCGGTGATCGCGGCGGTGGGGTGCGAGCTTTATCCTGACGTAGAGGCAGCGGCGGGCGCGATGGTGCGCACGCTCTCCCATGAGGAGCCGGACCCGGCCACTGCCGCCGCTTATGAGGACATCCGCGCGTTCTTCACGCAGACGCGTGACGCGATGCTGGCCGCGCCGCGCCCGGCGGAAACCGCCGACACACCAGAAAATGAGGAGGCCACGCCGACATGACGAACAGCCCGCCGGTCGATTACCTGTTTCCGGCCACCGTCGAAGAGGCATCGGCGCTGAAAACCCGGCATGGGAAGCGCGCCCGGTTCATTGCAGGGGGCACGGACCTCGTCCTGCTCGTCGAGGCGGGAGGTCCGCACCCCGAATACCTGATCGACGTGACGCGCATCCCTGATTTGCACCGGTTGGAGGCGGTGGGTGGGCGTTTCACGATCGGGGCGGCGGTGACGTACAGCGACCTGCTCGGCTTCGCGCCGCTGGTGGAGGGGGTGCCCTTTCTGGTGAAGGCCATCCACACGATCGGCGGGGTGCAGGTGCGCAACATCGCGACGCTGGCGGGGAACCTGGCGAACGCATCCCCGGCGGGGGATACGCTGCCGCCGCTGTACGTGCTCGACACGACGGTGCACCTCTATGGGCCGGAGGGCGCGCGCGCCGTTCCGGTGCGTGACTTCGTGCTGGGCGTGCGGCGAACCGTGCTGGGGGACGGGGAGTTGATCACCCATTTAACGTGGGATGCACCCGGACCCGGCTGGTACGGCGCGTTCGAGAAGCTGGGGCTGCGCCGGGCGATGGCGATCGCCGTCGCGGGGCTGGCGGTGCTCGTGCGGGTGGCGGGTGACAGGGTGGAGGAGGCGCGCGTGGCGCTGGGTTCGGTGGCGCCGACCGTGATCCGGGCGCCGGAGGTCGAGATGGCGTTAACCGGGGGGGCGCTGGACGACGACGCCGTCGAGCGGGCCGCACAGCTCGCCAGCGAGGCGGCGCGCCCGATCGACGACGTGCGCGGATCGGCGGATTACAGGAAGATGGTTGTAGGTGGATTAATGCGCCGCGCGCTGCACGATCTGCGGCGGCAGATGACAGGGGAAGGGTAACGCGATGCCGCGCTTGCAGATGTCTGTCAACGGGCAGGACGTGACGCTGGAGGTCGATGGGCTGCGGATGCTGGTCGACGTGCTGCGTGAGGACCTGGGCCTCGTCGGGACGAAGATCGGCTGCCGTGAGGGGGAGTGTGGGGCCTGCACGGTGCTGCTCGACGGGCGGGCGGTGAACTCGTGCCTGATCCCGGCGATGAAGGCGCATGGGGGGACGATCCTCACGGTGGAGGGCGTGGGCACGGTCGACGCGCCGCACCCGGTTCAGCGGAGCATCGCGGAGGCGGGTGGGACGCAGTGCGGCTACTGCACGCCCGGCTTCGTGATGAGCGCCGTTGCGCTGCTGGACCGCAACCCGCACCCAACGACGGATGACGTGCGGGAGGCCATCGCCGGGAATTTGTGCCGCTGCACGGGCTACAAGCGCATCGTGGATGGGATTTTATTGGCCGCCGACCGGATGGGCGACGAATCCGGGGATGAGGAACGCTGAGGTGGACCTGCACGGCAGGCTGCCCCGGCTGATCGACCGGGTGCGGGCGATCGCCGAAAGCGCGGAAACCCCGGCGTGGGGTGACCTGTGGGATCGCTCGGCGGCGAGCGACAACGTCAGCATGTTCGCCTTCCCCAACCCCGTCGCGGGGACGGGCCGCGCGCCTTACGTGCTCTGCCCGGACGCTAATTTCTACGCCCGGCTGCTGGGCTACAACCTCGCGGACGTGTTCACGGACGCCGGGACGTATCTGTGCTTCACGCTGGAGCAGAAGGTGTGGGAGCACGAGCACCTGCACCACGACGGCAGCGTGAGTAAGACGGTGCTGATCAACATGCTCGGCTTTTTCGCGCCGAGCCTGTTCGGCGCGGAGATCGTCTATGCCGCCGACGCCGTGCCCTGGATCGCGGGGACGGTCGTCGAGAACGAGGCCGATCTCGCCCGGCTGGAACCGCCCGATTTTTTCACGGCGGGGCTGTCGCCGCTCGCGCACCGTATGTACGAGGAAGCCTGCGCGCTGCTGCCGGATGATTTCCGGGTCGAGTTCACGACGTGGCTCACCGGGCCGTTCTCGCTGATCTTTCACCTGCGCGGACCGCTGCGGCTGGCGCTCGACATGGCGGACGATCCGGGCTTCGTCCACGCGATGATGGAATTGGCGACCGACGCGATGATCGCGTGGTGGGAGGACCGGGCGCGCTTCACCGGGCAGGCGCTGGAGCCGTTGATTATGGGCGATGACGAGGTCGGCGCGCCGCTCACGGGGCCGCGCCATTACGAGGAGTTCGTGCTGCCCTACGAGACGCGCCTCGCGGAGCACTTCGGGGGCATCGATTACTGGCACAGCTGCGCGGATAACACCCGGCTGCTGCCCGTGCTGGCCCGGCTGCCGGACCTGCGGATGATGGATGTCGGCCCCTGGACGGCACTCCAGCCGGCGGTGGAATTATTCGGGCGGCGAGCCGGATCTAGCATCATGAAGCGGCTGCATCCCGTCTCCGAGGTGCTGATGGCGACCGAGGACATGATGCGCGCCCGGCTGCGCCAGATCAAGGCGACCTGCTACGACGTGCCCTATATGCTGTTTTTCGATGGGCTGAACGTGCTCGACTCGGTGGAGGATGCCGTCGAGAAGGCCCTGCTGCTCGACCGGGTTTGCCACGCGATCTTCCACGAGGACGCTACGCGGCCCGCCGTCGAGCCGGAACCAGCGCCATGATCCGTCCGACAATGAGGAGACCCCATATATGAACTCACGTGAACGCCTGTTAGCCGCCCTCGAACACCGCGAACCGGACCGGGTGCCCATCGACCTCGGTGGGACGGATGTCACGTCGATCTGCAAGGGGGCGTACGTCGACCTGATGGGCTATCTGGGGCGCGACCCCGGCCCGGTGATGCTTGTCAACCTCGTCGAGCAGCTTCCGGCGCTGGACGAATCGTTTCTCGACGAGGCGATCCGCGCCGACACGCGCCAGATTCGGGAGCAAGCCGGATCGGCGTGGGCGCTCGACATCCACGAGGACGAGCGGTACTACAGCTATACGAGCGAGTGGGGGATCGGCCTGCGGATGCCGAAAGAGGGCGGGCATTACTTCGACCTCGTCGAGTTCCCACTCGGCGAGCCGACCGTCGAGGCGCTGGATGCCTTCGCCTGGCCGGACCCGACTGATCCGGCCCGCTGGGAAGGGCTGGATATCGTGGCCCGCGACCTGTACGAGAACACGGATTATGGGCTGGTGATCGGGTGCGTGTTCGGCGGGGGCATCTTCGAGTTCCCGCAGTATTTACGGGGGATGGAGGCGTTTCTGTCGGACCTGCTGCTCCACCGTGAATTTGCCGACGACCTGATGGAGCGCATCACGGAGGTCATGATCGCGGCTTACAGCGCGATGCTCGACCGGGTGGGGCCGTACGTGCAGGTCGTGTCGATCTGTGATGACATCGCCACCCAGCAGGGGCCGATGATCGGCCCCGACCTGTACCGGACGCGCATCAAGCCCCGGCAGAAACGGCTCGTCGACGCGATCAGGGCGCGCACGGATGCGCACATCCTGTATCACGGCTGCGGCGCGACACAGGTTTTTCTACCGGACCTGATCGACATCGGCGTGGACGTGTTCAACCCGGTGCAGGTCAGCGCGCGGGGGATGGGCGACACCGCCGCGCTGAAGCGCGAGTACGGGGCTGACCTGACGTTCTGGGGAGGCGTGTGCGACACGCAGTGGACGCTGCCCTTCGGCTCGCCGGAGGACGTGCGGGAGGAGACGCGCCGCCGCCTCGATGACCTGATGCCCGGCGGCGGGCTGGTCGCCGCGCCGATTCACAACATACAGGACAAGACACCGCCGGAGAACGTCATGGCGATGTTCGAGACGATCCACGAGTACGGGGTGTACTAAACTCCACCGGTAAACACATCGCAACCACGAAGGAGGGACCACTACCATGACGGACCCACGCTGGGACCAACTGGCCGATATCTTAATCAACTATTCAACCGGAACCGGGCCGGGCGAGAAGCTGCTCATCACGATGCTGGAGACGGAGACGTTTCCGCTGGTGCGCGCGGTGTATGCCGCCGCCGTACGCGCCGGGGCGCTGCCGCAGGTGGAGTTTCAGTCCGCGTTTCTAGAGCGCGACCTGATGCGCTATGGAACTCAGGAGCAGCTTGACTGGGTGCCGGAGTTGAACGCCTATGGCATGGAATGGGCGGACACGTACGTCGGGCTGCGCGGCGCGCGCAACCCGCACGAGTTCACGGGCATCGAGTCGGGGAAAATCTCCGCGCACAAGCGGGCGATGGGCAAAGTCTCGGCCATGCGGACCGAGCTGACGCGCTGGGTGCTGGTCCGCGTGCCGAACGAATCGTTCGCGCAGGCCGCAGAGATGCCGCTCGACGAGATGATGGACTTCTTCTTCGAGGCGACGCTGCGCGACTGGGCCGCCGAGTCGGAGCGCTACAACGCGATTCAGGCCGTGTTTCAGGCGTCGGAGCAGGTCCGCATCGTCGGCGAGGGGACGGACATCTCGTTCTCGACGAAGGGCCGCGAGTATGAGGTGGCGGACGGCCACCTCAACATGCCGGATGGTGAGATATTCACCGCGCCGGTCGACGACAGCGCCGAGGGCGTGATCACGTTCGAGTTTCCCGGCGTGTACGTCGGGCAGCACGTCGAGGGTATCCGGCTCGTGTTCGAGAAGGGGGAGGTCGTCGAGGCGACGGCGGACAGCAACGAGGACCTGCTGCACGACCTCATCGCGATGGACGAGGGCGCGAAGCGCATCGGGGAGTTCGGGGTCGGGACGAATTTCGGCATACAGCGGTTCGTGGGGGACATCCTGTACGACGAGAAAATCGGTGGGACGGTCCACCTCGCGCTGGGGCGGGCCTATAAAGAGTGCGGCGGCGTCAACCAGTCGGCGCTGCACTGGGACATCGTGAAGGACCTGCGCGACGAGGGCGCGATTTATCTCGACGGGGAGAAGGTGTTAGAGAAGGGGAAGTTTCTGTTCTAGCATCGCGATCAGGGGAAGAACGCAAAGAGGGCAGCCGCGCGGCTGCCCTCTTTCTTTTTGCAGAAAACCGGATCGCTACTCGGTCACGATCACGACGCCGGACATGCCCTCGCCACCCTCCCCGCCGTGAAACTGGCAGTAGTAGGGATACTCGCCCGGCTCCTCGAACGTGTGGGAGAACGTATCGCCCGGCTCCAGCGTGCCGCTGTCGAACAGGCCGCCGTCGGCGGTGACGGTGTGCGGCAGCGATCCCTCGTTCGTCCAGGTGATGGTCGTGCCGGGTGTGATGGTGATCTCGGGGGGGCTGAACGCGGCGTCGATGATGGATACGGCCTCGCCGCCCATCACCTCGCCGTCCTCGCCTGCGACCTGCACGTTGGTCAGGGCAAATGAGGGAGCGATCACGCCCCCGCCCGCGCCGCCGACCGGCTCATCGGCGCCGGGGAACTCGAACGTCCCCGGCTGGCCCGCGTCGACGTGCAGCATGGCGTAAACGGTGTGCGTGGCTGCCGCAGGATCGACCGGAACGGAAACGTCCGTGTTCAGCCCTTCCTCGACGGCGGCGTAGCCGATGGGCGCGCCGGGGGAGCCGTCCTCGTCGGCGTGGATCACGATCCAGCCCGGCTGCTCAGCAATCACGAGCGGCACGATGACGGTGTTCTCCGCGCCGAGGGGCTGCACCTCGACGCCGACGGCGCTGCCGGTCAGGGTAAATGACGTAAAGACCGGATCGCCGTCCTCATTGGTGACGGGTTCGTCGGTGCCGGAAAGCGCCTCGAACGTGCCGCGCGACCCGGCGTCGACGTGCAGCATCGCGTAGAGGGTCGGCGTCAGCCCGGTCGGGTCGATCTCAACCGTTACATCGGTGTTCTCGCCCTCATTGAGCCGCGCATGGCCGATGATGGGGCCGGGGTCGCCGTCGTCGTCGGCGTGGATCACGATCCAGCCTGGCTCTTCGATACCGGCGCTCTGTACGGTGACGGTCGCGTTCGGGCCAAGCGGTTGATCCTCGACCTCGACAAACGGCTCGTCGACGGCGGCGGGTTCCTCGGTTGGCGTGGCGGTGGGGGCTTCGGTGGGCGTCGGGGTCGCGGTCGGAGCCTCGGTGGGCATTGGGGTCGCCGTCGGGGCTTCGGTCGGCGTGGCTGTTGGCGCGGGGGTCGTCTCCGCAGGTTCCCCAGCCGGCTCCGCCGGGGCCTCGGTTGGCGCGGCCAGCCCGCACGCGGCCAGCACGACCACGACGCCGCCGAGCAGCGCGGCGAACAGCCAGCGGTTTATTTTATTCTCCATACCATCTTCTCCTCTTGCTACCAGCAGAATGTCCACAAAGGCAGCGGGGCTACCCGCGCGAAAACCGGTGCACGTTAAGCGTATCGCCTGTGATTCGGGAACGCAAAAACAAAAACCGGGGTGGATCGATGCGATCCGCCCCGGCTGGTGTGGCAGATTTAACGGTCAGGCTTCGGTTTCCAGCGCGTTCGCCAGCCAGGTCACGATCTCCGCCGCGGCGGGGATGCGCCCGGCGCAAACCACCTGCTCGTTGATCACCAGCCCAGGTGTAGAGAAGATCGGGTACTTGTAAATCTCGTCGTGGTCAGTCACTTTTTGGAAATTGGCCTGGATGCCCAGGTTGGTCGCTGCCTGCCGGGCAGCTACTTCAACCTTCTTGCAGTTATCGCAGCCAGGGCCAAGTATCTTGATGGTCAACATGTTACCCTCCATTTGATGAGAATGTGCCCTCTCAGGGCGTTATTTCGAAAGTTGGCTCAACGATGATCTCGGATTTGACCGAGTTGGCCACGAGGCTGTACTTCTGGGCTGATTGCAAGGCGCGGCGCGTGCGCGCCTCCACCACTGCCGGGTCTTCCTCGCCCGCTGCGATCCGGATGACAGGCTGCAAACATAGGCGGGTGAAGATCTCCGTTCGGTCAAGCTCGATCAGCTTGGTGCCCTCGGCGCGGCACTCGTACGAGAGCAGGTTCAGCTTGAAGCGCTCGGTGGCCCAGATGAACATCATCATGATGCAGGTATTGGCCGCTGCGACGAAGGCATCCT
>CAZWUX010000120.1:0-11695 GCA_964637665.1 uncultured Anaerolineae bacterium
TAGATCGACTCCAGCCCGGTTCGGACCCGCGCCGCGACGGCCTCCTCCGCCCCCTGTGGGACCGGGAAGGCCGCCATCAGCTCGTCGACGAAGCGCGCCACCTCGGCGCGCGGCTCGCCGGTGCGGAGCAGGCTCGACACGCGCCGCCGCGCGACGCGCAGGTACTCGGACAGCGGCTCGGTGTCCTGCGGGTCGATCACGCCGTCGCGCCCGGAGATGATGGTCCAGTCGGCGAAGCGGTCACGCCGCAGCGTGTTCAGCGCTTCGAGCCATGCCTTCGAGGTTTGCCCGGCGAGATACGGGTGCCCGCCCGTAATGATGCTGTCCCCGGCGAACAGGACCTTCTCTTTGCGCAGGATAACCCATGCGCTGCCCGGCGACGCGCTTGGCTGGGCGATCAGCTCGAAGGCGTGGCCGCCGCAGTAGAGAGTCATCTCCCGGTCGAACGAGGCGTGCGGCGGGACGAGCGGCAGGCTGGCGATGCGGGCCAGCATGTTGCCGTCGTCGGCCAGCTCGTTCGCCGCCTCGGTGATGTAGCTGTCTTCCAGACGCAGCACGGCGCGGGCGGCGGCCTCCTGCATGATGACGCATGCGTTTTCCATGACGCCGTTCGACAGGATGCGGTCGCGATGGGCGTCGGTGCTGAGCACGTAGCGCACCGGCTGGTTCTCGACGTGTTGAAGGGCCTGCCGCCAGTCGTGGGCCTCGGCGGGGAAGGTCGGCACGTCGATCAGCACCCAGCCTTCGCCGGTCAGCGCCGCGCCGACTGCGACGCGGCGGTAGCTCGTTTCGACATAAACGTTCTGTGCGATTTCTTGCATGTGAGCCAGTCGATTGTTGGATAAATTTACGATCTCAGCGCGCGTTCCCCGGCGTGCAGGGCCTCCTCCAGCGCATCCGCTCCGGCGGAGACGCCGCCGCCCTGAGCGAAGTGGGGTGGTCCGCCGCCCCGGCCCCCGCCCAGCGCGTCGAACACGGCGCGGAGCGCGGCGTTCATGTCGTAGGGTAGATCGGGGCTGCGGGCGCAGACGACCTGTGCCTTCTCGCCCGCTGCGCCGAGCAGCACGACGACGCCGTCTGATTCGATCAGCCGGGTCGCTAAGGCGCGGACCTCGCCGCCATCCAGCCCTGTGAACGCCGCGCTGACGATGCGTTCCCCGTCGTGGGCCGGAACAGATGCTAGCAGACGCTCGGCCTCAAGTTCGAGGAGCTGCCCCCGCGCCGAGCGCAGGGCGCGCCCGGCCTCCTTGAGGTCGTCGCGCAGGCGGTCGACCGCCTCCCTGACCTCCCAGTAGCCGACCGTCAGCCCGGCGGCGAGATCGGTCAGAATGGCGTGCTTCTCGGCGTAGTCGCGCAGGGCGCGCCCGCCGCCGCAGAACGTCACGCGGCTGCCGTCGCGGTGGTTCTCGACCTTGAGCACCTTGATCAGGCCGATGGCCCCCGACCGGGCGACGTGCGTGCCGCCGCAGGCCGTCGTGTCGAAGTCGGCCACCTCGACGATGCGCAGCCCATCCGTGTGCAGCTCACCGGGCCGGGCGCGCATGCGCACCCCCTCGGTATCGGCGGGATCGACCAGACGGGTCACGACCGGGCGATCCTCGAAGATCACCCGATTCGCGAGGGATTCAGCCTCCGTGATGACACCGGGCGATAGCTCCGCGCGGTCGAGGTCGATGGTGACGGTGTCCTCGCTGAGGTGGAAGCCAACGGTCTGTGCGTCCGCCGCGCGGACGAACGCCTCGGTCAGGACGTGCTGGCCGGTGTGCTGCTGCATGAAGTCGAAACGGCGCGGCCAGTCGATGTGACAGTCGACCGCGTCGCCTTCCGGCGGGTCGCCCGCCAGCACGTGCAGCACCGCGCCGTCGGCGTCCCGCGTCTGCACGTCGACCACGTCCACGCCGCCGATGGTCCCATGGTCGGGGGGTTGGCCGCCGCCTTCAGGGTAAAATGCCGTCCGATCGAGCGCGATGGCGGGGCGGTCGCCGAGCGTCGTGCGCTCGACGATCCGGGCGGAGAACGCCGCCATATACGAGTCGTCGTAGTAGAGTCGTTGAGTCATGGGCTTATTATACCGTCGATTTCGAGAGGGGGCGGAGCGCCGCCGGACGAGCAAATATATCAGGCATATATCATTGGGTAAATGTCACCCTGGGATCGTGACAATTGGCACTAGCGACACCCCCCACCCGGCGTTATGTTGATAATACGTGTCCAAATAAGGTTTTCCACACTTAACCTCGGGCCACCACAGAGAGAGACAGAGGGAACGACCATGCCGATATTCACACCAGCCCGCCGATGGCAACCCGCCTTCCGCCCGTTCAAGAGAGAGCCTGTTGGCCGCCGCGCGCTCGCCAGCGTCGAGCTTCTCGTCAAGGGGCCGATGTTCGGCTGCCGCATGTGCGGTAACTGCCAGCTTCAGGAAACGGCCTTCATCTGCCCGATGGAGTGCCCCAAGGGCATCCGGAACGGCCCGTGCGGCGGGTCGACGCCGGAACACTGCTACGTCGACGAGACGCGCAACTGCATCTGGTACAAGATTTACGATCGCGCCTTCAAGATGGGCCGCGAGGAGATGCTGCTCGAAGTGCTGCCCCCGCTGGACTGGGACAAGACCGGCGGCGAGACGTGGCTCGACGTGTACGATCAGGTCAAAGAGGTCGGGATCGGGAAGTTCGTCTCCGGTATGACCAGCGGGGACAAGGAGACGCGCGGGGAAACGTGGCAGTCGGTGTTCCGCCCGGTCCGGCAGCCGGATTGGTGGCAGGGTGATGCGGAATACCACGCCCCCGGCTATGATGAGCCGATGTCCGATCTGGAGCGGCGGCTGCGGGCAGGTGAGTTCGTCGTCACGAGCGAGGTCGCGCCGCCGATGAGCACCGCCACCGGGGCGCTGACGCGCAACATCGAGCACATTAAGCCCTACGTGACGGCCATTAACTTCACCGACGCCCCCAGCGCGACGGCCCGCATGTCGAGCCTCGCGTGCAGCGTCATGACGATCGAGAAGGGCGCGGAGCCGGTCATGCAGATCGCGGCCCGCGACCGCACGCGCACGGGCGTGCAGGGCGAGGTGATCGGCGCGAGCGCGCTGGGCGTGCGCAACGTGCTGTGTCTCTCCGGCGACAGCGGGCGGCTTGGCCCCGGCCCGATGGGCCGCCTCGACATCGTGGACATCGACTCGGTGCAGATGCTCTGGCTGCTGCGGCGGATGCGCGACGAGGGCATCTACCTCGACGGGCGTCCCATCAAGTACCCGCCGAAGCTGTTCCTGGGCGCGGCGGCTGGCCCTTACGCCTCGCGGCCTGAGTTCCAGGCACTGCGGGCGGCCAAGAAGGTCCACGCGGGCGCGCAGTTCTTCCAGACGAACCTCGTCTACGACCTGGGCGGCTTCGAGACGTGGCTCAACGAGCTTGCCAAGTACGACGTGCTCGACAAGGTGTTCCTGCTCGTGGGCGTGACGCCGCTCAAGACGCTCGGCATGGCCCGCTACATGCACAACGAAATCCCCGGCGTCTCCATCCCCGCCGAGTACATGAAGCGGATGGAAGCCGCGGGCGACAAAGAGGGCCAGATGGAGGCGGGCGTGCAGATCGCGCTGGAGGTCATCGAGGGCGTAAAGAAGCTCGAAGGCGTCAGCGGCATCCACCTGATGGCCGTCGGCTGGGAGGAGATCGTGCCGCGCATCGTGACCGAGGCGGGGCTGCTGCCTCCCGACTTCGTGAAGCCTGAGCTTGAAGATGTGACCGTCGCCTGAGGTAAAACCCGGAAGGCCGTATCCGGGGGAGCGACCCGACGACGCGGCAGTGTCCCGCCCCCCGATATGATCGGTGAGCCGAGCGGCCCCAGCGGCCCGTTCGGCTCACTCGCTTTATATGGGCGGCGTGGCGGGATACAATCAGTGGGGTTGAGGCGCTATAGTTACTTTGTTTGAACGACTACGATAACCCCCTAATCTTCGCTTTGCTCAGATTTGTCCCCCTTTGCAAAGGGGGACGGATGAGCCGCAAGGCTCACAGGGGGTTCACGTTAAAGATGCACAAAGTCTTAGATTAACTAACTCTAGTTTACGGTAATGAGGAACTCACCATGAAACTGGCTATCAGCGGGAAGGGCGGGGTGGGCAAGACGACGCTCGCAGCCCTGCTCGCACAGGTATATGCCGATGCCGGGCGGGATGTGCTCGCCGCCGACGCGGACCCCGCTCCCTGCCTCGCCGGGGCGCTGGGCTTCCCCGCCGACAAGCGGGCGGCGCTGGCCCCCATTGCGGAGATGGACGAACTGATCGAGGAGCGCACGGGCGCGAAGCCGGGCACGCAGGGCGGATTCTTCACCATTAACCCGCGCGTGGACGACCTCCCGGAGCGGTTCAGCGTCACGCACCGGGGCGTGCGCCTGCTGGAGATGGGGTCGGTGGACCTCGGCGGGTCGGGCTGCATCTGCCCGGAGAGCGCGATGCTCAAGACGTTGTTCACGCATCTGCTGTTCCGCAAGGATGAGGTGTTGATCCTCGACATGTATGCGGGCGTCGAGCATCTGGGGAGGGCGACGGTCGACTTCGTGGACGCGATGCTGATCGTCGTCGAGCCGACGCGGCGCTCGCTGGGCACGGCGGCGCAGATCAAGGCGCTGGCGGAGGACATCGGCCTCAAGCGGATGTGGCTCGTCGCCAACAAGGTGCGCAACGACGAGGAAGCCGCCTTCGTCGAGGCCGAGACGCCCGGCATCCCCGTGCTGGGGATGCTGCCCGCCGATCTGGCCGTGCAGGAGGCGGACCGACTCGGCGAGCCGGTGTACGATCACGTTCCGGCCCTGCGTGAGGCCGCTGAACGCATCGCCACCCGGCTTGAGGCGGCGCTCGCCGAACGCGAATCCGCCGGGTAACGCGCCAGGAGCTTTTCATTCACCTAAACAAAGTGACTCACCGGTACACGACAGGTAATTGACAGGAGCAGGACATCATGACAATGACTATCGCGCTCGCCGGGAAGGGCGGCGTAGGCAAGACGACCATCGCGGGGATGGTGATCAAGTACCTGATGCAGAACCGGCCCGGCGCGATCCTCGCCATCGACGCGGACCCCAGCGCCAACCTGAACATGGTGCTGGGCCTGCCGCTCGAATGGACGGTGGGGGAGATCCGCGAGGGGATGCTGGAGGAGGTCAAGGCGACGCTGGCGGCGGGCGGTGCGGCGATGGGCGCGCTGAGCGGCGGCATGTCGAAGCGTGAATACCTCGACTACGAGGTGCGGACCTCGGTGGAGGAGGGCGAGCGGTTCGACCTGATCGCGATGGGGCGCTCGGAGGGGCCGGGCTGCTACTGCGCGGTGAACCACAACCTGCGCGACGTGCTGGACACGATCAGCGGGGGCTACCGCTACGTCGTGATCGACAACGAGGCCGGGATGGAACATCTCTCCCGGCGGACGACGCGCGACGTGGACCACCTGCTGATCATCACCGACCCGACGCAGCGCGGCCTCGTCGCGGCGGAGCGCATCGCGGCGCTGCGCGACGAACTCAACATCGGCGTGCAGAACGCCTATCTGATCGTCAACCGGTTGCAGGGCGACATGCCCGCGCCGCTGCGTGAGGCGGTCGACGCGCTGGACGTGCCGCTGCTGGGCACGGTGCCGTCGAGCGATGACCTGATGGAATTTGAGTTCAGCGGCAGACCGCTCGTCGAACTGGGCGACGAGTCGCCGGTTTATCAGGCCGTCGCCGCGATGATGGACGAGATACTGGATTAGCCATACGATCCGTTGACTCTCCCCTCTCCGCGACTGCGGAGAGGGGGCCGGGGGTGAGGTCCGCCGGAGAAAGCCCCGCCGATTGATGTTGACGATAGAGTGATTTTAAACTTGCAGGTGAATCAATTAGTTGTCGATTGTTTTGGCACGGAACCCCACCCATCCTCGCTACGCTCGGATTTCCCTCCCATTGCAAGGGGAGGGATTAAGGGTGGGGTTCTCGCTGAAAATCAGCACACTTGCTTTACAGTGTCATGTGTTTCGGCCCAGCAGCCGCTCGAACAGGCGGGCCTGCGCCCGCGCATCCTCCAGCGCGTGATGCGCCCCCTCGTCCGGCACGCCGAGCCGGGCGGCCATCGCCGCGCTGGACGTTTCCGCCCACGAGACGCCGAACCGGCCCATGTAGTACGCCTTGATATCCAGCCCGCTGATGCCGAACGGGTTCTCCCCGGCGTAGCTGATCAAATACCAGTGCACGAACATCCAGTCGAAGGCGGCGTTCAGCGCGACGAACACCGGGCGGTGATCGCCGCCCGCCGTCTCGACCACCCAGTCACGGAAGCGCGCCATCGCCTCGCCGGGGTGCTCGCCGTGCGCCAGCAGGTAGTCGAGCGTCAGGCCGCTCACCGCCTCGGCGGCGGGCACGACGTTGGCCGTGATGGGCTGAAGCTCGGCGTGGAAGGTCCGGTCGGGCTGGCCGACGACGACGCACCCTATCGCCGTCATGCTGTATTTGCCGGGGATGGGGCCGTTGGCCTCCACGTCGACGGAAAAGTACATCTCCGGGCGATGGTCGTTCATGGCGCTCCTTATGCCGCGCTCGACCGAGCGCGCTAGCCCAGCGAATCGAGATATTCCCCAAGCTGGGGGATGGACCGCAGCCGCTCCTCGAAGTACTGGTTGACCAGCCCATCGATGTCGCCCTGCATATCGAGCAGCAGGCTCCGCCATTCGCCGCCGAGCGTCTTGCGCCCGGTGACGTGGTCGCGCAGGCGCAGGAGGGACATCACCAGCTCGCTCTCGTAGGGGCCTTCGGTCGTCTCCATCACGTCCTGCATCAGGGCGTCGATGCCGCTCACCAGCGTGTCGGGATCGATGCTGTCCGTCTCCGCGCCGAGGTCGATCAGCCCGTCGAGCAGCGCGCTCACCTGATAGAGCAGGGCGGCAGGCTCGTCGAACAGCTCGCGCACGTAGGCGGCCTCCTCGTAGCGGCCCGTCAGCCGGAAGACGTTGTACATCCGCTTGGCGGCCTTGCCGTAGTTGGCGTGAGACGGGCGGGTGTACTTCCTGACCTCGTTCTCCAGATTGGCGATGTACTCACGCAGCGCCTGCGGGTCCATCTGTTTGATGATCTTGCTGAAGATGGGGATCGAGGCGGCGTCGAGGTAGACCTCCTGATAATACGGATCGAGGAAGCCGTCCAGCGGCGTGATCGAGCCGTCGGGCGCCTCCCACGTCGCATCCAGCATGTTGCTGGCCTTGATGGCGCGCGGCTTGGCGGGATCGACCAGCACCCAGTCGAGCTTACACCAGCCGGGGTCCTGGCAGGCGTAATCCCAGGTGATGGTCAGGCTGTCGCCGTCGGGTTTCAGGACCTCAAACTTTCCGTCCTCGACCTCGGCGGGAAGCCAGCTGATGGGACTTCCGGCGTCGACGTTCTTATCCCCCCTGACGACGCTTTCGAGGTAGGTGCCGAAGTGGACCTCGGTAAGCTGGAAACCCTGCCCGCGCATGGCTTTCAGCGCCTTGTCGCGGATCACGTCGCCGAGCACGCGGCAGGCTTCCTCCTGGCTGTCCGCTGCGATGTTGACCCGCTCGAAGTAGTCGAAGTCGCCGGGGAAAGCCTGCACGTGCGACTGGGCGGAGCTGCCTGATAGGGCGATAGCCGTCTCGACGTTGGGGCGATCCTCGATCTCGACGATGGCGGCCACTTTGCGCAGGCGGTCGAGGTCCGCCGGGTCGAAGTCGAGCAGCGCGACGCGGTGACCGAACACACCCGCTTCCTCGTCGACGCTGATATCCTCGCCGCTCTTGCCAGTGGCGGCGATGGCGGCGAGCCACTGGAGCGCCTCCTCCTCGTCGATCTCGACGCCCAGCCGCCGCGCGGATTCGATGATCTGCGCCAGTTCGCGCTCAGCGCTCTGTGAATCGGCCATGTGATGTTCCCCCCTCGTTCTGTGGTGGTTCAGGTTGCAGGCTCAGTGTATGCCGGATGCGGCGTTTCGGAAAGCGGCTTCGCCCGGCGGGGGGGCGGGTGGCGCATCCCACCCCCGGTGGGCCGACCGTCGAACAGGGCGCGCAGCAGCGGCACGCAAAACGGGCGCTGATCCGGCCAGATCAGCGCCCGCCGTGTTTTTAGCGCCGGGGTGGATCAGGGGGTGAGCAGCATGAGAAGCTGCTCGATGGCACCCGACGGCAGGTCCTCGAACAGGACATCATCCAAGCGCCCGGAGTCGAGGTCCTCCAGAATCTCCTCAAGCTGATCGTAGAAATCCTGAATGTCCCCATTATCGCCGGTCACGCCATTATCGCCGCTGACATCGATGCCGAGCAGCAGGTTGATCGAGCGGTCGTAGTCACGCGGCTCGACGGTGTAGCCTGCCCAGAGCTGGGTATCGATGCGGACGAAGGCGACGGCGTCGTAGGCGACATCGGTGTAGCCCAGCCGCTCGCCCGTCACGTTGTCGAGGCTGACGTACTCCTCGACCCCCTCGGTGAAGTTGAAGCGCCCCAGCGTGAACCACTGCCCGCGCTGCGCGAACTGGTCAACCGGCACGACCTCCACGCCGCCGCCGTGCCGGATGCGGTAGGTCGCGTTGCGGGTCGTGGCGTGCTCGTAGGGGATGTAGACCATCACCTGATAGTAGCCCGCCGGGAGATCGCCGGGGTTCCACTCGGCCCACTGGTAGGCGTTCGCGCGGTTGGCGACGTTCAGCCGGTAGCGTGACTCGTCGTTGAACCCGGCGGGCGAGCCGTACCAGCCGCCGTCGTCGTAGCTCATGCTGAAGCCGGGGTCGGTGTCGTCCACGATGGTGAACACGTCCGGGTAGTTCACGACCGGGCTGATCACCGGGCCGGTGGGGGCTACCGGCTGCGGATCGCCGAGGTTGTCCCACTTGAACTCGACGGACGCGCCTTCCTGCGCCTCGAAATACTCGACCACGACGGGGTGCTCGCCCCCGTCGACCGTGTACTCGAAGGCCGCCGATTGGAGCGGGTGCACGGACCACGTATCGACGAGCAGCAGGCCATCCACCCACACGCGGATACCGTCGTCGCTCGTCGCGTTGAAGCGGTAGGTTCCCGCGTCGAGGCTGAGCGTCGTCGTCCAGCGCACGGAGAAGTAGTCGTTACCGAGGCCGGGCGGCCCGCCCATCCCCCAGTCGAAGTCGATGGCCGGGTCGGTCTGCACGTAGGCAGGCTCACCTGCCAGATCGGGGTTGGCGTAATAGGCGGCCTGCCAGCCTGCCGCCTGCGCGGGCGGCGCGGCGAACGCGTGCCCTGCGCCGACGAACAGCGCGGCCAGCGCGGCGCACGCGAGGGTGATCGAGGTCGTTCGCTTCATAGGGATACCTGTCCTGCCTGCTGATGGAATCTTGACAACCGGGTTTCTAACGGCGCATCCGCCCCGAGTCTAACCGCATCTGTCGGGGAGATCAATAGGCTTTACGGCGGCCCGAATCCGCACCACACGCGGAGACGGCCCGGCCCGGTTTGCGCAGCGCCGTTCTACCCATTACTACGGAAAAAGCGCCGCCGTCGTTCCAACCGGCGGTCACTTTGCAACACATCGTCGATATTTAGGATCGACTAATACGCAATTATACAATTATCCCGGCTCTTCGCCATCGTTCTGCACACAGGGTGTGGGTATTTGGGACGATGTCGCGCCCGCGCCGATTTCAGGTATAACTATAGGGCATGGGGAGAGGCGTCTGGGGCCGGGGCAGCCGACTGCGGGCAGACGTCAGGAACGGTTTCAGGCCAGCAGGCGGCGGACACGCAGCAGATCACGCTGGCTGATTATGAGGGGGGCCAACCGCCATGAACGATGACATCATCACGGCGCTGATCAGCCGCGATCCGCTGTTTTTCTTCGCCGCACGCGGCCTGCTGGGCCGCGACCGGCGGGTGCGCGTCTTTACCATGTCCTCGTCGCCGGGCGACCTGCGCCGGGAACTGACCGGCCTCCGGCGGATCGACGCGCTGGTGTGCGACGTGGATTCCGTCGTCGACATGGCGGGCCTCTGCGCCGATCTGCGCGCCCTCCAGAACGATATCCCGAATCTGCGCACGCTGTGTCTGGCGGAAGGCCGGCTGCCGGAGGCGGCGCGTCACCTCGGCGGGTGCGCGATCAGCGGGCTGCTGGGTAAGTTCGACCTCAACTACTGCCTGCACCTCGCCATCCACGCCGTGATCGACAACGACGTTGTCCTACTCACCGAGCGCAGCCGCGCGCTGCTCGATCCATCATCACGCCTCGCCGCACGAGGCCGGACACTGCGCGCCCCGGTTCCACACCCGGACCTGACCGACCGTATCCGCGAGATCGTCATGTGGCGGATTTTCATCGGGCTGGACAACCCGGATATTCAGGACGAACTGCTGCTGGGCAGCGACACGGTGCGGGGCTACGTCTCGACCGCCTATAAGACGCTCGGCGCGAAAAACGAGCTTGAGGCGTTTGAGGCGCTGTCCGAGTGGTGGTGGTCGACACGCTTTGAGGGTATCGTCAATGGGTGACCACTCAGCAAAACGAGTGACGCGATAACATGGACTTCCTGAACGTCACCGATCACCGGCCCTGGCCGCTGCCGGATCGCTCCTGGATCATGGCGATGCAGTGGCATCACCTGCTGTTCGCCCACTGGCCGGTCGATGTCGAGGTGCTCCGCCCGCTGATCCCGGCGGAGCTGGCGATCGACACATTCGACGGAGAGGCGTGGATCGGCATCGTCCCGTTCGTCATGCGGAACGTCCACCCGCGCGGCGTGCCGTCCGTGCCGGGGCTGTCCACCTTCCCGGAGATCAACGTGCGGACGTATGTCACCGCCGGGGGGAAACCGGGCGTGTGGTTCTTCAGCCTCGACGCGGGCAGCGCGCTGGCCGTTGCGCTGGCGCGGGCGCGGTTCCACCTGCCGTATTTCAACGCCGACATGGCCTGCACCGTCACCGCCGGGGAGGGCGTGACCTACGGCAGCATCCGCACACACCCCGGCGCGCGCGCGGCGGCCTTCAACGCGCGCTACGACGCCACCGGGGAACCCGCCCTCGCCGAACCCGGCACGCGCGATCACTGGCTCGCCGAGCGCTACTGCCTCTACGCGGTCGATCCGCAGGGCAGGCTGCTTCGTGCGGACGTGCATCACAGGCAGTGGCCGCTTCAGCCCGCGAAGGCCGAGATCGCGCAGAACACGATGACGCTCGCTGCCAATATCGACCTGCCCGACACGCCGCCGCTGCTGCACTACGCCGAGCGCCTCGACGTGGTCGCGTGGGGCGCGGAGCCGGTATCAGGCGGGTAATGCGCTCCCCGATCCCCGCCCACGAATAGCCACCCTGAATCGAACGGAAGAATCCCTCCATGCCGAAGCGCATCCTGTTTTTGACCCCCCAGCTTCCTTATCCGCCCCATCAGGGCACGACCCTGCGCAACTACGGGCTGATCGACGGGCTGGCAGCGCGCGGCCATCGCGTCGGGCTGTTGTCGTTCCATGAGGCCGGGCAGCCCGCGCCGGAAGACACGCCGCTGGCCGATCTGTGCGACCCGCTGCTGACGATCCCCGCCCCGGCCCGGACGCGCGCGCAGCGGCTGGCCGATCTGCTGCGGGGCCACGCCGACATGGGCCGCAGATTGTGGTCGCCACATTACCTCGCCCGGCTGCGAGTTTTGCTAGCAAAAGAGCCGTTCGACGTGATCCACTTCGAGGGGATCGAGATGATCA
>CAZWUX010000121.1:0-8225 GCA_964637665.1 uncultured Anaerolineae bacterium
ACCGTCACGAGGATCATCCGCAGCGGGGTATCCGTGCCCTTGACCTGCCGGGGCGGCAGCTCCTCCATGCGGATGCCGTCCACGTCGGGCAGATCGCCCGCCAGCACGTCGGGCGAGACGACGATCTGCCCATCGCGCGCCACGTCGACGAGCTGGTGAGCGACGTTGACCGCCTCGCCGACCATCGCGTAGTTCATCCTCGCCCGCCCGCCGACGTGCCCCAGCACGACCATTCCGGCGTTGATGCCGATGCCCATCCCGACGCGCATCTGCCGCTCGGCCCAGCGCCGCCTGATCGCGCCGAAGCGGCGCTGCATGGCGATGGCGGTCGCCAGCGCCCGCTGGCGGGCGTCCGGCTGGCTGTAGGGCACGTTGAAGGCGATCATCAGCTCGTCGCCTGCGATGTCGAACACGACCCCCTCGTGCTCGTAGACGATGTCCATCATCTTCGAGAACACGTCGTTGAGCAGCGTCACCACGTCGTTGGCGGAGTGCTCGACCGTCAGGCGGGTGAAGCCGCGCAGATCGGCGAACATGACCAGCGCCTCGCGCCGCTCGCGCCGGATGAGGATGTCGCGGTCGCTGAGCACGCGCTCGACCAGTGAGGGACTCATGTAGCGCGAGAGGGCCTCCTGCACGCGCTCGCGCTCGGCGCGCTCGCTCGCCAGCCGGACCTGCTCCGCGACCTTGATCGGGGTGATGTCCTGCCACACGAGCAGGTAGCCGACCTCCTGAATGGGCGACACGCTGACGTTGTACGTGCGCGGCTCCTCCGGCGGATCGCGCTGGACGGTGTGCTCGCCGGAAACCGCCGATCCGCGCTCCTGCGCCCGGTGGATCAGGTCGGACATCGGCAGGCCGAACACGTCGCCCGGCGAGCGCCCGACGGCGTTCGCGTCGAGGCCGAGGGTGCGTTCCGCCGCCGGGTTGACGCGGGTGATGGTCCCCGCCATGTCGACGACCAGCACCGGGTCGCCGGTCTGGTTGATCAGGGCCTCGGCGCGGGCGCGCTCGCGCTGAAGCTCGTCGCGGGCCTGCTTGAGGGACAGCAGCGAGTTCATGCGGGCGACGAGTTCTTCGAGGCTGGTCGGCTTGGCGATGTAGTCGTTGGCCCCGGCCTCGATGCCGCGAATGCGGTCCTCCGTCTCCGGCATGACGCTCACCATGATGATGGGGATGAACTCGCCGGGGTACGCCGCGCGGATGCGGCGCGTCACCTCCTCGCCGCTGAGGTCGGGCAGCAGCGCGTCGAGCAGGATGAGGTCGGGCATGTCGGCGGCGATGTGCGTGAGGGCCGCCTGCCCGGTCCCGGCAGTGTGCAGGTTGTGGAACCCGGCGAGCCGCAGCCCGGCCCGCAGCAGGTCACGGTCAAGCTCGTCGCCGTCGACGATCAGGATGGCAGCGCGCGTCGTATCGGATTGCATACCCGCCCCGGAGGCGCTCGTGATCACGGCCCGGCTCCGTCCCGTTTTCTCTCTGGCTAAGATGCGGGGATTCTAGCAGATGGCGCGGGCGAGGGAAACAAACGTAGTGAGTGCAAAGTGCCGGACGTGCGGATCGGATGGGATGTGCTAAATGTAGGTTTGTGGCTATTTAGTGAATGGCAAACCTCAAAATCCCTGACCACCACCAGAGGTGGTGGCTTCACCGGGATTTTGTCCCTGCGGGAACCGGTTTGCTTGACACTCCATCCGGGCTGCGCCCGGCGGGCCTATGGCCCGTCCATTCATCCCCCACCAGAGGTGGGGGCTTCCTGGGGATGGAGTGAAATTACGCCGTTTGTAAAAAGTGTCATGTGCTCGGCTAACCGGCCCGCCGGGTGACGCATCGCCAGCCGGTGGACCACACAGGCGGCCCGAACAAGGGCCGCCTGCCTGCCGCGTGCATCGCGCCCGCCGAAAAGGCGATGCATGGATCGATAAGCTGGGAGCCGGGCGCCTACAATCCCATAATGAATCGAGCCAGCGAGAAATAAATCAGCAGGCCGGTGGCGTCAACGAGCGTGCTCATCACCGGGCCGGAGATCACGGTCGGGTCGACGTGAAAGCGATCCGCGACCATCGGCAGCAGCATTCCCATCACGTTAGCCCACACGACGAGCACGCACAGCGACACGGCGACCGTCAGGCCGAGCGCGAGCGAGGTCCCCCACGTCATGGCGCGGGCCAGCCCGACGACGCCCATCGCCAGCCCCAGAATGAAGCCCGTCAGCGCCTCGCGGCCCAGCACGTGCCACGCGTCGCTCATCCGCACCTCGCCCACCGCCAGCGCGCGGATCATCGTCGCCGTCATCTGCGACCCGGCGTTGCCGCCGGTGCCGATCAGCAGCGGGATAAAGAACGAGAGGGCGACCGCCCGCTCAAGCTCGCCCTCGAACAGGCGCATCACCGTGCCGGTGAGCGTCGCCGTGAGGAACAGCAGCAGCAGCCAGCCGACCCGCTTGCGGACCATCTCCAGCACGGGCGTGCTG
This sequence comes from uncultured Anaerolineae bacterium, assembly GCA_964637665.1. Classification (GTDB taxonomy): domain Bacteria; phylum Chloroflexota; class Anaerolineae; order Aggregatilineales; family UBA3940; genus CAZWUX01. Next base: position 2,471 of record CAZWUX010000121.1, read on the forward strand.
AGGTAGGTGTGCGTGAGCGGCACCGAGCCGCCGAAACGCTGCACGTCCTCTGTGAACTCCTCCTGAAGGATGTCGATCACGTCGTCGTGGGTGATGATGCCCAGCAGCCGCTGGTCGCGATCGACGACGGGGATGGCGAAGAAGTCGTACTGCGAGACGATGCGGGCTACCTCCTCCTGATCCGTGTCGGCGGTGACGGCGATCACGCTGGGGTCCATCAGGTCGGCGATGCGGCGGTCGGGCCGGGCCGTCAGCATTTCCCAGACGGGCAGCACGCCGACGAGCTGCCCGCGCGTGTTGACGACGTACAGGTAGGTCAGCGTCTCGACCTCCGGGTCGACCGTGCGCAGGTGCGCGAGGGCCTGCTCGACCGTCCACGACGCGTCGAGCCGGACGACCTTGCTCGTCATGAGCCGCCCGGCGGATTCCTCCGGGTAGGCGAGCAGCGATTCAACGTCGACCGCCTCATCCGGCTCCATCAGCACCAGGATGTCCTCCGCGCGGGCGTCGGGCAGCTCGGAGAGGATTTCGGCGGCGTCGTCCATCGGCATCATCTCGAGCAGGTCGGCGATGCGCTCGTCGGGGATGGCGTCGACGAGGTCGCGCGTGATCTCGGTGCGCGTCTCGTCGAGCACTTCGGCGGCGATGTCGGTGCGGAGCAGGTCGAACAACTGCACGCGCTGCGGCTCGTCGAGCAGTTCCAGCACGTCGGCGATGTCGGCGGGATGCTTGTTCTTCAGGAGGTTGAGCAGGGCGTCCAGTTCGTGGTCGGCAAGCCGCGCCTCGACCTCGCCGCGCAGTTCTTCCAGAGCAGGAGTCACCTGAGGGGCCATAGCACGCTCCTTTTTGATGGCAACGATCATCATCGCGGCAGGAGCGTCACGCCGCTTTGCAGCCCGCTGGGGGTTAGGTCAGCCGGGGGCGCACCTGTCGGACGATATGGCAGATTGTTTTCAAGCAACTACTAGAGGGTAAGTCGTCCATCGTCCTTCTTTTTTCAGGCTATGCCTAAGCTAACCCCCGGAAACAGGGGGATTTCGTTCAGGGGAAAATGACATTTTCCACGAGAACAACGCACCCCAGTATACCACGTATCGACGATCTGGGGATGTGCAAATCCGACCTGACAGACCGTTTCACCACGCCGTGTGGGTGGCCCTTTCGCGCCATTGACGCGGGGGGCGGAGGGTGCTATACTGTGGGGCGATTTGACTTCAACATTTCCCTGCTATACACTCAGACAGTGAAGCTGGATTCCCCCTGGCGAACGATGTCAGGCGTTTCCGCGCATTTCCACCTTAACGTGAAAACGGCTATCATTCACCTTCGCTGATCATCCCTGCCGGAGCGGCGGGTCCCATCGGGTTCTGCGCGTTTGACACGCCGGGTTTCGTCCGCAGCAGATCGCACCTGTAACGCGCTAATCGAGCGACAGCTTTGAGCGGCAGCTTTGAGCGGCGGCCAGACATTTTCCACAGACCCGGACCATCACTCAGACAAAAAGGTGTACGACTGCATCCCTGGTCGGGACATTCATCGAGCATAGCTAATTTACCGGGGGCAAGCCGTATCCTCGACGTACGAGCGTGACCGGGAGGCCTCCGTCAGTGGGCATAGTTCCGATATCTTTACATGAGTGAAGACGCTGCAAATAGAGTGTTCCACCTCGGCCCGGGTGGCCCGGCGATCAGGCCGCCGGGGATCGGCCTCTGGGCCTGGGGCAGCCGCTCGGTATGGGGCTACGGGCGCGGCTACACCGACTCCGACCTGCGCACGGCGTTCGAGATAAGCGTCAACCGGGGCGTCCGGTTTTTCGACACGGCAGAGATTTACGGTGGGGGCCGCTCGGAGAAGCTGCTCGGCGAGTTCATCCGGGCCGCGCAGGCGCGCGATGACGTGCTCATCGCGACGAAGTTTTTCCCTTATCCCTGGCGTCTGCGCCGTGAAGCGGTCGTCCGGGCGCTGCGAAAGAGCCTGAAGCGGTTGGGCGTCGAACGGGCCGACCTTTGCCAGATCCACTGGCCGTCGCCGCTGATGCCCGTCGAGACGATGGCGAACGGTCTGGCCGACGCCGTCGAGGCCGGGCTGACGCGCGCGGTCGGCGTCTCGAACTTTAACCTGAAGCAGATGCAGCGCGCGATGGACGTTCTCTCCAAACGGAACGTCGCGCTCGCGTCGAATCAGGTGGAGTACAGCCTCATCCACCGCCAGCCGGAGGCGGAGGGGCTGCTCGCCTTTTGCCACGAGATCGACGCGCTGCTGATCGCCTACAGCCCGCTCGGAATGGGCACGTTGACGGGCAAATACACGCCGGACAATCCGCCGCCCGGCGTGCGGGGCAGGCAGTACAACCCGGTTTTTCTCCGGCAGCTCCAGCCCCTCATCGCGACGATGCGCGCCATCGGCGAGGGGCACGGGGGGCGATCGCCCACCCAGGTGGCGCTGAACTGGGTGATCGCGAAGGGCGCCTTCCCCATTCCGGGCGCGAAGAACGCACGCCAGGCGGATGACAACGCGGCGACAGCCGGTTGGGCGCTGACGAAAGACGAAGTCACCGCACTGGATGTGGCATCAGACTTGCTCAATGTTGATGATCAGGATTAGGTTTTACTTACTATGGCAGACGTAAAAAACATCAGAGATTTGAATATCGCCGAGCTGGAGGAGCGCACGCTCACCGACCTGCGTGACGTGGGGCGCGAACTCGACATCCAGGGCTACAGCCGCATGAAGAAGCAGGACCTCATCCTCGCTTTGCTGCGGCACAAGGCCGAGCAGCAGGGGCACACGCTGCGCGGCGGCGTGCTGGAGATCATCGAGGACGGGATCGGCTTTCTGCGGTCCGACCACCTGCTGCCCGGCCCGGACGACATCTACGTGTCGCAGACGCAGATCAAGCGCTTCAACCTGCGGACGGGCGACATGGTGATCGGGCAGGTGCGCCCGCCCAAGGACAACGAGAAGTACTTCGGCCTGCTGCGCGTCGAAGCGGTGAACGGACTCGATCCCGAAACGGCCAAGTACCGACCGCACTTCGAGCAGCTCACGCCGATCTTCCCGGAGGAGCGCTTCAACCTGGAGACGGAGCCCCGCATCCTCTCGACGCGGCTGCTCAACCTCGTTGCGCCCATCGGGCGCGGCCAGCGCGGGTTGATCGTCTCGCCGCCTAAGGCGGGCAAGACGACCGTGCTCAAGGAGATCGCCAACGCCATCAGCGAGAATTACCCGGAAGTCCACCTGATGGTCGTGCTGATCGGCGAGCGGCCTGAGGAGGTCACGGACATGGACCGCTCGGTCGAGGCGGAGGTCGTCGCCTCGACGTTCGACGAGACGTGGCAGAACCAGGTGCGCGTCAGCGAGATGTCGCTGGACCGCGCCAAGCGGCTCGTCGAAAGCGGCAAAGACGTGGCGATCCTGATGGATAGCATCACGCGGCTGTCACGCGCGTACAACCTCGTCGTGCCCCCCAGCGGGCGGACGCTCTCCGGCGGCCTCGATCCGAGCGCGCTCTACCCGCCCAAGCGGTTTTTCGGCGCGGCGCGTAACATCGAGGAAGGCGGCTCCCTGACCATCATCGCCACCTGCCTGATCGACACCGGCTCCCGTATGGACGACGTGATCTACGAGGAGTTCAAGGGCACGGGCAACATGGAGCTGCACCTCTCGCGTAAGCTGCAAGAGCGGCGCATCTTCCCGGCATACGACATCGAGCGCTCGTCGACACGCCGCGAGGAGCTGCTGCTTGGCCCGGACCTGCTCCAGCGTGTGTGGCTGATGCGCCGTATGATGGCGCAGATGATGGCCCCTCTGCCCAGCGGGGCGGGTATGGACCTGGGGACCGCGACCGAGGCCTTGCTCGACCAGCTTCGCCGCACCGAGAACAACCAGGAATTTCTGGAGATGCTGACCGACGCGGCAGGGCTGTAGCCGCGCCGAGGGACGGCAGGCAGAGGTTGACACCTGTCAGCAGACCCGCTAAATTCGTAAGCTGTTTTGACGTGGAAAACCAGAGGCGAAAGACGCCCGGTTTTCCACGTTATACGAGCGACCTGTACCGTAACCGGATGAAGGAGCCAACATGCGTGAAGTGAGCATCGCCCTCGTGCAGATGAAACCCGACCTGGGCGAGATGGAAGACAACCTGGTTAAGATGTCGGACTTCATCTCGAAGATCGCCAGCCAGCAGAAGGTCGATCTGATCCTCTTCCCGGAGCTTGTCACGAGCGGCTACGAGATGGGCGTCAAATTCACCGACATGGCCCAGCAAATCCCCGGCCCGACCGTCAACCTGCTCTCGCAGCGCGCGCAGGAGATGGGCGTTTACATCGGATTTGGGCTGGTTGCCAAAGAGAAGGTCGAGAGCATCCTGTATAACACCGCCGTGCTCATCGGCCCGGACGGCGACGTGATCGGCAGCTACCACAAAACGCACCTGCGCGGCGAGGAGCGCATGGCCTTCCGCGAGGGGTTCAAGCTCCCCGTGTTCGAGACCGAGTTCGGGATGATCGGCCTCATGCTCGGCTGGGACCTCGCCTTCCCTGAGGTCGCACGCAGCATGACGCTGGAGGGCGCGGAGCTGCTGTGCGTGCTGGGCAACTGGGAGCACCAGTACATCGACGAGTGGAAGACGTTCCTCAAGGCGCGCGCCTACGAGAACGCGTGCTACGTCGCGGGCGTGAACCGCGTCGGCGAGGACGTGACGCTGGCTTTCGGCGGCGAGAGTATGCTGGTCGGGCCGCGCGGGCGCGTCTACGCCCACCTGCCCGGCGAGGAAGAGGAAAAGCCGGAGGAAGCGAAGAAGGACGAGGGCGAAGAAAAGGCCGAGGCGAAAGCCGAGGGCGAGGGCGAAAAAGAGGAAGAGAAGAAAGACGAGAAGAAGAAAGAGAAGGTCAAGCCGCGCTTCCTCGAAGGGTACGCCGTCGCGAAGATCGACCTCGACGACATCCGCCGCCACCGCGAGGAGTTCCAGAACATCCAGACACGGCAGCCGCGCATCTACCGCGCCATCGTGCGGAAATATTAGCCGTTTTTACGGCGTATGCAGCGGCGGCAGCCAGACAGGGCTGCCGCCGTTTTTCGATCCCGGAGAAAGCTACCTGCCCCGGAGCCTGATCGCGAAGACGCCCGCCAGCAGAACGACGACGGCGAGAACCGTGATCGCCAGCCATATCCCCCCGCCGCCGCCGACTGCTGCGACCCCGAATACGACCATCCCAAGCAGGACGGCAATCAACAGCCCGACGATGACGGGAAGATTCGCGCCAACCTGCACCCGGTAGGGATCGATCTCCGGCGGCAGCACGGAGTCAGCCCCGCGCATGGATACCGGGCGGCGCAGGATCAACCGGTCGTCGTCGAGCTTGGCGGTCAGCTCCCAGCCCGCGCGGGCCTCCTCGTCGAGCGCGGCCTGCCGCTTCGCGCGGTTGGCGAAAGCACCGAAGCTGCTCCGCAGAACCTTATACTCGTAAGGCCCGTCCGCGTCCTCCTGCCCTGCCAGCCACTCGACCATCGCCCGTTCCTCCTCTTCTTCCTTCTCTCTCGCCGCCACGGCGATTGGCGCTATCCAGGCCATCGAATCCATCCTTGATCCAGCAGAATCAAACCCGATCCTACTGTAGCACGATTCCGGCAGGACGGCGGCCCACACCCTGTGCGATCCGGCGGAATCCGGTGGATTCGATTTGCGCGCGCGGGCGTTCTGCGCGAATATGTTTGAGAAACGCGGAGCGGTACGTTGAGCAACGAAGTTGCCAAC
>CAZWUX010000121.1:8325-11690 GCA_964637665.1 uncultured Anaerolineae bacterium
GCCAACTCCACGCAGGGTGGCTCAGAAGGGGATGGGAGATGATCAGCCGGATCTGGCACGGGTGGACGACGCCCGAAAACGCCGATACGTACGAGGCCCTGCTGAAAGAGGAGATTTTTCCGGGCATCCACGATCGCGGGATGGGCGGCTACCGGAGCATCCAGCTTTTCCGGCGCGACGTGGGCGATGAGGTCGAATTCGTCACCGTGATGTGGTTTGACGACCTCGACGCGGTGCGCGAGTTCGCGGGGGAGGATTACGAGGTGGCCGTCGTGCCGCCGAAAGCACGACAGGTGCTCGCCCGCTTCGACGAGCGATCCCAGCACTACAAGGTAAGAGCCGAGCGCACGACCTGAACAGCGGATGACAACCCACATACCGAATATCGACAACAAACAGGCAGGCAATCAGATGGACTCAATCGACCTGAGAAGCGATACCGTCACGTGGCCGACGCCCGCCATGCGCGAGGCGATGGCGAACGCCGAGGTCGGCGACGACGTATACGGCGACGATCCGACCGTCAACCGGCTGGAGGCGCTCGCCGCCGAGCGCATGGGTAAGGAGGCCGCCCTGTTCGTCGCCAGCGGCACGATGGGCAACCTGACCGCCGTCCTCACACACTGCACGTCCGGCGATGCGATGATCGCGGGCCGGGTGGCGCACGCCTTCGTGAACGAGGTGGGCGGCGCGGCGGCGCTGGGCGGGGTTCACATGCAGACCGTCCCCGTGCAGCCGGACGGCACGCTCGCGCTCGACGACATCCGGGCCTCTGTGAACGATCCGGCCAACGTGCATTACCCTCTGACCCGACTCGTCGAGATCGAGAACACGCAGGGGGCGCTGGGCGGCCTGCCGCTGCCGCCGGAGTACGTGCGCTCGGTGCGAGCCGTGTGCGACGACTACGGGCTGAAGCTGCACGTCGACGGGGCGCGCATCTGGAACGCGGCTGCCGCACTCGGCTGCGACGTGAAGGAGCTGGCCGACCCAGCCGACAGCGTCATGTTCTGCCTGTCAAAAGGGCTGTGCGCGCCGGTCGGGTCGATGCTGTGCGGATCGGCGGACTTCATCGGGCGGGCGCGGCGCATCCGCAAGCGGCTGGGCGGCGGGATGCGGCAGGCGGGCGTGCTGGCCGCTGCTGGGATCATCGCCGTCGAGCAGATGACGGGCCGCCTCGCCGAGGATCACGCCAACGCCTGCCGGTTGGCCGAGGGGCTGGCCGGGATCGACGGGATCGAGCTTAACATGGATCAGGTCAGGACGAACATGGTCTTTTTCCGGCTGGCCGACGGCCTGCCCTTCGACGGGGCGGCGCTGGCCGGGGCGCTGCGCGAGAACCACAACGTGAAGATCAACCCGCCGCGCGGTGGGAAAATCCGGCTCGTCACGCATTACTGGATCACACCGGAGCGGGTCGACACGGCGGTCGGGGCGATCCGCGACGAAATGACGCGGCTGGCGTGAAGAAGGCAGGGCCTTCTTCTTGTTAGAAACGCTCTGCGTTTCTAAACGCGCTTGACGCATCGCCCGCCGGGCACTAGGAGTCGAATCACGGGATGACCTTCTTTACCCGTCACGAGGCGGAGGACTATCACGCCCCAGTCGTCGAGACGCTGACCTTCGGCGGCGCGCTGGAGGCATCGCTTGCGCTGCCACCGGCCATCCCCGTTGACCGGGGGCGGATGCGCCGCCCCCGGGGGCCGGGCCTGCCGCCGCTGGCGCATCCCCCCCTTCCACTCCCTGAGTCGTACCGGCTTGCCGTCCCGCAGATGATGCCCGGCTACGGCGAGGAGGACGACGAGCCGCTGCGCCCGCTCGTCGCGCTGATGGGCGAGGCCGCGCTGGAGGGCGGGACGGGCGCGCAGACCTTCAGCCAGCGCTTCGACCCGCTGTATCCGTTCCTCATCTACATCGCGCTGGGGTTCGGCACGCACTACGTCGGGCTGACGGGCCTGCTGCGCTACACGATCATGTGGACGGTCCTCGTCACGCTCGGCGCGTTCCTGTCGCTCGTCGATTCGGACTACAGCGTGCACGAGATGCGCTCGGCGAGCCTGGGATGGGGCATCAGCTTCGGGCTGGTGTTCAGCCTGCCGCTCTTGATCCTCGTCTCGTCCGGGCTGGGCGACATGGTGGGGCTGCTGTACCCGGACGCCGGCCCGGCCACGCTGATCCAGTCCGTCGTGTTCGTCAGCCCGCTGGGTGAGACGCTGTTTTTCCGGGGGGCGATGCAGGAGCGGCGCGGGCTGATTCCGGCCATCGCAGCGGCGGGGGTCGCCGGGATCGTGCTGTACTGGCCCGTCGCGATCCACTCCCCGGTGTACCTCGCCGCTGCCGCCATCTTCACGACGGTGCTGGCGGGGGTGTACGGTTTCGTGCGGGGGCGCTACGGGCTGTCGGCGGCATTCGTCTGCCAGGTGACGGTCAACGTGATGCTGCTGCTGATCCCCGGCCTGCTGGCGGGTTAAACGCGCTGCGTCGACCCGTTGTCGGGCGTTTACCCCTCCACTATAATCCCCTTAAGCACGCAACCAATGAGCCAGAGGCCTATGAGCAGCGACCCACCGCGCGGCAGCGCGTCATTTTTCGCCCGACTCTTCGCGCCGGGCAGCGCCCTGATGTGGATCGGGGCGGCGGCGCTCGTCCTCGTGCTGGGCGTGTGGCTCCAGTTCACGCCGGACGGGCTGCTCGGCAAGGCGGACGCGGTCGGCTACGCGGTCTGCCACCGCATCCGGGTCCGCTCGTTTATTTTGCCGAATGGTCGTCAGGTGCCGCTGTGCGCGCGCTGCTCTGGCACGTTCCTCGGCGTGATGCTGGGCCTTTTCGGGCCGGGATGGCTGTTCAAGCGGCGGCACCACGGCGGATTCCCCCCGCTGGCGATGCTGGCTGTCATGCTGGCGATGAGCGCGTGGTGGGCGTTCGATGGCGCAAACTCCTTCGCACACCTGCTCCCATATGAGGGCATCCCGCGCCTGTATGGGCCGACGAACTTTCTGCGCGTCACGACCGGGATGGCGCACGGCATCACGATGGGCGGGCTGATCCTGCCCGTTGCCAACGCGACGCTGTGGGTCGATGCGTCTGACGAGCCGATCATGGACAAGTGGTGGCAGCTCGCCGCGCTGTACGGGATCGGCGCGGTCGTCGTCGCGATGGTCTACAGCGAGATCGGCGTGTTCCTGTACCCGCTGGCCCTGCTGAGCGCGGTCGGCGTGGTCGTCATTCTGGGGGCGATCAGCACGGTGATGGTCGTGACCGTGCTGGGGCGTGAGAACGAGGCCCGGACGGCGGGCGAGGCCCTGCCATACTTCCTGCTGGGGCTGGCCGTGGCGGTCGCCCTGATCGGCGGGCTCGACTTTTTCCGG
>CAZWUX010000122.1:0-11676 GCA_964637665.1 uncultured Anaerolineae bacterium
TATCGACAACGGAAATAGTATATCTGTTACCGATATATTAGCCAACAAATCTGACCGGTGTCAAGGGGGCATCCAGCAGGAAAGCTACGGAGCGGCCACATGGATAGTGCAGGGCGGAAGGTAAGAACCCCCGGATATCTGAGGCTGTGATATCCGGGGGCTTTGCTCAAGCTATGAGGTTCAGGGAGATGGCCCGCCTCCCCCATTTAACGGCGACTGAGCGTCACCGGCCTGCGCTGCTCTCCGGCAGGACGCGTCGACGCCCGCCGCGCCCGGTCGAGCGCCACGCGAACCAGCCCACGATGATAAAGTAAGCGCCGTAGGCAAGCGTCTCCAGCAGGGAGGGGTTGCCGTTGTAGCCAAACATAGCGCCGAGGAACTGGCCCACCGCGCCGTTCTCGTCGATAAGGGGATTCACGTTCCATATGTGCTCGACGGCGACCGGCAGCAGCGCGGCCTCCTGAAGCTCGTGGATGCCGTGCGCCAGCAGGCCCGCCGCCACGAGCAGCAGGAGCAGGCTCGTCACCCGGAAGAACACCTTCAGGTTCAAGCGCTGCCCGGCGACGAAGATCAGATAGCCGATGATCACGGCTCCCGCCAGACCGATCGCGCCGCCGATGAGCGTCATCAGGGGAGAGGTCGTGTACACAGCAGCGGTCAGAAAGAGCGCCGTCTCGACGCCCTCGCGCACGACCGCCACGAAAGCCAGACCGAACAATGCCCAGCGGCCCGTGCCGTCCAGAGCAGATTTGACATCGCGTTCGATGTCGTGCTTGATGTGAGGGGCCTGACGCTGCATCCAGAAAATCATCCACGTCAGCACACCCGCAGCCGCCAGCATGGCGATGCCCTCAAAAATCGCCTCACCGTGTCCCTCGAAGGCCACGCCAAGCGCGTTCAGCGCGATCGCCCCCAGCACGCTCACACCGGCTGCGGCGGCGACGCCCCACCAGGCCGCCTTTGCGTGTCCCTGCTGGTCAAGCTGGCGCAGCGTGCTCATGATGATGCCGACGATCAGGGCCGCCTCCAACCCCTCTCGCAGCGTAATCAAAAGTGAAGAAAACATAGCCCCTCCAGCGGGATTCTTTTTAGAAAAGCCGATCAACCCGGCATCCATTTTATGGTTAGCCACTATTTTAATTATAAGGCTCACCATAAATCCAGACCCAGGGTTGAAAAATACTTCTCAATCCCTTTTATTCCGGGGTTTCAAGGGGGTTTCATCTGAGCTTTAATCTGAATAAAACAGCAGGGCGTACGCGTGGTTGACGACGCCCTGCTGTCCAGTGTGGCGCATCTTGCCCTAGAGACACATTCCAGCTATGGGGAAACGCATTACGGCGGAGACAACCAAAGTACCCCTGGCAGGAATCGAACCTGCAACCTACCGCTTAGGAGGCGGTTGCTCTGTCCATTGAGCTACAGGGGCACTTCGGGTATTATAATCAATGGGTGGGACACCTGCCATGCGAGGAAACGATGTCCGACCGGGACCGGGCGCGCTGGGATGCGCGCTATCGCTCGCCGCGATATGAGGGGAATCGCGAGCCGCTCTGGCTGCTGGCGGAGTACGTGCCGCCCGCGAAAGAACAGAAAGTCGGGCTGGACATCGCCTGCGGACTGGGGCACAACACCCTCTGGTTGGCGGAACATGGCTACGCGGCGCTGGGAGTTGACATCAGCCGCGTCGCGCTGGCACGCGCCCAGGCGGAGGCCGAGGCGAGGAATCTCACCGACCGCGTGCTGTTCGCGCAGGTGGACCTCGACCGGTTCCGGCCCCCGGTGGAACGGTTCGACGTGGTGCTCGTATCGCGGTTCCTGAAGCGGTGGCTGCTGCAACCGCTGGGGGACGCGGTGAAGCCGGGCGGGCTGCTGATTTACCGGACGTTGAACTGGCAGAGGGCGCTGGCCGACCCGGATACGCCGCCGCAGTACTTGCTGGCGCCGGGGGAACTCAAACGTGCGTTCGCGGGCTTCGAGATGCTGGACCACGCCGAGGAGGGTGAGATGAGTCATCTGGTGGCCCGAAAACCGCTCGACAGGGGGGATGAGGGGAAGAAGATATAGGTAAAATTACCCATAGACGATCTTTATCCTGTAAGCTAATATGTAGATGCTTATCATTCATCGAAGGCTCTGAAGGAGTTAAACCATGTTGTTCGTACCGCGCGAAGAGGGACAGGGACTTGTCGAGTACGCTCTGATCCTGGTGCTGGTCGCCGTCGTTGTCATCGTCATCCTGACGATCCTCGGCCCGCAGATCGGCAACGTCTTCAGCCAGATCGTCGACGCTCTCTAGAGCGAGAGATCAGCGAAATGGGGCCGCCTCCGGGCGGCCCTTTTCGCTTTTTGGGGATCGATCGATCCCGGCCCCGTTCGACCCACCGCGCCGCCCGTTTTCACAGAAGGCAGATCGCCAACTCAGGCTTGCAGACGCTCCACCGGCTCGGCGGTGATTTAGCGCCGGAACCCCGCCCGAAAGCCTCTGCCCCTTGCCGCGATGGGGGACTCAGGTAGAATCAGCCCGACGCGACCGCCCCTGACGCCAGAGGAAGACAGGAATCCATGAGGCCCCGATACAACCGACTCGTCGTCAAGCTCGGCACGAGCGTGCTCACCGCCGGAACACCGCACATCAGCCCGCGGCGGCTGCTGGAGATCGTGCGGCAGGTCGCACGGCTGCACGAGCGCGGCATGGAGGTGATCGTCGCGACCTCCGGATCCATCGCGGCGGGGAGGGATCAGCTCGGCAACCCGGATTTGGGGCGGAACATCCCGGCCAAGCAGATGCTCGCGGCGGTGGGCCAGCCCAGATTGATGCACACGTATGCGGACCTGTTCGCGATCTTCGACATCGACGTGGCGCAAATCCTGCTGACGCGGTCGGACTTCAGCAACCGGCAGCGCTACCTCAACGCGAGGGACACGCTCGGCGCGCTGCTGGCGCAGCGGGTGATCCCCATCGTCAACGAGAACGACACGATCGCGACGGATGAGATCAAGCTGGGGGACAACGACAACCTCTCGGCGCTGGTGGCGAACCTGATCGACGCGGACCTGCTGGCGATGCTGACTGACCAGCCGGGGTTGTTCACCGGCGATCCGCGCACCGATCCCCAGGCGGAGTTGATCCATGCCGTAGAGGCCATCGACGACGTGCTGTGGGAAGCGGCAGGCGGGGCGGGCACGGCGCTGGGCACCGGGGGGATGGTCACCAAGCTGCAAGCCGCGCAGCTTGCCGTGCGATCCGGGGTGACGGTCGTGATCGCACAGGGGGCGCGCCCGGACGTGCTGCTCGAACTCGTGGGACCGGACGGTGAGGCGACCGGGACGTGGTTCCACCCCGCGACGAGCCACATCGAGAGCCGCAAACGGTGGATGCTCTCCGAGCAGCCGCAGGGACGGGTGAAGGTCGATGCGGGGGCCGCGCGGACGCTCAAACAGGGCGGCGCGAGCCTGCTGCCGGTCGGCATGGTGGGCGTCGAGGGCGCGTTCGAGCGCGGGGTCGTGGTGAGCGTCGCGGGGCCGGATGGGCATGAGATCGCGCGCGGGTTGGCGAATTACAGCGCCGCCGAACTCGCCCGCATCTGCCGGGCGCACTCCACCGAGATCGCCGACCGGCTGGGGTACACTGCCGGAGATGAGGTGATCCACCGGGATCACTTAGTATTAGTGTGATTTTCGTGGGGGCGTTGCCCCCACACCCCCACAAAGGGCCGGAGGCCCTTTGATCCCGGTAGGTTTGCGGCGCGGAGCGCCGCAAACGGCTAATGTTAAGGTGGACACAGCCATCCGAGAGCGCATATACTACACCAACGCAGGGTTAATGGTGAGGGGGAGAAGGTCGCATGGTGGATTTGAATGAACTCGGCAGGCGGGCGAAGCGGGCGGCGCAGGACCTCGCGACGACGCCGACCGAGCATAAAAACGCGGCGCTGAACGCCATCGCGGATGCGCTGGAGGACGCTCAGGAGGCGATCCTCGCGGCGAATCAGGCAGATGTTGAGGATGGACGGGAGGCGGGGTTGTCGGATGCGATGATCGACCGTCTGACGCTCACAGAGGCGCGGATGGGGGGCATCGCCGCCGACACGCGCAGGGTGGCGAACCTGCCTGACCCGGTGGGGGAGGAATTCGACGCGTACACCCTGCCGAATGGGCTGCGGGTCCGAAAGAGGCGGACGCCGCTGGGCGTGCTGGGTGTGATCTACGAATCGAGGCCGAACGTCACGGTGGACGTGTCGGCGCTGGCGTTGAAAAGTGGTAACGCGGCGATTTTGAGGGGCGGCAGTGAGACGCTGCGCTCGAACATGGCGCTCATCGAGGCGATCCGGGCCGGGCTGGACGCCGCCGGGCTGCCTGCGGATGCTGTGATTTACATCGATGACACGGACAGGGCGCACGTCCTCTCGCTGTTGAGGCTGCACAGGTACGTCGACATGATCATCCCGCGTGGGGGGGCGGGGCTGCACGCCTTCTGCCGGGAGAATGCGACGATCCCGGTGATCACGGGCGGGATCGGCGTGTGCCACCTGTTCGTGGACGACAGCGCGAACCTCGCCAGTGCGGTCGACGTGATCCAGAACGCCAAAGTGCAGCGCCCGACGGTGTGCAATGCGCTCGACACGGCGCTGATCCATGAGGCGGTGGCGGAGGCGTTTTTGCCGCAGGTCGTGGGCAGGTTGAGGGAGGATGGCGTCACCTTCCGGGCCGATCCGAGGGCGCTGGACGTGTTGAATGGATCGCCGGGCGTCGAGGCGGCGGGACCGAATGATTGGGACACGGAGTGGCTGTCGCTCGTGCTGGGGTTGAAGGTCGTCGATGGGCTGGATGAGGCCATCGCGCACATACAGGCGCACTCGACGGGGCATTCGGATGGCATCCTGACGCGGGATGAGGCGCACGCGGACCGCTTCGTCGACGTGATCGACTCGGCGGCGGTGTACGTCAACGCGAGCACGCGCTTCACGGATGGGGGGCAGTTCGGGCTGGGCGCGGAGGTCGCGATCAGCACGCAGAAGCTCCATGCGCGGGGGCCGATGGCGCTCAAGGAGCTGACGACGTATAAGTGGATCGCCGTCGGGGAAGGGCACGTTAGAGAATGATGAGTGAGTATTTCACCGAATACGGGGATCACACCGGCAGCCGGACGGACAAGCATTATAAGGCGACGTTGTTCGATGGCGGCCACTTGATGGTGGGCGTCAATTGTCTGGAGCCGGGGCAGGTGCAGCCCGCGCACGCCCATGATGGCGCGGATAAGGTCTACGTCGTGATGGAGGGCGTGGGGACGTTCAGCGTGGGCGAGGAGTGGCAGGAGGCCGGGCCGGGGGGTGTCGTGTTCGCCCCGGCGGGCGTCTTGCATGGGGTCGAGAATCGGGGGGATGAGAGGCTGACGCTGCTGGTCGGCATCGCCCCGCCGCCGAAATAGGGGGACCATGAAGGAAAGCAACCTCGAAGGCAAGCGGATTCTGCTGGGCGTCACGGGGTCCATCGCGGCGTATAAGGCGGCGATCGTCGCCAGCCAGCTTACGAAGGCGGGGGCAGAGGTCGACGTGATCCTGACGGAGGCGGGGGCGCGCTTCGTGTCGCCGCTGACGTTCAGGGCGCTGACAGGGCGTCCGGTTCACACGAGCATGTGGGGTGCGGGGAGCGGTGATGGGCAGGGCGCGCATATCTCGCACATCGGGCTGGCGCACGCGGCGGACCTGCTGGCCGTCATCCCGGCGACGGCCAACACGATGGCGCGCATCGCACATGGGTTAGCCGACGATCTGCTCAGCCTGACGGCGCTGGCAGCGCCGTGCCCGCTCTTAATCGCCCCGGCGATGGATGTGGGGATGTATGGGGCCCCGGCGACGCAGGAGAACGTCGAGACGCTGAAGACGCGCGGCGCGTATTTCGCGGGGCCGGGCATAGGGCGGATGGCGTCGGGGTTGGAGGGCGCGGGGCGGCTGCTCGAACCGGATGAGCTGGTGGGGCACATCCGGTTCGCGCTGGGGCGCGGGGGGGCACTCGAAGGGCGGAGAGTCGTCGTGACGGCGGGGCCGACGGTCGAGGCGTTGGACCCGGTGCGCTTCCTGTCGAACCGGTCGACGGGCAGGCAGGGATTCGCGGTCGCGCAGGCGGGGGTCGATGCGGGGGCGGATGTGACGCTGATCGCAGGGCCGGTGACGCTCCCTACCCCGGTAGGCGCTCAGAGGGTCGACGTGGAGAGTGCGCGGGAGATGGCAGCCGAAGTGTTGAGCCGCGCGGGGGGAGACGACCCGGCGGATGCGCTGATCATGGCGGCGGCGGTAGCGGATTTCCGACCGGCGGAACAGGCAGAGCAGAAGATCAAGAAGATGGGGGGCGCGCCCGCGCTCGAACTGGCAGCCAACCCGGATATCCTCGCGGAGGTCGCGGGGGGGGTGAACAGGCCGCGCGTCGTGGTGGGGTTCGCTGCAGAGTCGGAGAACCTGATCGCCAATGCACAGGAGAAATTGGCCCGGAAGAAGCTGGACATGATCGCGGCCAACGACGTGACCGGGGCGGACGCGGGGTTCGCGGCAGAGACGAACCGCGTGCACCTCATCACGCGGGAGGGCGTCGAGACGCTGCCGCTCATGAGCAAAGCAGCCGTCGGGGCGCGCATCGCCGCATGGGTAGCCGACCGACTCTCCGCAGGCTGAGGGCCGGCTCTGGCGTGAGGCATCCTATTCTCACCATCAAGAATTTGTCGGTCATTTACGAGGCGCGGGGAGGCGCGATCAGTGCGGTGGATCGCGTCTCGTTCGAGCTGGGGCGTGGGGAATCGCTGGGGATCGTTGGGGAATCGGGCAGTGGCAAGACGACGCTGGCGCTGGCGGTGCTGAGGCTGCTGCCGGAGAACGCCCGTGTGGAGGGCGGGCGGGTGATGTTTGAGGGGGTCGACCTGCTGGCGCTGACGGAGCGGGAGATGCGCGCGTACCGCCGGGGGCGGATCGCGACGATCTTCCAGGCGGCGATGAATGCTCTGACGCCAGTCATCGCGGTGGGGGAGCAGATCGAGGAGGCGCTCCGGTTGTGTGAGAAGGGGCCGGGTTCCGCCCGGCAAACCGCCGTGCTGCTCGAAGCGGTGGGGTTGGAGGCGGATGCGGCGAGGCGTTATCCGCATGAGTTGAGCGGCGGGATGAGGCAGCGGGTCGTGATCGCGATGGCGCTGGCCTGTGACCCGGACTTGATCGTGGCGGACGAGCCGACGACGGCGCTCGACGTGCTGGTGCAGCACCGGGTGCTGGGGAGACTGAGGGCGATACGGGATGAGCATGGGATGAGCCTGATCGCGATCTCGCATGACATTGCGGTGATCGGGGAGATCAGCGACCGGATTGGCGTGATGTACGCGGGGCAGCTCGCCGAAATCGGGCCAGCAGACGCCGTTCTGGCGAGACCGCGCCACCCGTATACGCGGGCGCTGCTCGACGCCGTGCCGAGCGTGCGCGGGCCGAAGAAGCCGCCCCGCGCGCTGCCGGGGGAGCCGCCGGACCTCGCCGCCCCGCCGATGGGCTGCCGGTTCCACCCGCGCTGCCCGCACGCGACGGCGATTTGCGCGGAGGCGTTCCCGCCCTACACCGAGCACGGCCCCGGACACCGCGCGGCGTGCTGGCATCCGGTCGAGTACGGGGCGGAAGGCTGACGACGATTGTTAGGTTGCAGATGAGTTATCTGGCTATTTATTGTTTTTCGGGGCAGAACCCCCTCTGCCCTTCGGGCATCTCCCCCTTACAAAGGGGAGACTACCAAGCATGGCGCGGTAGAAATATTTCTCGCGGAAAAATTAGCGGAATTTGTGTTCCGGGGAAAAGCATCGCGCGCTGGTTCCCGGTCGAGTACGGGGTGGAAGGAGGCGCGGAGTGACGCCCGGCGCGGAGACGCCGCTGGTCGAGATAGAAGGGCTGATCAAGCATTTCCCCGTCCAGTCGGGGGTGTTCGGCCCGGCGGAAGGTGTGGTATCCGCCGTAGAGGGGATCGATCTGATGATCTGGCCGGGGCAGATCACGGGGTTGGTGGGGGAATCGGGGAGTGGCAAGACGACCGTCGCACGAGTGCTGCTGAGGCTGGCGAAACCGACTGCGGGGACGATCCGGGTACGTAATGAGGCAGGGGTGATGGAGGACATCACAACGCTGCGTGGGAGGGCGCTGAAGGCGTACAGGCGGCGCGTGCAGATGATCTTCCAGGACCCGTATGAATCGCTCAATCCGCGCCTGACGATCTTCCAGACGGTGGTCGAATCGCTGCTCGTGCAGGGGATCGGCACGCAGGAGGAGCGCCGGGCGCGCGTCGAGCGGATGCTGAGGCTGGTCGGCCTGACACCGCCCGAAGCCTTCTTATCGCGGTATCCTGACGCGCTCTCAGGCGGGCAGCGGCAGCGGGTCGCCATCGCGCGGGCGTTGATCGTCGAGCCGCAGGTGCTCGTCGCCGACGAGCCGACCTCGATGCTCGACGCCTCGATCCGGGCAGGGATCATGGACCTGCTGCGCGGGCTCACCGCCCGTTTTGGACTCGGCACGCTGCTCATCACCCACGACCTCGCGACCGCCCGCTACCTGTGCGATACGCTCGTCGTGATGCACAAGGGGCAGATCGTGGAGCAGGGTCCGACCGAGGACGTGCTCGCCCACCCGCAGCACGCCTACACGCGCGCGCTGATCGACGCGACTCCGGTGGTGGGTGGGGATTAAGGCATCTTTTCCGGGGGCGCTGCGCGCCGCAACAAACGGGAGGCAGGAAACTTCAGCCCGAACCTGAGCAGGAGGGGATTTCGTGGAAAACCGCACCGACCCGCCCGGACAGAACATCGCAACCTGAACACACGACCGTGAAAGTCGCACCCACCCGGAACGTCCGGCCCACAGAGGTTCATTCCCCTGAATCTAATGCCTTGAACAGGCAGCCACTACCGCTTTTCCCCCGCTAATGCTATCATGCGGGCAGATGTCCGTTGAAAACCGGAGGTCGCAGACGCGATGAGTCCCATCTCCGATGAACAGGCCCGGCGCTACCGCTGTGTCCGCATGTACGGCGACGAGAGTGTGCTCGATGCCGTCGCGGCGCTGAGGGATGAGCAGGGTCACGATTGGTGGTATTTGATCGTCGAGCTTGAGGATGGGCGCTACGCGGCTGCGCCGTTCTCGACGCTCGCGGTGAGCATTCAAGAAGGTGGTGCGGATTTCCTGAGCAGGCCGTTGGGCGATCTGGTGGGGGACCCGCTGCCCGTCGTCGAGGTCGTCATGGAGCAGGATGAAGCCGACGCGCGAGAGCTGGCAGAGCGGGCCGCGGACACGGACAGCAGTGCCGCCGTCGTGTTGTGCGAGGGTAAATTTCTGGGCGTCATGCCTGCCGGGGGGACGCGCGGCGCGTTCGACGTGGGGATCGTCAACCTCGCAGGGCGTTACGCCGACCTGCCGGAAGAAGGGCTGTTGAGCCGCCGCCGGGCGAAATCGCGCCGGGACCGTAAGGCAGGTCGCAAGGACAGCAAGCCTGACGAAGACTCCCCATCCGATAAATCGTAAAAATCCAACTTGAGGACGTGCAATGTTCGACGATTTCGCCGAAGGCGTTGCAGGGATCATCGAGGAACTTGGACTGACGTTCGTGCTGGCGGGCTTCGTGCCGGTGCTGATCGGCGTGGCGGTCAACCAGTACGTGTACCTCGCGCCGCCGTTCACCGCGTCGACCCTGAACCTGTTCCCGGCGGTAACGGACCCCTGGTTGGGCCTGCTGGCGGGCCCGATGCTGACGACCATCCTGCTGGCCTTCGTGCTGGGCATCGCGCTCGTGCTGCTGAACCCGTTCATCGTCAAGCTGTTCGAGGGGCTGCTGCCGGGCATCCACCTGCTGCTCAGGCCGCTGCTGGCGGCGAAGCGGCGGCGCTACGAGAAGCACGGTTATGCCGCGATCCACGAGAAGCGCAGCGTGCGGCGGGCGCTGCTGGCGGAGTATGAGGTCACGGGTGAGTTCGACGAGGACGCCGACTTCGCGCTGCAAGAGGAGCTGCAGAAGCTCCACGTCGCGCAGGAGAAGGTCGAGCCGGTGCAGTGGATGCCGTTCGACCCGGCGCGGCTGACGCCGACCAGCTTCGGGAATGCGTGGGCGGTGATGGAGGAATATCCCATCGCGCGGTATGGGATGGATGGCATGTTCTTCTGGCCGTACGTGCGGGCCGTGCTGATCAAGGAAAACCCGGACCTGCTGAGCCAGATCGACAATCAGAAGATGCTGATGGACATGATCGTCCACATGGGGTTCGTGGCGGGTGTGCTCGCGCTGGAAGGGGTCGTGATGGCGGCGATCTACGGCGCGCCGGGCCTGCTGGGCATCGCGGGCCTCGCGCTCGTGTTCTTCTGGCTGTTTTACCGGGTTGCCGTCCAGTACGTGCGCACGATGGGCACGCTGATCAAGCAGGGGTTCGACCTGTACCGGCTCGATCTGCTGGATGCGTTCGACATCCCACGCCCGGCGGAACTCGACGAGGAATACTGGGTGTGGATGCGGCTCAACGCCTTCCTGCGGCGCGGGGAGCCGTTCTATTATGAGATGCTCGACCTCAAGGATGACCAGCCCGCACCCTGAGCACCCCCGGAGGATCATGCCTGACCACCCCATATATGGCCCGCAGGCGCGCCTGCGCCGCATCGCATGGGAGATGCTCAACCTTGAGCTAAACCCGGCGCAGGTCGACGCCTTCGCGATTTACTCGGAGGAGCTGCGGCGCTGGAATGAGCGCGTCAACCTGACGGCGATCACGGACCCGGAGGGCATCGAAATACGGCACTTCGTCGATTCACTGACGTGCCTGCTCGCGATGCGGCCCCTCGCGCCGGATGCGCGGGTGATCGACGTGGGGTCCGGGGCGGGGTTCCCCGGCCTGCCGATCAAGATCGTCTGCCCGCGCGTGCGGTTGACGCTGGTCGAGTCGACGGGGAAGAAGGTCGATTTTCTGGCGCATATCGTCGAGAGGCTGGGGTTAGAGGGCGTGACGCTCGCCAACGAGCGGGCGGAGACGCTGGGTCAGGACGCCGCGCACCGGGAGCAGTACGACTGGGTGCTGGCGCGGGCCGTCGCGGGGATGCGGACGCTGGTCGAGTACCTGCTGCCGCTGGCGAAGGTCGGGGGGCGCTGCCTGCCGCAGAAGGGGGAGTCCGCGCCGCAGGAGACGGTCGAGGCGCAGGAGGCGATCCGGCTGCTGGGGGGGCGGGTCGCGCAGCTTACGCCCATCGAGCTGCCGTCGGTGGCGGATACGCGCTATCTGGTCGACATCGAGAAGGTCGCCACCTCCCCGCCGCAGTATCCGCGCCGCCCCGGAATGCCGAACAAGAGGCCGCTGTAAGGGCCGGTTCCCCGGCTTGTCCCCTCTGAAATCTAAGATGTTTTTTATCCTTCGCAAAACCCCACCCATCTTCGCTTCGCTCAGATTTCCCTCCCCTTGCAAGGTTGAGGGATTCAGGGTGGGGTTCCGGCTGGAAAGTGACTGTCAGGCAGATGATTAAGTGTAAGCTGAAAGGCCATAGCAGAGGGGTAACCACATGACGCGGTTAGAAGACTTCCGCGCGTATCGCGAGCGGATGAATGAGCGCATCTTCGGCATCGACCATCAAGGGATCAGGCGGTTTTTCAACCTCGACACGGCGGCCTACCGGGACGGTCCGCTGG
>CAZWUX010000123.1:0-11575 GCA_964637665.1 uncultured Anaerolineae bacterium
TCGCCCGCGCTCGATTTAAACTCGGCGTTGAAGAAGCCGAAGAACGAGTCGTCGGACTGCATCGCCAGATAATAGATAAATCGCCCGGAGCCGTCCTCGACCGGCACCTCAAGGTGGGAGATGTAGGTGCCGTAGGCGATCTTGACGAACGGCAGTTCCGCGATGTCCGCCGTCTCGTCGCCGAAACCCCTGCCGATCAGGTCGCCGTTGTCCAGCTCGTCGACGACGCCGGTCTGGAAACTCTCCGGAAGATCGATGGTGACATTAGCGCACTCGAACGAGTCCGCATGATTGGTGATCTGCCACGTTCCGGCCAGCGAGGCGTCCGATTGTGCGGTGAAAACGTCCTCGTCACCTCCCACCAGAATCTGGGTGTCCTCGTCCTTCCAGTCGGAGGCAGTCACGCGGTAGCAGCTATCGCCGACGATGCAGATCATCCGGTACGGCGTGTCGAGGTCGAGGTCCTCATAGGGCACGGCCTCAGGGTCGATGATCTGAACCTCTTCCGGGTCCATCTCGGTGACCGTGCAGCCCGTCGCCTCCGTGCAGACGATGTTCATCGGGGGCCCGACTTCCTGATCCTCCAGCTCGATGACCTCCGGCTCTGCCTCGCCCGTGTCGGATTCCGCAGGCCCGGCGTCTGAGGGTTCGTCGGGCGCAGGGGGGTTGATATTCGGCTCAACCGGATCGGGGCCTTCCGGCGGCTCCGGTGCGGCGGGTTCTTCGTCAGGCGGCTCCTCCGGCTCGCTCTCCTCCGGCTCATCGGGGGGCGGCTCGTCAGCCGACCCGCCGCCCATGCCGGGCAGGCAGGCGGTCATCAGCAGCGCCGCGAGCAGCAGCACCAACAATGGGCCACGCAGGTGTCGTAAGGTCATGATGATTCCTCTGGATGATAGGGTGGGGGCGCGTCGAGACGCAAAATACCACCCCGGCGGACAATTTCGGACATTATATGTCCATATTGCGTGGCTGGGAAACGGGCCGGGATGGCAGGGTCGAGGAGCGCATCCCAACCCGGCCTGCCGACCGCCACCTGAATCACGAACGCCCGGCACAGGGCCGAGCGTGTGAAGAGGGCTTTGCTTTCTTCCTGTGAAAAACGCTCCGCGTTTTTCTACGTCATCCACACAAATCAGAGGCAGGGGATGGCGTACGCTAAGCGTGGAGTTGGCGAAGCCATTATTATACGGGTACGCCGACCGCCTGCCCGGTACGGGCCGGGGCGGGCAGCGCATACTCCACGCCCGTCATCTCCTCGGAGAGCGCCCACAGCCGGGCCGCCGCCTCCCGATCATTCGCCCGGCGGCTGGCCCGCACCTTGACGGGCGGCCCGAACAGGAAGTAGCGTGGCCCGTAGTAAGCGCCCGACGTCACGTCCGGCGCCGTGCCCGCATAGAGCTGGGGCAGCGCGCCCCGCGCCGCGCTCTGCGCGAACAGGCCGTTGCCGATGGCGTAGCCGATGCGCTCGACGATGCTGCCGGAGGCGTGCGCGCTGTTCGATTGCAGATCGGTGTCCGAGTAGCCGGGGTGCGCGGCCAGCGACAGCGCGTCCAACCCGGCGGCGGTGAGGCGGCGCTGAAGTTCGAACGCGAACAACAGGTTCGCCAGCTTGCTCTGGCCGTAGGCCTCGTAACGCGCGTAATGCCGCTCCAGGTTGATGTCGTCGAAGTGCATCGTGCCCGTCAGGTGCGCCAAGCTACTCGTCGTGACGATCCGCGCCCCCGGCGCGGCGAGCAGGGCGGGCATCAGCAGCCCGGTCAGCGCGAAGTGCCCCAGGTGGTTGACGCCAAACTGCATCTCGAAGCCGTCCGTCGTCTCGCGGCGCGGGATCGCCATCACCCCGGCGTTGTTGAACAGGATGTTCAGCTCACCGTATGCGCGGATAAAAGCCTCCGTGAATTGATGAATTAAGGACTGGCTCGCGAGGTCGAGCTTCATCACGTCGAGGCAAGCGTCGGGCACCTCTGCCCTGATGCGTTCTTCGGCGGCGCGTGCTTTTTCGATATTACGGCAGGCCATGATCACGTGCGCGCCTTTACGGGCGAGCGCGCGGCTGGTTTCGAAGCCCAGCCCGCTGTTCGCACCCGTCACCAGCGCGCGGGTTCCGGCCAGATCGGGCATGTCGTCGGCAGTCCAGTTCGGCATCGTTATTTCCTTTCTCGTCATGCTTACAGTACAGTGAGTGGCAGCCCGTAGGTTTGCGGCAAACCACAGGTTTGCTTATCACTCCATCAGGGCTTTGCCCTGTGGGGCGTAATGCGGGGGGCGGCGTTCGCCCGCCCGCCCGATTCCGGGTAAAATAAATGACCATCGGTCATTAATATGCCGGATTATAAATGACCATCGGTCATTTGTCAAGACGTTGGGGGATTTTTCGGCGGAAATGAGGGGCCAGATACCATGATACAAAAGCGGGCCACCAGCGAGCAGGCGAAACGCGAGCGGCAGCAGGCCATCGTCGACGCCGCGCTCGACCTGTTGATGGAGCACCCTTATCACGACATCAGCATCAGCCAGATCGCGCGCGCTGCGGGCCTCGCGAAAGGCACGGTTTATCTCTACTTCGAGACGAAGGAGGAGTTGTTTCTCGCCGTGTTCGAGGGGCTACTGGGGGATTGGTTCGACGAGATCGTCGCGGTTCTCGACTCCGCTGCCGGGACGTGGTCCGCGCGGGGGGCCGCTGACGTGCTGGCCGAGTCGGTCGTCGACCGGCGGCAGCTTACGCGGCTGGCGGCGCTGACGCCCATGCTGTTCGAGCACAACATCAGCTACGAGCGGGCGAGGGCCAACAAGCGCTGGCTCTACGGGCGGCTGAACGAGGTCGGGGCCGCTCTGGAGCGGCGCATATCGGCGCTGGGCGAGGGGGAGGGGCCGCGCTTCCTGATGCGGTTCTACATCCTGATCTGCGGGCTGGAGGCGGTCGGGCGGCCTGCCCCGGTCGCCCGCGCGGTGCTGGCCGACGAGCCGGACCTGTTCCGGGTGAATTACCGGGACGAGCTAGCCGCGATGGTCGTGCTTCTGCTAGGAAGCGGCGATTCCAACCACCATTAACCCCGGCCCCTAGCGGCTGGCCGTCAAGCGCCCGGCTCACCCGCCATGAACTTTTCGATCAACTCGTCCACGGCATCATAGCGAGGCAGCAGCACCGCCGCGCCGGTCGTCGTGCGCGCATCCTGCACCATCCGCCCCTCGATGTTCTCAAATACCACGTCCTCAAGCTCGATCTGCGTTGCCAGACAGGCCAGCGCGGCAAGCTGCTCGCCATTCAGATCGGTTACGACCTCACTACGGAAGGTCTCAAGCAGCCCCGGCAGGTGCAGCAGGGTTTGCGGCTGGCGCAGTTTCTCGGACAGGGCGAAGGCGAGCCGGTTATGCCTCTCACTGCGCTCCCAATCACTGGCCCCCTCCCGCACCCGGATATACAGCAGCAGCCGCTCGCCGCTCAGGTGATTGGTCCCCTCCGGGAAGTCGCCTACCCCTTCCGGCTCGACGACATCCACCCCACCGATCAGGTCGACCATCGTCACGACGGTCTGCATGTCGGCGATGAGGTAATGGTCGACCGACAGATCGAAGTTCTGCTCGAGGGTGCGCTTCAGGACGACCATCCCCCCACCCGGCCCATCCTCCACTTCCCCAAAAAAGTAGGCCGTGTTGATCCGCCCGAAGGGGCCGGGCAGCCCCTTATCATCCCAGCCGTCCACCTCGACCTCTCCGTAAACCTCCTCTAGCTTCTCACCGTATTCATCCAATCCGGGGATCGACACCCACAGATCGCGCGGGATCATGAGCGACGAGACGCGCTTCGAATCGAAGTCGACGCGCACCACCCGGATGAGGTCCGCCCGCCCCGTGCCCGGATCGTTGGGGCGCGTGTCGAGGCCGAGGGCCAGCAGCGTCAGCGTTCCCGACCCCCCGCAGTTAAGGGGCAGGCCCGAGGCGGGCGCGGGCGTCTGCGTCGGAGTAGGCGGGGGCGGGGCATCGGGAGCCTGCGCCGGGGGGAGAGTCGGCTCCCCCCCGGCCAGCGACGGCTGTCCGGCCTGTGTGGCGGTCGCCCCGGTTAACGCCACCGGGTCCGGGGCCGGGCCGGTCACCGCCCAGCGGCCCCTCGCCACGACGACGCCCAGCGCGGCGATCAACAGCAGAAGCATCCCGGCCTCGGCGAACAACGCGGCGTCGATGGGGTCGATCCGGCGGCGGCGCACTGTCCTGCGGGGTGATCGATGGCTCATGATCGGCGGGGTCCTGACGAGATGGTTTCTTCCTGCCTCACTATACACCCTTTCGGCCTGATTGCGAAGGCCAGCCGCATCCGGGGAATCACGGCGGGGTATGGATCAAGTCATGGTATCCTGTTAGAAGGTTATGGAACACCTCTGTGACCGGCATCTCGACCGGAGGCTGCCATGAAAATTACCTGCAGCATCGAGATCGACGGCCCACCCGAACGGGTCTTCCACTGGATCGGCGACCCGGAGCGGGCGAAGGTGTGGATGACCAGTGTGGCGCACACCGAGATCGTGCGCGAGGTGCCCGGCTGGGTCGGCACGACCTTCCGCGAGGTCGTCCAGGGGGGCGGGGGAAGCACCGAGCTGCACGGCGTCGTGACCGGCTACCAGCCCAACCGGTCGATGAGCTTTCACCTGAGCGGGAAGTATAACGTCGCCGATGTCGAATACCATCTTGAGGATATCGGAGGCCGCACCCGCCTGACCCAACAGACGGCGATGCGGTTTAAGGGGCTGTCAGGGGTGTTGAGCGTGTTCGTGGGGCCGGCGTTCAAGCGCCAGATCGTGGCCCAACTTGAGGCGGAATTCGCCTGCCTGAAGGAGCTGTGCGAGCGCGGGTGAAACGCATCGCAACCCCGGCCCGCCGACCGTGACCCTCCGCGCCGACCTCGATCTGCCGCCCGGTGCAGGTTATCCACATGTCCTGTAAAAGTCTGTGCTATAATGGCAGTATCTTATTCCTCACAGCCGCACGCCGCTCGGCGCGCAGCACTAATCTTATCCGCCTCTGATACTTTCCTCATCACGCAAAGGGAGAAATCATCATGCATACACGCTGGTTCCTGCTGCTGTTGCTCGTCACAGCAGCGAGTCTTCTGGCTGCCTGTGGCCCATCTGAGGCCGAGGTTGCACAGATGACGGCAGCCGCAGCCACCGACACCCCCGCCCCGACCGCCACGCCGGAGCCAACGGCCACCTCGACGGCCACCCCGGAACCGACGGCGACGCCCACTGCGACGCCTGTCCCATACGACCTGACGGTGCTCATCACGGACGAAGACGGCGCGCCCATCCCCGGCGCGCAGGCGTCGATGGATGAGCTGGGTGACGCCGAACCGCTTGTGACCGGCGATGACGGCTCCGCCGCATGGACCGACCTGCCGGGCGAGGCCGTCACGCTGCACGCCGCCGCCCAGGGGTATTTCCCCTCCGAGGCCCAGTCCGCCACCCTCGAACGCGGCCCCAACGAACTGACCCTCGCCCTGACGCGCGATCCATACGGCATCCTGCCCGCCGATGCCTGCGCGCCCGGCGAAACGCTCCTGCACGTCGAGGACTTTCAGGATGGGCTGGCACAGGGCTATTCAGGGTTGACCGAGGCCATCGAGTTCAACGCGCCGAACGGCTGGGCCATCGAACCCGACCCAACGGCGGAGGGCAACCTCGCGGCGAGCGCGTCCTCAATCGGCATGTCAGACGTTGAGGACCTGCGCTTCGAGAACGCGGTGTGGCGCATCAAGGTGATGTATTCCGGCACGCCGCCCGGCGGGGTGCACGATATGTTCCTGAACTGGTATCACGGCTGGACGGATGCGGGCGACTGGCGCTATCCGGTGCAGATGGGGCCGTACGGCGTGTTCACCGCGCTGACGCGGCTCCACTACGACAGCGGGCACTTCGGGCTGTCCACCACCTCCCACTTCCTCCAACCCGATAGGTGGTATCTGATCGAGGTGGGGACGTACGAGGGCACGACCGCGCTGTACATCGACGGGCAGAAGATGGTCGAGTACGAGGACCCGCAGCCGTTCGAGTGGGGCGGCATCGGCATCGAGCCTCACATCGATCAGGGCAGCGACATGCGGTACTTCTACGACGACAGCGTCGTGTGCGAGATTTCGGCCATGTTTGAGCCGAAGCCGCCTGCCGAGGCCGAGGTGGAGTAACCGCCTCCAGCCCCGGCCCCATCGACCCATATACAACGCACACAGAGAACGGCTGTGCCGTTCTCGAAGGGTGAAGGCCTTGCCCTCATTCCGACGCCCGGCCACACAGCCGGGCGTCGTCATTCCCCCGAACCGGGCCGACGATGCGTCACTCGACCCCGCGCAGAACCAGCACGCCATTGGCCCCCGATGCCTGCCGGGGCAGGGTGAAGGTGATGCGCGTCCCCCGCCCGCGCTCACTCTCCGCGTGGATGTCCCCACCATGCGCCTCCACCAGCCGTTTCACGATCGCCAGCCCCAGCCCCGCCCCGCCTGTCGCATACCCATCGCGCGAGCGACTTTTCTCACCCCGGTAAAAAGTGTCGAAAATGTGCGGCAGCGATTCCGGCGGGATGCCCTCACCCGTGTCCTCGACCGTGACGACCACGCACCCCGCATCCTGCCGGGCGGCCCGGAGCGCGATGCGCCCCCCCGGCGGCGTGTGGCGCACGGCATTTTCGAGCAGGTTGTAAAGCACCCGGCTGACCTTATCCGGCGCGATCCACACCGGGTCGATGTCCGGTTCGACCGTCCCCTCCAGCCGGATGCCCTGCGCATCGGCCCGCGCGCTGAAGGCCGCCAGCGTGTCCGAGATCAGGTCCGATAGCGAGCTTAGCTCACAATCGAGCGTGTACCGGTCTGCATCGAGCTGGGCCAATTCGAACAGATCGTCTATCAGGCGGCTCATGCGTGTTACCTCGGCCCGGCTCTGCGCGAGATAACGGCGCGTCGTCTCCGGGTCACTGACGACGCCATCAGCCAGCGCGTCGAGCATCGCCCGCAGCGAGGACAGCGGCGTGCGCAGGTCATGTGAGGCCCACGCGACGAGGTTGCGGCGGGAGACATCGAGCCGCTCGGCCTCGGCGGCGGTCTTCTCCAGGCGTTCGGCCATCATGTTGAACGACTCGGCCAGCCGGGCGACCTCGTCCTCGCCTTCCACCTCGACGCGCGCGGCGAAATCGCCCTGGCTGACGCGGCGGGCTGCGCTGGACAGCCTGCTCAGTGACTCCGTGATCGAGCCGGAGAGGAAATAACCGAACGCGGCGGCGATGCCCACTGCGAAGATGAGCAGGAGCCCGGCCAGCGCGAGGTCGTGTGTGTTGACGAACATCAACACAGCCGTGACCCAGACGTTGAACAGCGTCAGCACCCCCGCCACGACATATCCAACGACCACCGCATGCCGGAGGCTGGGCAGGCGGCGCCACCACCCCCACCGGTACGATAGCAAGCCCAGCCCGGCGGAAGCGGCCCCGGTGATCGACAGGAACACGGTCAGGTAGACGAGGTCATCAAGGTCCGGGCGCATGATGAGGATGATGAGCAAGATGGTGGCGAACAGCGCCCCGGCGATGCCGCTCAGGAAGACCGTAAAGCGCGAGCGGTTCATACCGTTTCGCCCCCCTCAAAGCGGTAGCCGACGCCCCACACCGTCAGGATATAGCACGGCTCGGATGGGTCGGGTTCGATCTTCTCACGCAGGCGGCGGATGTGTACCGTCACGGTCGACGGATCGCCGAAGAAGTCACGGCCCCACACATTGTCTAGAAGCTGGTCACGCGTGAAGACCTGCGACGGGTGGCTCGCCAGAAAATAGAGCAGGTCAAACTCAAGCGTCGTGAGCGACACCGGCTCGCCCTTCGCCACGACGCGGTGAGCCACCGGGTCGAGGCTCAGGCCATTGAACGCGAGCGGCGCGCGGTGCTGGGCGTCGGGCGTGTCATCGACCATGCGCCGCAGCACGGCCCTCACACGCGAGACAAGCTCCTGCGGGCTGAAGGGCTTGGCAACATAGTCGTCCGCGCCGAGGTCGAGGCCGAGGATGCGGTCACTCGTCTCACCGCGTGCGGTCAGCATGATCACAGGGATGTGGGGCCGGTCGCGGCGCAGGCGGCGCAGCACCGTCAGGCCGTCGACGCCGGGCAGCATCAGATCGAGGATGATGAGGTCGGGCGGCTGTTTCTCGTAAGCCGCCAGCGCGGCCTCTCCATCTGCCGCCTCGCAAACCTCAAAGCCCTCATACTCCAGATAGCGCCGCACGACCTCGCGGATGGTGGCCTCGTCGTCGACGACGAGAATGGACCTGGAATGGATTCCCTGCTTCATGGCTCCCACTTTTTCGAAAACGGACCGCACACCAATCATATCATGAAGGCTATTCCTTACGACGGTCTTACACGACGGGGCATCCCCGTCGGCTGTAAGAAAGCTGTAATCTTTACACAAGACTCCCGTAACTTTCTCCCCTTAAGCTCAGGGTGGTTGAGTACGAACCACGGCTGATTTCGTTAGCAGAAAGGGAGAAGGAACGATGAAGCGGAGAATACTACTGGGGTTGCTGGTTGTGATCATCGCACTGCTCGCAGTGGCCCCGGCGGCTGCCCGCGGCGGTGGCGCGCTGACGGCCAACGGCTGGTACGAGGGCGATGAGATCTATTACCTGCTGCTCGGCGTGGAAGATGGCGTGACGCAGCGCGGGCAGAACGACCTCTACCTCATCGGCGACGACCGCGCCTACCAGGGGAACGTCGCCGAGTTCATCCCCGGTGAGGCGGGCTACACGCCGCACTGGAACGTCAACGTCGTGCATACCGCCGACGGCGTGACGCTCGACGACATCCTGGACTCAGGCTACGCGTCGAGCCACTACCCTGAGGCATTGTTCGACGATGTGGAAGACATCCTGGCCGCGCAGGCAGATGGTCTGGTCACCATCGACCACCCCGGCGTCGTCGTGCTGTGCCCCATCGTGTCGGAGAAGGCCGCCGACGCGCCCGGCAACACGGCTCTTTCCGAGGACTTCCCACCCTTCCCGCCGACATTCTGATCGCCTGACCTCACTAACACCAGAAGGGGACTCCGACCCTCCAGCCGGGGCCCCCTTCGTCTTCGTTTCCTGTTCCACGACGATCTGATTTCCGTTACGTGCTTCTTTGCGCTGTCCGGGTCATCCACTGTCATCGATGGGCCGGAGGTAGGACATCCCGACTTCTGTCGGGCGTTCTGTACCCCCGGCCCGTCAGGCCATGACGCGCGGCAGGATGAAGCCGTAGCCCAGCACCCAGATGACGTTCATGACCGTCCACAGGACCGGCGCGGTCCAGTTGCCGACGACCCGGCGCATCATGAGCGCAATGACCGTGAAGACGACGCCCAGCACGACCGCCACCGTCAGGTAGAGGCTCTCGGCGCGGTCGGGCCAGCGGACGCCCATCCACCGGTACACGCCCACTGCGATGACGCCCGCCACGATGAAGCCGATGAGAAACCCGACGACCCGCCCGGCGTGGAATCCGCCCGCCGCTTCCTCGGCGGAGAACGGCACGAAACCCTCGATCAGCGCGGTCACCAATGCGATACCCACGATCAACCACCAGATTTCCAGCGCAGCCCGAAACATGATTGTCTCCCTGTGTAAAGCGGTCATCCACTGCGTTGATATGTTCATCGATCTATACGCAGGGGGTAGGGGATCGGCTCCCGGCGGGCAGCGCCGGGCGGCGAATCTGGAACGGCGCGGGCGGCCTTCCCGTAGAACTTGATAAAGGGAGGTACACCTCATGCTGAAAACGCTAGCCGGACTCTTCATCACGCTGCACGGATTCGTCCACCTGTGGTACGTAGCGCTGGCCCAGCGCCTCGTCGACTTCGAGCCGGACATGGGCTGGACGGGCGAGTCATGGCTGTTCACCGGGATGCTGGGCGACGGCCCGGCGCGGGCGGTCGCGACCGCACTCTACGTCATCGCGACGCTGGCCTTCGTCGCAGGCGGGGCCGGGATGGTCTTTCGCGCGGACTGGGCGCAGGCGGTCGTCGTCGGCGCGGCGGTGTTCTCGACGGTCGTCATCATCCTCTGCTGGGACGGCGGCACGGGGATGCTCGTGCAAAAAGGCGCGCTGGGTCTGCTCATCAACGCGGGGATACTCGTCGCCCTGCTCGTGTTGAGCTTAGGATAGCCCGCGCCTCAGCGCAGCGCATAACAGATCGGCGGCAGCAGGCGCGGATACGAGCATCAACGCGACGTGCGGCGGCAGGCACACCGCCAGCGCCGGGACGGCCCGCCGGAGCAGCGCGGGGATATCAGGGTAAGTCATTCCTCGTTCGATCATACGGTCCTCACATCAGAAAACGAATCCGGGGGCGAACCCCCACCCCCGGATTTTTTGCGGATACATCCCCCGGATCGCCCCGTCACGACACGAAGGCCAGCACGGGGCGGCGCGCCGCCGGGGCCGGGCTTGCGATGCCGCACAGGCGCTCGGAGAGCGCCCACAACCGGGCCGCCTCCGCCGCGCTGCGCGCCTCATCGCTCGGTTCGGCGGGACGGGAATCCTTCCAGTACAACGCATCTCCGGGCGACGGCTCAGACGCGAGAGTCACCAGCGTCGACGCGCCTTCCTCCGGGCTGACGCCACCCCGGCGGCGCAGACTCCACACCAGCCGCTCGACCCCACTCGTGCCCTTCAACCCGATCTCCGTGTTGACCAATCCAGGGTCGACGGCATAGGCCCGCACGCCGGTCCCGGCCATACGGCGGTTGAACTCGGCGCTGAACAGCACGTTCGCCAGCTTCGACTGTTTGTAGGCGGCCAGCACGCCGTAACCCTGCCGCATCATCACGTCCTGCCAGCGGATGCGCGCCCCGCGATGCGACCCTGAGCTGACCGTCAGCACGCGCCCCGCTTCCGCGCGGCGAAGGTCAGGCAGCAGCTCATGGGTCAGCAGGAAGGGCGCGAGGTGGTTGACGGCGAACTGAAGCTCATAGCCATCCTCCGTAGCCATGTACCAGCTCGCGACCGTGCCCGCATTGTTGATCAGCACGTCGAGCACGGGAGCGCCCGCCGCGCCGTCGAGCCGGGCGCGGATATCCGCCGCGAGCGCCCTGACCTGCCTCTGTGAGGCGAGGTCCGCGACGGCGAACGAGAGGCGCGCGCCGGGGTGCTCGCGGAGCACGTCTGCGCGGACCGCGTTGCACTTCTCCGCCGAGCGCCCGACGCCGATCACATGCGCGCCGCGCCCGGCCAGCTCGCGGAGCGCGGCGAGCCCGATGCCCGCCGTCGCCCCCGTGATGACGATGGTTTTTCCGCTGAGGTCGTAATTGTTTTCCTGTGACATTTTTAGTTCCTCCGTTATCTCCAAATAGTGATTCCAATGTTCTGTTCGTTACATCCCTGCTCGGACCCGACAGCCCGGTGAAATGTCTGCAACCCCGGCGGGGCGGGCGGTTTTCTCATCTACCGGCCCCGGTCGAATGAGCATCTCCGGCCCAGTAATCCGACATCCCCCATTAAACGCGAGCGCAGCGAGCGCACTGACAGACTGACAGACTGACTACTCAACTCGCAACTCGTAACTGGTAAC
>CAZWUX010000124.1:0-1288 GCA_964637665.1 uncultured Anaerolineae bacterium
CCCTCCATCAGTCGATCAGCGCGCCGAGATCGCGCAGCCTGCTCTGTAGATCGGGCACGGACACCGCGCGCGGCTGGACGCCGCTCCGGGCGGCGACCGCCGCCGCCGTCCCCGCCGCCTGGCCCATCGCCATGCACTGCCCCATGCTGCGTACGGAAGCGTGGGCGTCGTGATCGGCGGACAAACAGCGCCCCGCTACGATCAGCCCATCGACCTCCCCCGGCAGCAGGCAGCGGTAGGGGATGTGGTACGTCTCACCCTCCGGCAGATATTCCCACTTCGTATCACTGTCCGCGTGGTGATCCTCGATGGGCGCGCCGCACTGGGCAATGGCATCGTCGAACTTGCGCGCCGAGAGAACATCGCCCCGCGAGAGACGGTACACGCCAAAAATGCGGCGGCTCTCCCGCACCCCGATCTGTGTGCTGAATCCCCCTAACGCCGCGTTCTCGTAACCGGGCATCTTATCCTGTAAAAAGCGGGCATATTCCAGCGCCTGCCGCCGCCCCTCAGTTTCGGCCTCGGCGAGCTGGAGGGGATCGGTCGCGTCGACCTGCATGACGCGCGTCATGTTGGTGACCATCACGCCCGGCAGCGGGGTGACGTGCGCGCTGCCCTCGCGGCGCGGCAGGTCATATTCGCCGCCGTCGATGGCCTGCGCCATGCGCTCGTGCAGGCTCTTTTTCGCGGCCTGCGCCCGCTCCACGTCGACGTTGATCATTTTGAACGTGGTCGTGAGGGATTGCACGGGGCCATGCTCGGCGCTCTCGAACGGCACACCCGCCGCCGCTGCCACGTCTGCATCGCCGGATGCGTCGATCACGACCTCCGCCGTGAGTTTGACCAGACCGCCCTTGTTGGCGGCGATCACGCCGCACACGCGGCCATCCTCCCGAATCACGTCGATCACGAGCGTGTGGTACAGGAGCCTGACGCCCGCCGCACGGGCCATCGTCTCCCAGATCACCTTCAGCGTCGCCGGATCGTAGGTGATGCCCTGCCCGGCCCCGTAGGTGTTGGGCCGGTAGATGGCCTTGCCGCGCCCCTCGAGTTCCGCCACCACGCGGTCGGGGATGCCGCCCACGACCTTGCGCGGATGCTCGCCCGGCGTGTAGAACCCGTAGAACGTGTCGAGTACCTGCGTGCTGATGCCGCCCATGAACCCATAGCGCTCCACCAGCGCGACGGAAGCGCCCTGACCGGCAGCCGCCAGCGCCGCCGTCGCGCCCGCCGACCCGCTGCCCACGACCAGCACGTCGGTGTCCCACAGCGGTTTGACCTCTCTGGT
>CAZWUX010000124.1:1388-11536 GCA_964637665.1 uncultured Anaerolineae bacterium
CCGCGCTGTCATTTTCACCCGAACACGCTCGTCGATACTACGCAGGACGATAACCGCTTCTCACTCACATCGAAAAGGAGCCTCTCCTATGAGCAAGCCACCCATCGGGCGCAGCGAACTGGCGAAGATGATCGACCACTCCCTGCTCAAGCCCACTATGACCCGGCTGGATACCATCAACGGGCTGGACGTTGCGCTGAAATACGACGTTGCGGCGGCGACCATCAAGCCCTGCTACACCTCCCTCGCCGCCGACGTGCTGGCCGGATCGACTGTCGCCGTCAACCCCGTGATCTGCTTCCCGCTGGGATACGATACGACCGAGACGAAGGTGGCGGCGACCCGGCAGGCCATCGAGGAGGGCGCGACCGAGATCGACATGGTGATGAACCTCGGCGAGCTGTTCAGCGGGGAGTACGGCATCGTACGCGACGACATGGCTGCCGTCGTGGAGGCCGCACAGGGCGCGCCGGTCAAGGTCATCTTCGAAACGGGATATTTCGTCGAGCGGGAGGACGGTGACGCCCTGCTGATAAAAGTCTGCGAGCTGGCTGAGGCGGCTGGAGTGTCCTTCGTCAAGACAAGTTCCGGTTTCGCCCCTTCCCCCATCAAGGTCCGAGGGGAAACGGTCGGTTACACGCTCGACCAGCTAAGGTTGATGCGCGCCTCGGTCAGCGAGCGCGTTCAGGTGAAGGCCGCGCAGGGTGTGCGCAATCTCGACGACGCGCTGGAGGTCATCGCGCTCGGCGTGACGCGCTTCGGCGTCAGCCGCACCGAGCGGGTGATGCGTGAATGGGACGAGCGCTTCGGCTAAGCGGCGACGCCCAACCTGCCGAATCAAAAGAGGGTCGCCGCGCGGCGACCCTCCCGTCTTTCCGGCCTAGCCGAACAGCTCTATGAAATCCTCGCGCGGCTTGAGCCAGCCGTTTTCGGGCCGCTCGAACCACTCCGGCTTCAGGAACGCCTTCACGACCTTCGCCATGCCCGCCCCCTCGTTGATCAGGCGGTAGCTTTTCGCCGCCGCCGGGATGACGAACGTCTCCGCATAGGTATACCGCTCGCGCCGCCCGTTCTCCGTCTCGACGATCACCGACTCGCCCTCGACCAGACTCAGCACGTGCGGCGAGCCGTCCGTCGCCACCTCAATGCCGTCCGCAAACTCGATGCGGTGGATGTCATAGAAGTGTTCGCGGTGGGTGGGTAGATGGATCAGCTCCCACCCCTCCCCCGCCTCGATGACGATCGGCTCCGGCAGCAGTTCCCCGGCGATGCGCGCCCCTTTACGGTCGAAGTACAGATTCTCAAATGCCCGCTCGATGTTGATCGGGCGAGGTTTGCCGTCGAGACCCAACCGCTGCCAATCGTACATCTTGAACGTGAAGATGTAGGGCGTCGCGCTGATCTCCAGCACGAGGTTGCCGACCCCGGAACAGTGGATCGTGCCATTGGGGATCAAAAACAGGTCATGCTTATTCGCGGGTTCGACGTTGACGTACCGCTCAACGTCGAGCTTAGCGCCCTCTCTCTGGCTCTGTTCGAGAGCGGCGCGGAAGGCATCCGGGTCGATGTCCTCTCGGAAGCCCAGATACACCGTCGCGCCGTCGACGCAGTCGAGGATGTAGTAGGTCTCGTCCTGCGTATACGTTTCCCCGAAATGCTCGCGGATGAAGGCCGGGCGCGGGTGGCACTGCACCGACAGGTTGCCGCCCTTCACCGTATCCAGAAAGTCGAACCGCACCGGGAACTCGAACCCGAAGTAATTGGCATAATGATCCAGCACCGCGTAAGGATCGTGATACATCAGGCAGTCGAACGAAACTTCCAGCAGCCGCCCGTCGCCTTCGAACATCAGACCGTTTTCCGGCACGATCAGCTCGAACGACCATGCGTAATTGGGCACGTCCTGCGGGAGCTGCGGAATCTTCCTCTTGATCCACTGGCCGCCCCAGGGGCCGGGTTCGAACCAGGGCCGCACCCGGAACGGGCTGCGCCCCATTTCCTCCAGCCCGGCGCGCAGATCGTCGCCCGTCACCAGCACGGGTAAATCAGGCCGCTGCCCGTCAATCATGATGTCGATCGCGGGCAGCAGGCGGGCTTTATGCTCGTTGAGCACGACCCAGTCCACGAAATAGAACCGCTTGTACATCGGCTTGGGTGGGATCGGCTCGCACGCCCCCAGATTGGTGATGCTGCCCGCACGCGAGCGGAACTGGATCTCGTTTTTCGGCACGTCGACGTAGACGAGGGGGCCCTCCCAGCCAGCCAGCGCCGCCCCGCTCCCGTACAGGATGGATAGTTCGGCGTCAGGATCGGGCCGGAGCGCGACGAGCCGCTCGCCGTCGAAGAAGTCGCGTAGATCGCCCGTGTAGCGCGTGCCGAAGATTGGATCGTCGCCGCCCAGAAACGGTGCGACCATCGCATCGATCTCCGCCTCCGGGCGCAGCGCGTCACGCACGTCGATCCACGACGCCTGCACGCCCAGCCGGGCCAGCGCCGCATCGAGATTCAGGCGGAAGTTCTCCCACAGCACCCCGCCATACCCGTCCAATACCACGCGGCGCTGGTCGTGAATGTGTTCGGCCAGCGCCATGTAGCCTGCTTCGAGTTTGCCCGCCCCCAGTGAGAAGGAGGGGTAAATAGTGTACTGGCTTGCCGGGGTTTCCACGCACTCTGCGGGGGCAAGGTCCTGCGTCGTATTACGGAAGGTGGACATCAGTCGAGGCTCTCTCCTCTGCGAGCGCAATTTCCCGATAAAGCGAGATCATTCCGTTATTGACCGGATATCTCCGATTAAACGGCGGACAAATAGGTGCGGGTCGATGCACTTAACCGGGGAAACTTATTCACGACTTCTGGGTTTCTATATCTAGAGATTGATATGGTCCTGCGGAACGACTTTGATTTCCAACTGGCTGCAGTCGGCGCGATTTTTCGCCATCCCGTACTCGATCGGCACGTCGTTCCTGTCGTACATCGTCCCGATGACGACCAGCAGCGGCGCCTCGAAGGCCGTTTTTAGCAACCGGCTCTCTTCATGGTTGGCGAACTGCACCTCTATCAGACGCGTTCCGTGATGGATCACCTGACCGTATTTCTGCATCGTCCGGTACAGCGATTGTGCGGTGAAGTCCTCGTCGATCAGGCCCGGACACAGCTTGTATGGCACGTGAGAGAACGAAATATGCGCAGGCTCGTCATCCACGAAGCGCAGGCGCGACATATAGAAGACCTTCTCGCCAACACTCAGTTGCAGACGGTCCGCCAGAAATTGATCTGCTTCGATAATCCCTTTTTCGAGGACTCGTGTCCGTTGGGAGATGCCACGCGCGTCCATATCCTCGAAAAAGCCGGTCGATTCCTGAACGTAGCGCCCGCGCAGCTTCCTGGGGGCGACGTACGTGCCCTTACCCTGAACCCGGTACAGCAGCCCTTCGTACACGAGGTTATCGAGCGCCTTGCGAACTGTCGTCCGGCTTACGTCATACACCCGACATAGCTCGGCCTCTGATGGAATCGGCTGGTGAGGCTGCCATGTTTCGGTCTGCTCGCGCAGTATCTCGCGTAACTGGTGATATTTTGGTATTGGAGAATTGTCGCTCAGCGAAAATGTCTGAAGGTTGTCATCCGACACGTGCTCCATCCTTGCTCCGCAGCCTGATGCAGTATGCTCAAACGCGCTGTCGATCACGATCCGTTCAAATTCTACCGAAACAATTGACAACCTGCCCACAGTATAGTATTGTAAAGCTGGTAATGTCAACATAACATGTCATGACAACACCTGCACGACGCTCCCTGGTTAGCTTCCTGCCTCTCAGCGTAAGCAACGTTTACCGGTATCCGACATCTCTCTAGATTCGCTCATTCCTCTGGGATTCAGATTCAGCCGTTGGTGGCCCTCACCCGCCCAAGCAGAAGGAGAGAGATATTGAGTAAACTGGCACGTCCACACCGTCTTACCAGTTCGCAAATCTTCCAGCATTTAATCACAGGAGGTTAACAACATGGCAGTATGGCAAGCCGCCCTACTTGGTCTATTCTGCTATCTTGGCGCGCTCACCACACCCTGGTTTTTCGGCACAACCGGCGGATGGTACGTGATCACCCGCCCGCTCGTGGCGGGGCTGCTCACGGGTCTGGTGCTGGGCGATGTCCAGACCGGCGTTCTGATCGGCATCGCCGTGCAGGCGGTCTACATCGGCCTGATCACGCCAGGAGGCACGGTCCCGGCTGACCTGAGCTTTGTCAGCTATCTGGGTATCCCACTGGCGATGGTGGCAGGCGTCGCGCCTGACGAAGCAGTCGGTATCTCCGTTATCTTCGGCGTGATCGGCGTCGCGGCGTGGCAGCTGCTCAGCGTCGGCAACGCTGGCTGGGCGCACCTGTGCGACCGCTACGCGGAAGAAGGCAACCTTCAGGGGATCATCCGGGTCAACTATCTGGCACAGCTTGGGACCTTTGCGCTGCGCGGCCTCCTGCCGTTCGTCATCCTGCTGGCCGGGGCAGGCGTTGCCGAGCAGATCGGCACCTTCCTGCAAACACAGATCCCCTGGCTGACGGAGTTCCTCGGCGTGCTCGGCGGGGCGCTGCCCGCCGTCGGTATCGCCATCCTCATCCTGCAGATCGCACCGGCCTTCCGCCAGATCATCTGGTTCCTGATCGGCTGGGTCCTCGTCGCGTATCTCAAGGTTCCGACCGTCGGCATCGCCGTCATCGGCGTGCTGATGGCCATCATTTACTACCGCTACCTGTATCCGCAAGAAGAAGCAACGGCGGAGGCATAACATGTCAGAAGCAACGCTACAGCCCGAAGTCAAAATCACCGAGGACGAGCTTAACAGAGCCTGGTGGATCTGGACGTTCTTCAACCTGTCAGCCTTCAGCATGGAGCGGATGCAGGCTCCGGCCTTCGTCTACATGATGGCCCCCATCCTGCGGCGTCTCTACGGGGACAACCCGGAGCAGATGAAGGAAGCCCTCCAGCGCCACATGGTCTTCTTCAACACGGAACCGCAGACGGGCGTCATCGCTCACGGCGTGACGGCGGCGCTTGAGGAGCAGCGTGCGAACGGCGCTCCCATCGACGACGAAATGATCAACAGCATCAAAGCGGGCATCATGGGACCGATGGCCGGGATCGGCGACTCGATGATCCCCGGCACGCTCATCCCGATCCTGCTGGCGCTGGGCATGGGCATGAGTCAGGGGACCGGCAGCCCTATCGGGCCGATCTTCTACATCGTCTCCTACATGATCATCATCCTCGCCATCTCCTACTACCTGTATAAGTTTGGCTATCGCTATGGCACAACCTCCATGCGCGAGCTGGCCGAAGCGGGCTTCCGGCGCATCACCGCCTCGTTCGCCGTGCTTGGTCTGATCGTTGCCGGTGGCATCGGCGCGTCGATCACCGCTCTGGCGACGCCCCTTGCCTACTCATCCGGCGAACTCACGATCGCGGTGCAGGACCAGCTCAACAACATCTTCCCGCAGCTTCTCCCACTGCTGCTCACGCTGTGGCTGTGGGATGGTATGCGCCGCCGGGGGTGGGCGATCAACCGCGCCCTGCTGATGACCTTCCTCGTTCTCCTGATCGGTTACCTGCCGGGGCTGTTGGGCCAGCTTTTCGGCGTCCCCTGGCTAACCGCGCTTCGTATCTTCTAGGAAAGAAGGAGGCAGCATACCCATGATCGGCATTGTCCTGGCGGCACACGGTCCACTACCCAATGCGTTGCTCGAGTCGGCGAAGATGATCCTTGGCGATGTCGAGCAGGTTTTCCCTCTCTCCTTGATGCCCGACGATAACCTGGACGGGTTGGTGGAACGTATGCAGACGACAGCGGCGAATGCCGATACCGGGGATGGCGTGCTCATCCTGCTCGACCTGTTCGGAGGCACGCCATCGAATGCTGCCACCCTGCTGACACAGCAGATGAAGGACGTTCACGCCGTGAGCGGTGTGAACGTCCCGATGCTGCTGGAAACACTGATGGCGCGCAGAAGCGTCGATCAGGCGGCAGCGCTGGCGGAAACAGCCGCTGGCAGCGGTGTGCAAGGAATTGTTAACATCGCAGAGAAGTTTGCCGAATATCGCAAACAAACACGAAGTGACGACAACTAGCTGGAGGTGAGGGCATCGGTGGCCGAGATTGTAATGAATCGCATTGACGACCGGCTTATTCACGGGCAGGTCATGACGGGCTGGCTCCAACTTCGCAATGCAGACACGATCTGGATCGTGGACGACAAGGTGGCCCAGAATCCGATGATGCTCGACATCTTCTCATTCGCCGCACCTGCGGGCATCAGCATCAAGGCTTTCACGGTTGACGAGGCTGCTGAGGAACTGCAAAAACTGGACGAGCTTGGTAAGAAGAAGATCATCCTGATCGCCAAGCTCCCCAAGACGTTTTCCCGGCTGTATGAACTCGGCTATCAGCCGGAGGATATCAACTACGGCGCGATGGCTAACAAGTCAACGGACATCAAAGCGACTGTCGAGGTTGCCTCCAATTGCAGTCTGACTCCCGAAGACATCGAAGAGACGGAAAAGCTCTACGAAAAAGGCGTTCACATTTGGATTCAGCTGGTGCCGTTCGGCGGCCAGAAGGTCACCGAGTGGGCAGACGCCCGCAAAAACGCAGGTCTGAGCTGATTTCTGGCAGTTCCGTTACTATTTCCAGGGCCGGTTGAGAAGCGGTACGTGTCGCTGGCCGATCGGCCCTGTTCATTGCTGTGAGACGTTGTCTCAAGGAAAAGGATCACCATGAGTTACTGGAAAGACTACCTGAACGGGATGATCGAGGTTCAACGGGCGCTGATCGAGCGCGAAGCCGACTCCATCGAGGAGGCCGCCCGCGTCATGACCGAGGCCGTGCGCGCCGGCGGCGTTATCCACATGTTTGGCTCAGGCCACTCGCACCTCGCCCCGGAGGAGGCGTTCTATCGTTCGGGCGGATTGGCGCCCGTCAGCCCGATGCTCGACCCCAGCCTGATGTTCCACGAGGGGACCGAGAAGGCCATCGCCCTCGAAAAATGGGAGGGCTACGCGACACGCTTCGTCGTGCCCCGCTATCAGTTGAACGAGCAGGACGTGATGGTCGTGTTTTCCGCCTCAGGGCGCAACACCGCCGCCATCGAGGTCGCCATCGAAGCCCGGAAGAAGGGCCTGTTCACCATCGGCGTCACGTCGCGCCGTTATTCCGATACCTACCCCTCGCACCATTCGAGCGGCAAGCACCTGTACGAAGTCGTCGACCTCGTGATCGACCTCGACGTGCCAGCGGGCGACAATCTGCTCACCATCGATGCCATGCCCGAACTGGGCACAACAGGCGGCATCTCGACCGTCCTCGCCCTGCTGATCATCAACGCAGTGCTGAGCCAGGTCATCGAGAATTTCGTGACTGCGGGTGAGGTCCCGCCGATGATTCGCTGTCCGAACGTCGGCTCAATGCAGGAAGCCCTCGCGGCTAACAAAGTGACGCTGGACAGCTACAGGGACCGCCTGCCCCACATCTAAGCCACACGCACCGGCTGATACCTTTAAAAAAGAGGAGCAATCGATGCCATTCGACCGCATACGCGTCGGCCTGATCGGCTACGGTGTGGGCAAGCTCTACGCCACATCACTGCGCAACGTGGGCCTGTACTACGACGGCTTTCCCCCGGTCGACCTCGTCTCGGTGGCGACGGCCACCCCGGCCAGCGGCGAGCGGGCCGTCAGGCACTTTGGCTTCGAGCGGGCGACCACCGACTACCGGGAACTGCTCGCGGCGGACGACATCAACACCGTCGTCATCGCCACGCCTATCGACCTGCATCGCGAGATGCTGATCGACGCGCTGCGCACCGGCAAGGCGATCTACATGGACAAGCCGCTGACCGTCAATCTCGACGAGGCGCGGGATGTACTCGCCGTCGCGAACGAGACGGGCCGGGACGCCCAGATGATCTTCGAGTTCCGCTTCAACCCGGCTCTCATGCGCGCCCACGAGATGATCCGGAGCGGCCAGCTTGGCGAGGTCTACGCCTTTCGCCTCTCGTACTTCCGCTCCAGCTACACCGACCCGCAGAAGTCCCTGCGCTGGAAGGCATCGGCTAAAGCCGCTTCTGGCGTGCTCAACGACCTGGCCACCCACCTGTTCGATTTGCTGCTCTGGCTGGTGGGGGTGCCTGAGCGCGTCTCCGCTCAGACGCGCACGTTCATCGACACCCGCCCCGCAGGCAGGGGCAGCGACGAACGCGTCAGGGTGGAGACGGAGGATCACGCGACGGTGCTGTGCGCGCTGCCCGGCGGCACGGTCGGCACCGTCGAGGCCGGACGGCTCATCGCGGGGGCCGTCAACGAGATCACCGTCGCGATCTACGGCAGCCGGGGATCGCTCAAGTGGAATCTGATGAATCCCAACTACCTGTATTATGCGGATGGCGCGCAGCCTGACGAGTTGGACGCATGGCGGGCGCTGCCCACCGCCCAGCGCTACGCGGATGCCGTGCTGCCCGGCGGCGACGTGCCGCTCGGCATGATGCGCTTTCACGTTGCCAGTATGGCCGATTTTCTGCATCGCACGCTGGAGAACCGGCCTTACGCGCCCGACCTCAAACAGGGTGCAGACGTGCAGGCGCTCGTGGAGGCCTCCAAGCAGGCGGCGGCAGCTAATACCTGGGTCGACGTACCGGAACCATGATCACCCTGACCCCAATCCCTGGACGGAAACGAGATGCACAGGAACACGACATCAACTCCTTATGACTTAGTTGCCATCGACGTTGACGGTACACTGCTTGATTCAGGCTATCAGGTTTCTGCGGGCGCCGGAGAGGCGATCCGCGCCGTGTATACACGCGGCGTGAAACCCGTGCTGGTCACGGGGCGCAGCACGCTTGCCATCGAACGACTTTACGATGAGCTTGACCTCAGCCCTTATTACATCACGTCGGGCGGGGCCTACGTGGGCCGCTTTGGGGGAGATGTGATCTTCAAAGCCCTCATCGCCGATGAGGATGCCGCTGCCATCGCGAGAATGGCCCGCGAGCGCGGCGTAGGGATTTGCTTTCACCAGCTCGATAAACAGTGCTGCGAAGTCGACGACCGGACGATGGCGCTCCTTCACACCATCGTCGGGAACGGCGTTGAGCGCGTCGACGACATTCTGGCAGCGACCACCGAACCGGCCAAGATCACGGCGTTCGGGGAGCGGGATGAACTGGAAGCGCTCGACCGCGAAATGGCCGCGCGAGGTATGCGCATCGCAACGGTGTTCTCCGGCGCGATCTTCCTTGAGATCGCGCGGGAGGGCGTCAACAAAGGTAACGCGCTGACGGTGCTGTCCGAGCACCTGAGCATCCCGCTTGAGCGCATCGCCGTGATCGGCGATCAGGAGAACGACATCAGCATGTTTCGGATTGCGGGCTTAGCCATCGCGATGGGCAACGCGCCGGATGTCGTCAAGCAGCAGGCCCAGCACGTCGCCCCCACGAACGACGAGAGCGGGCTGGCGTGGGCGCTGTCCAACATCGTGCTCGGTGAGGCGTGACATGCTGCTGGCTATCGATCTCGACGGAACGCTGCTCACCCCGGAGAAAACCGTCACGCCGGGCACGGTTAACGCGCTGCGCACGGCTCGCGAGCGCGGCCATGAGGTGCTCCTGATCTCCGCCCGCGCGCCGTACAGCATCGCCTCCTACGCCGATCAGATCGGCCTCGACGGCTACGTCATCGCGTACAACGGCGCGTTCATTGTCAACGGCAGCGGGGACGTGCTGCTCGATCGCCCGCTGAACGCGGACGACTCGCGGCGCATCGTCGCCATCGTCCGCGAGCACGACGCCTATACCGGCTACTACGCCGGGCAGCAGTGGTATGCCGAGAAGGTATGTGAGGAGATGCGTCTCGAGGAGCGCGCCCAGCCGACGCCGCCCACCATCGTCGACGACCTCATCACGCAGGCCCCTGACCGGGCGCATAAGTGCATCGTCATCGACCTGGCGGATGACCAACGGCTGGCCGCAGTTTATGAGGCCATCTGCGACGCGCTCCCGCATCTGAACGTCCATTACTCAAGCCGCTACTCCTTCGAGATTAGCGACGGGAGCGCCTCGAAAGGCGCAGCCCTCGAATTCTACGCCGGGCATCGCGGCATCGA
>CAZWUX010000125.1:0-11488 GCA_964637665.1 uncultured Anaerolineae bacterium
CCCAGCGTCCCGACCCGGCGCGGCGGGAGATCGCTGTCGACCGCCTCGATCTGCTTGAGATAGGCGACCAGCGTGCCGAGGTCCTCGTCGCTCAGATGGGTGTAGTACTGCGAAGGCATGATGAGCAGCCCGCGCCCATCCGCGCCGACGCCGTAGCGCAGCGCGCGGATCCAGTCCTCGTCGGTGTAGGTGCCACCCACACCGCCCGGCGTCAGGTTGGGCGCGGGCAGCACAGCGAGGGATGGATCATTGATGAACTCGGTGCCGCCCAGACTTGGGCCGTGGCAGTCCACGCAGCCGCGCGTAAGGAAGACATGCTCGCCGTGAGCGACCGCTTCCTCCCCCTCAGGAATGGCGACCGGATTCACCGCTACCTCATAGGTCCTGTTGAACTTCGCCCCGCCGGTAACGAAAAGCACGAGGAAGGCGAGGAGGACGACGACGATAAGCCCTCCAAGCACAATGCCGATCCACTTAAGCACTTTCATCGATCATCTCTCTCCTTGTGGCATGTCTGGCCTGTCCTCCATCCGGCGCGCCGTCTGGCATGGAGGCAGACACCGAGTTTAATAAAGGCAGTTCCTCTCTTTTAGATCGGTTACTTAATCCTGATCTACGCTCTATTGTAGAGCGAATTTGTCCGAATACAAGCCCTCTGAATCACGCATAAAAAAATGCCCGGACACGCCGGGCAGGGATTTTGTGATAGGCCGGGATGGGTGAACGGGCAGGGTCAGCCCCGCGCCTTGAGAGGGGCGATCCACGCCGGGCCTTCCCCGGCCAGCAGACCGCTCAGGCCATCCTCCGGGGCGGGCAGCACGCGGCTGTTCGCGAAGTACTCGAACTCGAAGTCGGTCTCGTCGCCCGCCTGCCTGCCGGGAAGGGGCATCAGCCGGGCGGTGAGCGGCTTGTCGAGCCGGAGCGCGAGGGCGGCCACGTCGAACAGGATCGCGGTAAGCTGATCCTGCGTGATAGTGCCGGGCAGCGGGATCGTGTCGAGGCCGGTCCCGCACACGGCGGACGCCATCAGCAGATCGTTGATCGTCAGGCGGCCCTCCGCCGCGCGCTCGGCGAGCACGCGGTCCTCAAGCACGGGCAGCATGATCCCGCAGAAGCCCGCCCGCTTGAACCGGGCCTCGCC
The DNA here is from genome assembly GCA_964637665.1 of uncultured Anaerolineae bacterium. Classification (GTDB taxonomy): domain Bacteria; phylum Chloroflexota; class Anaerolineae; order Aggregatilineales; family UBA3940; genus CAZWUX01. Next base: position 1,142 of record CAZWUX010000125.1, read on the forward strand.
CAGCGCCGCTGCGACGAACGCCGCCGCGCCGAGCGTGCCCTGTCCGCCCATCGCAGGCAGGCCCAGCGCCTCAAGCGCCGCGCCGATGCTGCGCCCTTCCTCCGGGTGTGGGGCAAGTGAGAAATCGATGCCGCCGAACCCGACGCCGGTTCCGTCGAGCGCGCGCTTTACCAGCGCTTCGACGCGCTCCGCCTCCGCTTCGACGGCCCGAACGAGCGCCTCACGCGCGTCGTCGAGCGACGTGGCGCTGCTGATGGCCCGCGTCACCACGTCGGCGGCCTCGGTGGCGACGGCGATCTGCGGCGCGCTGCCGCCGTGATAGGCCGCCGGGAAAAAGGGCGATCCTGGCCCGACGTTCGCCAGCGCGGCCAGCCGCAGGTTGGCGAATCCGTCCTCCCGGATGGCGCTCACCCGGCGGATCAACTCGGCGGCGCGCCGGATGCGCCCCAGATGCAGCCCGGCGGCGTGCGTCGCGATCTCGACCGAGGCGAACACGTTCTCCGTGTTACGGAAGATGGCGGGCATCGCCTCGATGAAGGCGGTCGAATCCTCGATGCGCGCGGGGCCGAGCGAGACAAAATCGACCTCGTGGACGAACGCCACCGCCTCGATGTCCTGCGCGAGGTCCGCCAGCTTGCCGGGTCCGGCCTCGCCCAGCACGTCGGGGAAGGGCTGGGTGGCGAGCCGGGTCGTCTGCACCTCAAGCCCGCCGGAGGTCAGCACGGCACGCGCCTCGCGCAGCGCCTCGCCGAGGTTGGCCGTCGCGCCCGCTTCGAGCGGGTAAAACACCTCCGCAAACGCAGTGAGCGAGCGGATTCGCATCGTCTAGCTCCTCTCGTGTGTCGCCTGCTGCCGGACTCGCTCGAAAATGAGGATGCTGGCAGCCATCGCGACGTTCAGGGATTCCATGTGGCCCGGCATCGGGATCGTGACGCGGGCATGCGCCAGCCGCGCGGCGTCCTCGCTGGGGCCGTGCGCCTCCTCGCTGACGATCAGCGCGCAGGGCTGGGTCCAGTCCACGTCGTAGTAATTCGCGCCCGTGCCGATATCGGCTAGGAAAATCGCCCGCCCGGCGAGGGCGCTGGCGATGCCGCCCCAGCTCAGCCGGCGGATCGGCAGGCGGAAATGCGCGCCCATCGCGCCGCGCACGACCTTCGGGTTGAAGGGGTCGACCGTGCCCGGTGCGATGATCAGCAGGGGCACCGCGCCGGAGGCCGCCGCCCGCATGATCGTGCCGAGGTTGCCGGGGTCGCCGACCCCGTCGATGACGAGCGCGAAGGGCAGGTCCTCCGGCACGTCGAGCGCGGGGGTGGGCAGCACGGCGAGCACGCCCTGCGGGGTCTGTGTGTCGCTCATGGCCTCCATCACGGGGCCATCGACGGGGATCAGCGTCGCGCCGAGCAGGCTCAGCTCGTCGAGCAGGGCCGCGCCCGCCGGGACAGAGACGTAGTCCTCCGTGTAGAAAACCGACTCGATGGGAACCTCGGCGAGGGCCGCCTCCTCGACGAGGCGCGTGCCCTCGACGACGAACCGGCCCGTTTTCTCGCGGTGGCGTTTGCGGGTCTGGAGGGCGCGTACGTCTTTAACGTGGTCGTTGTTGAGGCTGGTGATCATGGCGTGTAGTGTACCACGCGGCGGGGAGGTCGGGAAGTCCCCACGCGGAAAATCGGGCCGCCGGGAAAGAACATCGGAGCCTGACCAGACGACCGTGTATCAACCGCCCCCAACCTGAATCTCCGGCCCAGAGCGTTTCATTCACCAGAATCTATTGCCCTGAAATAGACCCCACCGAAGTGTGGAGAATGGCTGCGCCATTCTCCCAGTTGAGAAACACTCGCAGAGTGTTTTTCATACACCATCGCCAGCCGGGGCAGGATATGCTAGAATCCCGCTCGATGCCTGACGACCGAGACACCCCACCCGACGAGACGAGACGGCACCGACCGGCGGACCCCGACCGCACGGTCCGGCGCGAGCGTATCCCCCGGCCCGGCGTGCCGCAGGCCCCCAGGCCGCTCGGCCCGCAGGCCCCCCGGCCCAGCCGACCTCAGCCGACCGCGCCGCCCGATCCTCAACCGCCCACACCAACCGAGCCGCACGTCACGCAGCCCGCACGGCCCCTGACGCCGCCGCCGATCCGCCCGCCCGATCCGCCGATCCCGCCGAGGCCGTCGCCGTACATCTCGCCGCCGGAGCGTCGCAAAAAGAAGAAGCGCCGCCTGCCGCGCCGCCTGCGGGGCTGTCTGGGGTGCGTGTGGAAGCTGGCGCTGGCGGCAGGGTTGTTCGCCGTGATCTTCAGCGTCGTGTTCGCCGCCGTGTATATGCTCGCGCCGCCGCCGCGCACGAACATCCTCGTGCTGGGCGTCGACGCCCGGCCCGGCGAGGGCATGGTCACGCGGACGGACACGATCATTCTGGCGACGGTCGACCCGAAGCAGCCGTACGTGGGGATGCTGTCCATCCCGCGCGACCTGTACGTGGACATCCCCGGCTACGGGGAGCAGCGCATCAACGCCGCGCACGTGTTCGCCGAGCGTGACAATCCCGGAACCGGCCCGGCGAAGGTGGAGGAGACGATTGAAACGGAGTTCGGCGTGGCCGTTCACCGCTGGGTGCGGATCAGCTTCGATGGGTTCGTGGCGATCGTGGATGCGGCGGGGGGCGTCACGGTCGACAACGAGCATTATTTCATCGACTACGAGTACCCGACACCGGATTATGGGACGATGGTGGTCGAGTTTCAGGCGGGCAAGCAGCACCTCGACGGCGAGCACGCGCTCCAGTACGCCCGCAGCCGCCACGCGTCGAACGACTTCGACCGCTCGCACCGCCAGCAGCAGGTCATCGCCGGGCTGGTGCGGCAGATGCTCCTGCCGACGAACTGGTGGCGCTGGCCCGCCGTCGTCACGGCGGCGACCCGCCACGTCGACTCGAATCTGACGGTGGTGGATGTGGTGGCGCTGGCCCCGGCGGTGGTGTGGGTCGGGCCGGACGGCATCGACAGCCGGACGTTCGACCAGACGATGGCCTACGGGCGCACGACGGCGGGCGGCGCGTCGGTGCTGGAGCCGGAGTGGGACGGCATCAACCGGGTGACGGCGGAGATGTTTGGGCGGTAAGGCAGAACTATTCGAAGAACCAGCCGCGCTGTTCCAGCGAAAGCTCGTCGGACTCGTCGGGCACGGTCCGCTCGTTGAGCAGGTCCATGTGCTCGGCGAGAAGATGGCGGCCCTGCGCCACGTCGCCCGCCTCCACCGCGTCGACGATGCGCTCATGGTAGTCCCACACCTTGTGATGGTAGGACAGATCGCGGTAGCGGTGCAGGCCAAACGCCTCGTACGCCTCCCAGAACGCCTCTAAAAAGCCGTTCACGAAGGGGTTGTCCAGACGGCTGAAGATCAGCATGTGGAACGCGCGGTGCTCCTCGACCGGGACGTGCACCGGCTGCTGGTTGAGCCGCTGTCGCGCCCCGGCGATCAGGTCGCGCAGCGCGGCGATGTCCTCCCCGGTCAGCTCGCCCAGCGCCTCCTCCCAGAAATGAAGCTCCAGCGCGTCGCGCATACGCCGCAGGTGCGCAAACTGGTCGGCGTCCAGGCCGATGGCGTACAGCGCGCTGAGCGTCACGGCGGGCTTGAAGTCGTACTCCGCGACGCGCGTCCCCCGGCCCGGCTTGATCTCAAGCAGCCCCAGCGCGCGGGCCACCTCCAGCGCCTCGCGCGTTTTGGCGACGCTCACGCCGAACGACGCGCTGATCTCCTGAATCGTGGGGAGTTGATCGCCGGGTCCGTAGCCGTTTTCGATGATGAAGCGCAGAATGTCGGATTGGAGCGCCGAGAGTCGCACGGAAGCCTCCTGTAGCTGGTGAGGGACCCGTTTATCAGATGATCTGACAAACGGCACCAGAAGGCATTGTAACCGGGGATGGGGCCGCGCGTCAATGGTCTGATCGGGTGAATCGGCCACAGAGGGGCGGGTGGAGCCTCAGGATAGGGGCCGGGCGCCCGGCGGCGTCCAACCTTGCAGACCGCGCCCCCGGTGAGCAGTCTGGACGCCCGGCGTCTATGCTCGTTTCCGCGCCCCGACCTCGTATTCAGCGGGCCGGAAAACGTCTATCCCCGCGACACGGAAGCCGCGCACGTCCGGCGGATCACCCTTCCGGCAGGACGAAGCTCGCCACGACGCTCGCCATCACCGCCGCGCCGATGCGCAGTGCATCCTCGTCCACGTCGAACTGCGGGCTGTGATGCGGCGCGTCGAGGCCGCGCCCGGTGTTGGCCGACCCGATGAAGTAATAGCAGCCGGGGATGTCCTTCATGAGAAAGGCCATGTCCTCGGACCCCATCGTGCGGATATCGCGGCGGATGTTATCCTCGCCGACCAGCCGGGCGGCGATCCCGGCGACGCGGTCGCAGAGCGCCGGGTCGTTCACGACGGGGTCCGTCATCGTCGCGATCTCAACCCCCGCCTCGCAGCCCATCGCGGCGGCGACGCCCTCGCAAATCTCGCGCACGCGGCGGTGGACGAGCGTGCGCGTCTCCGGCTTAAAGGTGCGGATCGTGCCCTTAAGGCGCACGACGGGGGGGATGATGTTGAAGGCGTCGCCCGCGTGCAGGCTGCCGACCGTCACGACGGCCTGATCGAGCGGCGAGACGTTGCGGCTGGTGACGGTTTGCAGGGCGGTGATGATCTGCGCGGCGGCGACGATGGGATCGCGGGTTTCGTGCGGGGATGCGCCGTGCCCGCCCCGGCCCCGGATGAGGCAGGACCAATCGTCCGCCGCCGACATGCACGGGCCGGGCGTAATGGCCACCGTACCGACCGGCAGCGTGTTCCACAGGTGCAGGCCCAGTGACACGTCGGGGCGCGGGTCGTCGAGCACGCCGTCCGCGACCATCGCCTCCGCACCCTGGCCGATCTCCTCGGCGGGCTGGAAGACGAATATCACCCGCCCGGCGAGCGCGTCACGCTTTTCGGAGAGCATCTGCGCCACAGCCAGCCCGATGCTGGTGTGCGCGTCGTGGCCGCAGGCGTGCATCACGCCGGAGGCGGTCGAGGCGTAATCCGCCCCGGTCTCCTCCTCGATGGGCAGCGCGTCCATGTCCGCACGCACGAGCACAGTCGGGCCGTCGTGCGCGCCCTCCAGCAGGCCGACGACACCGGTCCGACCGATGCCGGTGCGGACCTCGATGCCGAGGTCGTTCAACGTCTGGGTGACGATCCCCGCCGTGCGGACCTCGTTGAAGGCGAGTTCGGGGTGGCGGTGCAGATCGCGGCGGCGCTCGACCATCTCAGGATGGAGCGACCGGGCCTGCTCCGCGAAGTGGGTGACCATTTACGTTGTTCTCCTTGCACAAGGGCACCCTGCGCGGGTGCCCGTCCGGGGATAAAAAGAATACCGGCGCACGCGGACGCTATTGTTGTTTTCTATTCTATGCCAGAACCCCCACTGCCTTTCGGGCATCTCCCCTTTGCAAAGGGGGAGAAAGCCGAGCGTTAGCGAGGCAGAGGGGGTTTTCGCAAATCGACAACACCAACTTGGCAAAGAAGCTGTCTAACTGTTTCTCAAAATGCTACGCTGCGCCGGTCGGATAACTGCGCCGGTTACGACTGATTCCGCCCGCCGTGTTTCTTGTCGGGCCGGACCCGCGCGCCGCAGTCGCACACGCCGCCGCCCTCCTTCGAGCAGCCTTTGCCCGCCTTGTCCTGCAGGGCGCGCAGCTCCTCAAGCGGGATGATGTCGTCCTGGCCGACGGTGTAGCGTGTATCGTCGATGATCACCGTGACCTGCTCGAGCAGCGGATTCACGTCGATCACCTTGCCCTCGCCGTGCGGCGTGCCGATGACCTTGTTGCGGTGGGGCAGGCGCTTCTTGGCCTCGACGTACTGCTCGTACTCGTACAGCAGGCAGCAGCGCAGCCGCCCGCACATCCCGGTGATCTCGGACGGGTTGAGCGAGATGCCCTGCGCCTTCGCCATCTTGATCGAGATCGGGCTGAAATCGGTCAGGTGGGTCGTGCAGCAGCGCGGCTCGCCGCACGCGCCGTACTCGCCGAGCAGCTTGGCCGCGTCGCGCGCGCCAATGCGGCGCATCTCGACCCGCGCGCGGTACTCCTTCGCCAGCCGCTTGCGCAGCCGGTTCGTGTTGGCCGATTCTTCGGCGGTGTACAGGAAGGCGAGGCGGCTGCCGTCGTAGTTGTAGCGCGCTTTGACAAACTTCACGCCGTCCAGCCCGCCAATCTCCGCCGCCGCCTCGCGGCAGACGATCAGCGCCTCGACCTCTTTGGCCTCGTACAGCCTGTTCATCAGCAGGTCGCGGGCGGTCGCGAGGCGTTTGATGGGCTTCAGATGACGGACGTTGGACCTCTCCTCCGGGATGAAGCCCATGATCTGCCCAAGCTGGCGACCGCGCGACGTATCGACGATCACATAGTCGCCCAGCTCGATATCCGGGTAGGCGGATGAGTCGAAGTGATAGAGCTTACCCACCTCGCGGAAGCGTACCCCGATGATGCGGGTCTGCGTGGGAGCGGTTGTCATAGGGAACCGGTCTCCGTTTATGTAAGAGAACGCGCCTCAGGCGCGGAACGTTCGTTTTGGGTGATGTCCGGCCACTGGCCGGGAGTGACAATAGTTTAGAAGGTCGTCTGAGAAACTGCAACATGGCGGATGAGGGCATCATGCCGGGAGGGGGAATTAAAAGCTCAGGCGCGGAGGCCGGGGGAGCGCCTCCGCGCCAGGGTCGGCTCGGTTTCAGGGGGCGATGGTAGAAAACGCTCCGCGTTTTCACTGGGAGAACGGCTGCGTCGTTCTCCCAGTTTGAGCCGCTGCGCGGCTCAAACCGATCAGCCGATGGTTTGCAGGGGGATAATGCCCTCGTCGTCATCGGCGATCGCGTCGATGAGGCCGATGACCTCATCCGCAATCGTTTTAAGCGCGATCGCTGCCGCCGATTCCGGCCTGTCGACGACGATAGGCCGCCCCGTGTCGCCGCCGACGCGTACCTGTGCGTCGAGCGGGACGCTGCCCAGAAACGGCACGCCGCGCTCCTCGGCAAGCTGCTTGCCGCCGCCCTCGCCGAAAAAGTCACCGCTCATGTTCTCGATCACGCCCAGCACGGGCACCTCGACCTGCGCGAACATCGACATGCCGCGCCGCGCGTCGCCCAGCGCCATCTCCTGCGGCTGGGTGACGATGATCGCCCCGGTGAGCGGCACGGACTGGGCCAGCGTAAGCTGCGCGTCGCCGGTGCCGGGCGGCAGGTCGATCACCATGTAATCGAGTTCGCCCCACGCCACGTCGGTGAGAAGCTGGCGGATGGCGTGGTGGATCATCGGGCCGCGCCAGATGACGGCCTGATTGGGGTCGACCAGAAAGCCCATGCTCATCACCTTGACGCCGAACGCCTCGAACGGCAGCAGGCGGTCGCCGCCTGCGGCGGGGTGGCCCTGAAGCCCCATGATGATGGGGAGATTCGGGCCGGTGATGTCGGCGTCGAGCAGCCCGACGCGATAGCCCTGCTGCGCCCACGCGACGGCGAGGTTGGCGGAGACAGTGCTCTTGCCGACGCCGCCCTTGCCGCTGCTCACCGCGACGATGTGCTCAATCTGGTTGCCGTCTGCCATATCAGGAGTCCTTTACACTTACCGGCGTGGGTTATAGAGAAATAGGAGTAATGCGATCAGAGATCGGCGGGCAGCCGCTCGCTGGCGGGAACCTCGCCGGTTTCGACATAGTGGCAGATGTCCTGTCGGGCCTCATCGAAAGCCGCGACAAGCTCCTCGTCGCTGCCTTTGTAGCGGGCGATGGTCTGCTGGGCGCACAGCGTGCAGCCGCGCATGGCCCGGTAGCTGTCAGAGTGACACGTCAGGCAGCCGTCGAGCCGGATCATCATCAGCGTGAATGCCTGCTTCTCGACGCTTTCAGCCGGGCAGGCCAGCACCTCGTCGACGAGCCGCTGCCACACCTCGCCCCGCAGATTACGCAGCAGGGGGATCACACGGGTGGGGAAAAGAATCTCCGCATCACTCTGGTACATCATCTCGCGCCGTCCTGTCCGCTTTCGTGCCCGTCCTGCTGAATCCCCTGTCCGCCTCTGAGGCAGAGACCGCTGCCTGCGGGAGGGAGCGGTCTCGTGATCACCTTCATCGGCCAACAACGCCGTACGGCTTCACCGTTGGCTGTCCCCGTCTGGCCGGGGCCGCGTCCCCTTACACGCCGGGGGCGGTTACTTGCGCCTGCGCGCCGCTTTGGCGACTTCCTCTGCCTCGCGCGCCAGCCGCTCCTCTTCGGCGCGGGTCGGCGCGATGGTCTGCCAGTAGCTCAACGGCTTGGTGAGCTTGTTGTGGTCGTAGACGTGGGCGCTCGTGCGATCGTAGCTGGCGATCTCGTAGTCGTGGTCCATCTTGATCGCGTCGAACGGGCAGAACTCGGCGCAGTAGCCGCAGTTCATGCAGATGTCGATGTCGATGTAGAACTCGGATGGCTCCGGCACCGGGCGGCCCGAGTCGGGATCGCTGGCGCGCACGATCCAGATGCACTGGGGCGGGCACACCTTCGCGCAGATGCCGCAGGCCGTGCACCAGTCCTTGCCGGGGTCAGTCGGGTGATCGGCGTTGTTGACGACCAGAAACGGGACGTAGCGGAAGCGCTCCGGGACGGCGATCTTCTCCTCCGGGTACTGCACGGTGAAGATACCCCGCGTCTTGGTGCCCTGCCGGGCCTCGAATCCCTGGTCGGTCGTGTAGCGCTTCACGCCCCAGCGGAAGTCATCCACGTAGGTCTCGATGAAGTGCTTCAGCGTAACGCCCATCCCTTTGATGATGCCCAATCCGTACATAGATACTCCTCAATCCGTGCCGCCGTCCGGGTGGAGGCCGACGTTAGCGGTCGACCTCACCCAGAACGATGTCAATGCTGCCAAGAATGGCGATGATGTCTGCGACCTTGTGCCCGACGGCCATCTCCTCAAGCGCGGTCAGGTTAATGAAGCTTGGCGACCGGATGTGATACCGATACGGGTTGGGGCCTCCGTCCGAGACGCAGTAGAAGCCAAGCTCGCCCTTCGGATTCTCGTGGTGGCCGTAGTGCTCGCCTGCGGGCACGCGGACGTTATACGACCGCTTGCCGCCCCAGTACTCCTGGCCGACGGTGTCCTCCAGCATGGGGACGATCTGCTCCAGGATGCGGAGGCTCTGCCAGATTTCGTCCATGCGGACGAGGTAGCGGTCGTACACGTCGCCGTTGTAGCGGACGGCCACGTCGAAGTCGAGTTCGTTGTAGATGCTGTACGGGTCGGCGCGGCGCAGGTCGTAGGCGACGCCGCTCGCCCGCAGAACCGGCCCGGTCGCGCTCAGCGCGGCGGCCTTCTCCGGCGGCAGCACGCCGACGCCCTTCATGCGTGTGATGAGGACCTCGTTCTCGGTGAGCAGCCGGTTCATCTCGTCATAGGCGCGCGGCAGCCGCTCGAATACGAGGTCGCGGACGAACTTGTTCGTGTCAAGTTGGCGGCCACGATCGTTGGGCTGGACGGCGGGACCGCCGATGTACGTCGGCAGGTCGAAGGCAACGCCGCCGAAGCGCATGTAATTGCACATCATGCGCGAGCCAGCCGTCGACTCGAACAGGTCGAGGATCAACTCCCGCTCCAGCAGCGCGTACAGCACCGGCGTGAAGAACGCGCCGATGTCGTTCAGCAGGAAGCCGATGGCCGTGAAGTGGTTGAGGATGCGCGTCAGCTCGACCATGAGCACGCGCAGCAGTTCGGCGCGCTCCGGCACCTCCTGGCCGAGCATCTTCTCGACCGTGATGGCGTAAGCCATATTGTTCGCCATGCTGCAAAAGTAATCGAGCCGATCGGTGAAGGGCATGTTCTGGAGCCACGTATTGCGCTCCCCGATCTGCTCGTGGTTGCGGTGCAGATAGCCGAACACCGGCTTGAGCTGGGTGATCGTCTCGCCGTCGAGCGTGACGGCCATGCGGAACACGCCGTGCGTGCTGGGGTGCTGCGGGCCGAGGTTGACGATAAGCTGGTCGGTCTTGATCTGCGTCACGTCGATCCCGCTGGGGGTCATCGGCGCGCCCAGCCCGGCATAGAGGGCCTGCTCGCCCTCCGGCACCCAGCCTTCGAGCGTGAAGCCCTCCGGGTACTGGGTGTTCATGCCGTAGGCCGTGTGCATCTCGGCGCGCTGCACGTGGCCCTCCGGCCAGCGGCTCTTAAACGGCTTGTGCTCCTCCTCGTAGAACGGCTCGCGCCAATCCTTGCGCATGGGGTGGCCCTCGAAGCCCTCCCACAGCAGGATGCGCCGCAGGTCGGGGTGCCCGGCGAAGCGGATGCCCATCAGGTCCCAC
>CAZWUX010000126.1:0-11387 GCA_964637665.1 uncultured Anaerolineae bacterium
CCCCGGCAACCTCCGGCAGAGACGAGATGCTGCTTGTCACGACCGGGGTGCCGCAGGCCATCGCCTCCAGCACCGGCAGCCCGAACCCCTCGTACAGCGCCGGATAGGCGAACACCGCCGCCGCGCGGTAGAGGGTCGGCAGGTCGGCGTCGTCGACGAACCCGGCGAAAATGACCCGCTCCGCCACGCCCAGCCGCTCGACCTTGCGGCGCACCTCGTCGTACCCCCAGCCCGATCCCCCTGCGATCACGAGCGGCGCGTTCGCGCCGAGCCGGGCCATCGCCTCGACCAGCCGCCGGTGATTCTTGCGGGGCTGCATTGTGCCGACCGTCAGCACGAACGGCCCCGGCGGGATCGCCAGCCGCGCGCGGAGAGCGGACTCCTGCCCGGCGTCGCGATCCGGGCTGAACCGCGCGTCGACGCCCAGTGGCACGGCGATCGCTTTGTCCGGTGGTGTTCCATATAACGTAATGAGATCGTCGCGCGTGGCTTCGGAGATCGCGATCACCCGATCCGCCCTTCGCACCGAACGCGGCACGACGGTTTTCAAGTAGTCGAGCATACCCGGCATCGTTTCGCCGGGGTAGCGCTCGAAGGCGAGGTCGGGCACGGTGAGCACCGTGCGTGCGGCGGGCAGAGTGGGGGGCAGGGTGAAATCCGCTGCGTGGAACAGGTCGAGCGGCCCGGTCCACAGCTCGACGGGCAGGGGCAGGCGAAGTCGATGCCACAGCCGGGCGTGGGTCCGCTCGGAGAGCCGCGATAGGCGATAGATGGCCCCGCCGGGGGCAGGGGGCAGCGCGCTCTGCCCCGCGCCCGCGACGAACAGACGCAGATCGATATGGGGATGCAGGGCGGCCAGCGCAGACGCGAGACCCCGAACGTAGCGGCCTATGCCCGCCTTCTGGTGGATGGCGGCGGTTGCGTCGAGGCCGATGCGCCAGTGCGGCGCCTGAGATGAGTCTGCAACCGGGGGCAACTTAGGTTCTCCTTGCGGCGGACGCACTTATCGGCGGCTCGCTGCCGTCTTTTGATATACTGCCCACGTTTCACAGGCGGCGCGATCCCAGGAAAATCCGGCGGCCCGCCGCGCGCCGCGCTCGACGAGCATCGCCCGCAGATCGGCATCCCCCAGCAGGCGGCACAGGGTGGCAGCTATCGATTCCACGTCGTGCGGATCGAACGTCACCGCGCCGTCCCCCGCGATCTCGCCGACGCTCGACGTGTGGCTGCACGCGACCGGCGAGCCGCAGGCCATCGCCTCCAGCACCGGCAGCCCGAATCCCTCGTAGACCGAGGGTATCACCGTGGCCGCCGCTCCGGCGTAGAAGGTGGGTAGATCGTCGTCGGGGATGTAGCCGGGCCGGATGACGGCGTCGCCCTGGCCGTGCCGCTCGATGGCCTCGTGGAAGCCGCCCGTCAGCCAGCCCTCGGCTCCCACCACGACGAGCCGCAGGCCGGGATCGTCACGCCGCAGGATGGCGAGCGCCTCGACCAGCCGGGCCAGATTCTTACGCGGCTCGATGGTCCCCACTGTGAGCAGATAACGCTCCGGCAAACCGTATCGCGCCCTGACCTCGGCGACCGTCGCTGGCGGCTGCGGCCTGAAATGTGGGGCGGCAGCCTCATATATCACACTGATCTTATTTTCAGGCGTGCCGTACTGGCGGATGAGATCGCGCTTCGTCGTCTCGCTGATCGCGATGATGTGATCGGCGCGGCGCACGAACAGCGGCATGGCGAGGTTGAGATACCAGTAATTCAGCTTTTTGTGGTGCTGTGGAAAAAGGCGGAAGATCAGGTCGTGCACGGTGAGCACGGTCGGCGTGCCCCTCAGTGGCATGAGCAGGTGCTCGGTGCTGTGAAAGACCTCCGGGCCGGGCAGCAGCCGGTCCCAGCCCATGAAGCCGATCTGCCCGGCCAGCACGGCCATGCGCCAGGGTTTGTACCCCACCTGCACCGACGTGTGGGGGAGTGAGGTCAGGGCAGAGGGCCACTCGGCGTGGCCGGTCATGTTGGCGAACAGGTGCAGCTCGCCGGGATGCCCGGCGGCGAGGGCCTGCGCCAGTGATGCCGCGTACCGGCCCAGCCCTGCCTTGCCGTTCACGGCGGGTGATATGTCGATTGTCGCAAGCATGGGCAGAGTGTAACGTGAAACGAACGGCGGGGAAAGCGGGTTTGAATCGCAAAAACAACCGCCGCTTGCGTCGATGGCCGGGCGCGGTAGTATACTGAGGTAACATGAACCTGACTATGTCCATCGTCCAACAGCGAACCTGATTTATGACCAAAAACGCACCGCAAGAACGACGCTACCCACCTCTATATCCCTGGTTGTTCCGGCTGATGGCTTTTACGATGCGGCTGCTCGTCAGGCTGCTGACGCGCCTCTCGACCGAGGGCCTTGACCGCATACCGGACACGGGCCCGCTGATTGTCGTCAGCAACCACCTGCATTACTTCGATACGGCAGCGGTAGGCGCTACGCTGCCGGGCCCCTCGTACGTTCTGGCCGCCGAAAAATACGAGCATCACATTTTGTTTAGCCCGATCCTGCGCATCGCGGGGGCTATCTTCATTAATCGTGGGGAGGCCGATCGCGCTGCGCTGCGGCAGGCGTTGGCCGTCTTGCAGGACGGTCACTGCCTCGCCATCGCCATCGAGGGCACCCGCAGCCAGTCCGGCGCGCTGGCCGAGGGCAAGCAGGGCACGGCTTATCTTGCCACTCGCGCCGACGCGCCGATCATCCCCGTCGTCGTATGGGGGACCGAAAACATCATCCCGGCGTGGTTTCACCTCAGGCGGGCTGAGGTGAATATCGTCTACGGCGAGCCGTTCCGCCTGCCTGCGGGCCGCGCGCGCGCGGATGATCTGGCGCGCTACACTGAGCAGATTATGATCCGCCTTGCCCGGCTGCTTCCTGATGATTACCGGGGTGTTTATCAGGGTCATCCTTTGATCGACGAAGCGGAATCCTCTCACATCGCCCCTTGAGGCTGAGGTTGGGCGTCATGACTGTCTCCGCCGTATCTTTGCGGTCCCTTTCAGCGGAGCTTTCTTACAGGGGGCCGCTGGCGGGAGAACGAAAACAGGTCCTCCCTGCCGCCGAATGACAGACGGATGGGCGTTTCGCCTGACAGGCTCGGAAATGAGTATCCAGCACGTGTCTGACCTCTTTTTTGACGGCAATACTTCGTCCGACGAGGCGCTGTCCGCGCGGCAGATGCGGGTGAGCCGGGCGATGGCCGCCGCCAACAGCGTGGATGCGCTGCTGGGTGCATTCGCCTCACCCGCTCAGCAGGCGGAGCCGTGCAGCGCCGCGCTGATGTGGGCCACCGGCGAGGTCAACGGCGGCGGTATGTGGCTCGAACTTCTGGCGCTCGCTCCCGTGCCCGGTGACGAATCTGGATTAACGCACAGCTGCCGGGTGCGGGGCATCGCCGTCGACCGAACCTTCCTCGAATCGACCGCCGATGTGCTCATCGTGCCCGATCTGGCCGATCAGGGCGAACTGATCGAGCCGTCGCTGCTGGACGTGGTACGCGATTACGATACGGGGGCGCTGGCCGTCATCCCTCTGTCCCTGCCGGGCCGTTCCCCTGCTGGCGCTGCCATCTTCATGTGGGATAAACCCTACGCGCCGCCGCTTGGCTGGAAGCGGCTCTACGCGCTGCTGGCTCCTGAGCTTGCCGCGCTGGTGGACCATCGGATTGGCAACGCAGAGGTCCGCACCGCGCACGCCACCGGACATCTTTCCGGGCAGGACGAGGATGAGAGCGAGACGCGCTTCCGCCAGGTCTTCGAGGAAAGCCCGCTCGGCATGGCCCTGACCGATGTCGAGGGGAACATCCTGCGTGTCAACCGGACTCTGTGCCAGATGCTCGGCTACATGGAGGCCGAACTCACCGAACTGTCCGTCGCGCACATCACGCACCCGGACGACCGCGATCTCGACGCCCACTGGGCGCGGGCTGTCCGGGCGGGCAGGCTGGCCTCCTACCAGATTGAGAAGCGCTACATCACGCGGGTAGGCGAGACGATCTGGGTTGAGGTCACGTCGACGCTTGTGCGGCAGGATGGCGACCATGATTACGGGCTGCGCATGGTGCAGGATATCACCGAGCGCAAGTGGATGGAATCCGCCGAGCAGGAGCAGCGGGTTCTGGCCGACGCCCTGCGCAAAAACCTGGGCACGATCAGCAGCACGCTGGAGCTTGACGACGTGCTCGACCGTATTCTGGAGAGCATGGAGCAGGTTGTGCCTCACGACGCCGCCGACATTATGTTCGTGGATCGCGGCGAGGCGTTCTTCTCGCGGGCGCGCGGTTATACTGAGCGTGGGCTGGACGACTGGGCGCGCCATGCGCGGCTGGTGGTGGCCCGGACCCCCACGCTCCACGAGATGACGCTGAGCAAAGAGCCGGTCTGCGTCGTCGACACGTACAGCCACGATGGCTGGGTGACGCTTCCCGAAACGGCGTGGGTTCGCTCGCACGTCGGCGCGCCGATCCTCATCGGCGATGAGGTGATCGGCTTTCTACACGCCAACAGCGCCGAACCTGCCGCCTACTCGCCGGGCGATGCCGAGCGTTTGCAGGCGTTCGCCGATCAGGCGGCGATCGCCATCAAGAACGCCCGGCTTTACGAGTCGGAGCTGCGGCAGCTTCAACTGGCCGAGACGCTTCAGGAGGTCGGGGCGCTGTTGACGAGCGAGATGAATCTGGAAGAGGTGCTCAGCCAGATTCTCGACCTGCTGGCCCGCGTCGTCGCCTACGATAGTGTTTCTCTCCAACTGGTCGACGAGGGGCGGCAGTTCACGCTGATGGTGGGGCGCGGATTCCCCGACATGCGCGAGGCTGAGCGCATCGTCACCCAGGTGGTTCCCCCCATGCTGGGGGAGCGCTGGTCCGATCCGGCCCAGAACGTGATGGTCATCCCTGACACGCTGAACGACGAACGCTGGATTCCGCATCCCAAACATGATTACATACGCTCGTGGATCGGGGTGGCGCTGCGGGTCAAGGGCCGGTTGATCGGGCTGCTCAACGTCGACAGCGCGACGCCTCACGCCTACGGTGAGGAGACGGCGAACACCGTGCTGGCCTTCGCCAATCAGGCGGCCATCGCTATTGAGAACGCCCGCCTGTTTGACGAGAGCCAGCAGCGCAACGAGCGGCTCGAAGTGTTAAACGAGATCACGCATATTGGCGCGACGACGCTCGACCTCGACCACCTGCTGGATGCCATCGCAGCGGCGGCACCCCGGATCATAGGGGCCGACCGTTGCTACATCAGCCTGTGGAATCCGAATGCCGGACAGCCAGGGGCCGACGCCCCGACGGCTCGATCGTCGGCGGCTGCCTACGGGGACATGCCTGGCACGCAGTCCCTCTCCGACCTCGCGCTCAGCCGGGGGGATACGGTTCTCATCCCGGATGTCTCGCAGGCCATCATGTTGAGCCGCCGCCTGAGGTCGCTGGTCCGCGACAAGCTGTCCGCCAACGCGCTGCTCATCCTGCCGCTCCTGGCCGGTGAGCAGTGGCTTGGCGCGATGACGCTGGCCTGCGCCGAGCCGCGCGAGTTCTCCGACGAGGATGTGGCGTGGGCCGAGCAGGTCGCGGAGGCGACCGCGCTGGCGGCGGCGAAGGCGCAGGCTTATGCCGGGCTGGAGGAGCGTGTCGCGCAGCGCACGGCGGAGCTAATGGCGGCGAACCGGCGTCTCGTCCGGCTCAGCCGGACGAAGGATGAGTTCGTCTCAAACGTCTCCCACGAGCTACGCACCCCCATCGCCAGCCTCAAGCTCTACCATCACCTGCTGACGGCGCGCCCGGACAAGCGCGACGTTTATCTTGAACGGCTCGAACGCGAAACCGACCGGTTGGAAATGATCGTCGAGAACCTGCTCTACCTCTCGCGGATGGATCAGGAGCAGCTTCAGCTTGAGTGGGCACGGCTCGACCTGGGCCGCCTCGTCGAGGTTCTCATCACGGACCGGGAGCCGCTCGCCGCCCGGCAGGGGTTGATCCTCGAATACTATGTCGAGCCGAACCTGCCGCCCGTCCGGGGGGATGAGATGGCCGTCGGGCAGGCTATCAGCGTCCTGTTGACGAACGCCCTATCGTATACCCCTGAGGGCGGGACGGTGCGCGTGGGTGTGTGGCTGGACGAGCAGGCGGATGGGCGCTGGATCGCCATCGGCGTCTCCGATAACGGCCCCGGCATCCAGGAGGATGAGCGCGACCGGCTGTTTGAGCGCTTCTTCAGGGGGCAGGCGGGCCGTGATTCAGGCGTGCCGGGGACCGGGCTGGGGCTGGCAATCGCCCGCGAGATCGTCGAGCGGCATGAGGGGCGCATTGAACTGGAGGACACGCATCCACCGGAAGGCGGCACGACTTTCGTTATCCGGCTGCCCCCTATAGACTAAGGGCAATCATGGAAGTCGTGGCGAGTGCCACTTCTCTGTGATTGCCTGTAAGTGCAGCTTTTTACATTAGAATTAATGTGGCTGCACTTAGTGGCAGGTGCCCGGCAGCACCCGGAGGGGAGTCTATGTCCACAACGACGGTGCTCCACGAATACGAGCAGTGGCTCAAGGACCGGCACGAGCGCGGAGAGATCACGACGAGCACGCTCAATACCTACTTGAATGAGGCCAGCCGCATCTTCGAGGTTCTGCTGCGCCACCTGCCGCCGAACGTCATCGAGGGCTACATGGAGACGGAGGGCTATCAGGGGTATTACGGGCACGTCATCGGCGCTCTGCGGCTGATGGCCCGCAGCCGGGGACGCGTCGCGTTTAAGACCCCGGATGATGCCCAACCCCGGCTGCCCGGCGTCTGATCGGCCCCTTGTGAAACGTCTGCCTGCTCAGGCTGCGTTCTGTGGTGGGTTTACTGCGCCTCGTGAAGTTATGGGCAGTGTGATGCGGAAGACGCTGCCGCCCCCATCGCGATCCTCCACCCAGATCGCCCCGCCGTGCGCCTCGACCGCCATCCGGCAGAAGGCGAGTCCCAGCCCGGCGCTGCGCCGCCGCCCCTTCTGGCCCGGCACCTGTGCGTAGCGGTCGAAAATTATCTCTTTATAGTCATCCGGGACGCCGGGGCCGGTATCCGCCACCGAGATGCAGACGTACTTCCCCGCCGTGAGCGGCGCTTCCTGATCGGGCATCCGGGCGTTCGCGTGGTCGCTGGCCGTCAGCGAGATGAGGCTGCCCGGATCGGCGTATTTCAGCGCGTTGTCGAGCAGGTTGATGATAACGCGCTCGATCATGTCCTGGTCGACCTCGACGGAGGGCAGATCGTCCGCCGCCTCCACCTGAATCATGGCTCCGGTCTCCTTCGCCAGCGGCATCAACTCGCGTGCGGCGCTGTCTACCATCGGTCCGACGGGGGCGGCTTTCGTATCGAGGACCAACTCGCCGCGCTCCAGCAGCGAGAGGTCGAGCAGGTTGTTGACGAGCTGGAGCATCCGTTTCGTGGCCTGCTCACTGATGTCTGTTGCCTGGGTGATGAGTGGATTGTTCGTGTCTGCTATATCCACGATCAGCCGGGTGCTGCCCATGATGGCCTGAAGCGGCGAGCGCAGATCATGCACGATCATATCCGTCAGGTTGGCGCGCGTTTCCTCGAGTTCTTTCTCCTCGGTGATGTCACGCAGCACAATAAGCAGTCCCAGAAACTCGTTCTGATCGCCGTATACGGGGGTCACGGTGCGCTCGACGAACCGGTTGCGCTGGCCTGATCCGGCCCGCACGGCGAACGACTCCTGCTGGGTCTGCATCCCCGGATTCATGAAGGCGCGTTTGATGAGCGCCGCCAGCTTATCCCCCTCGAATCCGAGACTGTAGGCCAGATCGTCGAGGTGATCGACGGACGGCGTTTCCTGAAAGATGTCTGGCGGCAGATCGACGCCCGCGTAGTCGAAGAAGTCCGCCATGCGGGCATTCGCCATCAGGACACGGCCTTCGTGGTCGAGCATGATCACGCCGTCCCGGCTGGCGTTGAGAATAGCTTGCAGCCGGTCGCGCACGGCGCTGGCCTGCCGGTAAAGCTGCGCGTTTCGGATAGCGGAGGAGGCGTGTGTGGCAAGCTGCCTCACGAACGTGACATCCTCGTGCCGGAAGGCGTCCTGATCGCCGCTCTCTAACCCGATCACGCCGATCACGCTGTCGCTGACCGTGATCGGGACGCGCAGGTGCGAGACGGGCATACCCGGTTCCGGCTTATCGGTGCTCGTAATCTCCGGTTCCCCGTCGTGCAGCGCGGCGCTGTCGATCAACTCTTCCGCTACGACGTGGGGCGGGCGCAGGGCGTTCATCGCCTCGAAGCCCCGCCACGCGACCATATGCGGCTCACCGCCCGCCGCGTATCCCTCATCGGGATCGCCTGCCAGAAGCAGTACCCCTGCATCGGCGTTGCATCCCTCCAGCGCCGAGTTGATGACGAAACGGAATATCTCCTCAAGCTCAAGGGTCGCGTTAAGCTTCTGGCCGATGGTCGACATCCGCACGATCTGGCTGATGCGGCGGGCAAGCTGGTAATCCGCCTGCTGGTGGATGCGTGCGTTCGCCATCGTCAGCGACGCTTGATTAGCCAGGCTCCTTAGCAGCATACGCTGGCTCTGGCGAATGTTCTGCGCCTCGTCGTAATAGATGGCGAGCAGACCGAGAATACGCTCCGAGGAGCGCAGGGGCAGATAAATCAGGGCGGCGATGTTCTCACGGTCGGCAAGCTGGTAGATGGTGGGTGAGAGGGTGACCGCTGCCGCCTTGAGGTCCTCGACGATGAGGATGCCATCTGTCTCGAACACGGCAGCCTGCTCGGCTTCTGTCAGCGGCAGGCTTGCCATCCACGCGACGGTCGTCTCGGAGAATCCCCAGGCTCGCGAGAGCCGAAACGCGGATTTCTCCTCCTGCCGGTCCAGCGTAAAGACGGCGGCGTGCTCGGCCCCGGCGAACGAGGCCGCCGATTCTGCGATGAGGCGCAGCAGCCGGTTGGGGTTAAGCGTCGCCGCCATGCGCACGCTGAGCGCGTTTAGCTCGGCGAGCCGGTCGGCGTGATGCTGAAGCTCCGCCGAGTACAGCGCGTTTTCGAGCGCCAGCTCAGTTTGGAAGGCCAGCGCCTTGAACAGCCTGCGATCTTCGGCTGTGAAGCCGTGTCCGGGCTGGCGGTCGTGGTCGATCCACGTGGCGATGGCGCCCCAAACCCGGTTGTCGACCTGAAGCGGTGCGCCCAACCATGCCTGCGCCTCCGGTGGATCGACGATGCCGTGCTCAGCGGCCACCTCCGGCACCGACTCGGCATACAGTGATCGGCGGCTTTCCACAACATGGCGGAAGAATCCATCCGGAGGGGAGATTGCCTCCGGGCTGATTCGATGCCCGCCCTGCCACAACCGGCTGATCGTAAGCCGGTCACATGCCCCGTCCCGGCGCACCTCGGCGATGGCTAGATTATTTGCTTCTATGAGTTCGGTCAGGGCGGGGAATACGGCGTCGAGCAGGGCGTCCGGGTTGTGCCGATCCCCCTGAATGCGCTGTGCGACGGTCGGCGAGATCGGACGCTCGATGGGTTGGAATGGCGCTTCGCGTGGGGCGGTCAGCCGGTATCCGATAACAGCCAGCGCGACCAACACAAGGCTAAAAATGATCCACCCCACTGTGCCTGAGGAGGTGTTTCCCACCACGCCGACGATGAGGCTGATCGTGGCAAGGCCGATCAACCAGCCAAAAAGCGCAGCTCTTACGGGAGATTTCATGGCAGCACTGTCTCTGTTCCCTGGTAGATGCAGCGTGTCCGCAGGCGTCCAGGCATATCAAGGCGGTAGGAAGCTTCAGCGTCTGTTGGGCGTACGGGATGGACGCCTAATTATTATCGCTCTCATTGATGTCGAGTGGAAGTGTAAACCGGATGGCGGCCCCACCTTCCGGCCCCTCCCCGGCCCATATCCGCCCGCCGTGAGCTTCGATCACCAGACGGCAGAACGTCAGCCCCAGCCCGGTTCCCTTCGCGCCTCGCTTACGCCGTGAGATATCGCCCTGGTAGAAACGCTCGAACACGCGCTCGCGCAGTTCCGGCGGGATACCATCGCCAGTGTCGATGATACTGATTTGCTGGTGTTTGTCGATCTGCTCAATCTCAACCCGCACCCTGCCGCCCTCCGGCGTGTAGCGCAGCGCGTTATCCAGCAGGTTGACGAACACCCGCTCCAGCTTGTCGGCATCAGCGCGAATTGGCGCCAGAGCGGGCGGTGACTCGATGCTCAGGTCGATGCTGGCTTCGTCTGCCGTGCCTTGCAGCATCTCCACCGCCCGCTCGGCCATGCTGCGCAGCCTCAGCTCTTCAAGCCGGAGGGGAACCTCGCCCATTTCGAGCTTGTTAACGTCGAGCATCCCCTCCACCAGCCGCAGCAGCGTATTGGAGCTTTGCAGCGCAACGCGCAGGCTGGCGTCGATCATCTCCTGGTGCTCGCTGGTGGGGACAAACGCCGATTCTTCGAGGGCCAGATTCAGCCCGGTGATGACCCCTGCCAGCGGGCTGCGCAGGTCGTGCACGATCATGTTCGACATTTCCTGCCGGTAGGCTTCCATCTCATGTTCGCTGGTCACATCCCGCATGATGAACAGGCGTCCGATGATCTGGCCCGCCTGGCTGGTAACCGGGATGGACATCTCATCGATGACACGGAAGCTGGGCGTATTGAGTGTATACTCACGCCGCGTGATGCTCGTCGGGATGTCGTTAATCTCCTTGACGATGCCGGTTACGTTGCTCAGCGAGAAGGCGTCGGCGCCGTGCTCTTTGGACAGGCTGCGTATGATAGAGACGAAGTGGTCGTCCAGATAATCGCTGATGCGGATGCCGAGCAGGTATTCGACACGCGGGTTGGCGAGCACCAGCCTGCCGTGCATGTCGAACATCAGGATGCCGTCATGGATGCTGTCTAGAATCGCCTGAAGCCGGTCGCGCCCGGTGCGGGTTTGCTCGGTGAGCCGTGCGTTGGCGATGGCGACGGCGGCCTGGGAGGCCAGCAGATCGAGGAAGTGAAGCTCGTCTTCGGTCAGCTTGTTCCGGTCGTCGAAGGCGATATTGAAGATGCCTAACACCTCGTTACCGCGCTTCAAGGGCACACTGACCATCGTCTGGATGGTATTCCAACCCGGCTCGCCGACCATATTCTCGAACAGGGGGTGCTCTGCTGGCTGGGTAACGATCAGACGCTCGCCGTTGCGCGCGACAGTGGCGGTGATGCCGTCCGGGCGCGGGGTGGCGAACTCCACGTCGACCTCGCCCGACCGCCACAGGCTCGTGCCAAAAGTCAGCTCCTCCGTCACCTGATCGTAGAGGTAAATGTGAATGTCCTGAGCGCCTACGCGCGTCATCGCCTGCCGG
>CAZWUX010000127.1:0-11325 GCA_964637665.1 uncultured Anaerolineae bacterium
TGCTCTCGATGGCCTCCGAGTAAAGCTTGCCGAGCGCCGCAATCGTGTGGATGGTCAGCGCGATAACGCCTGCGAAGGGGCCAAGCCCCACCCACACGGTTGCGATCACCGCCCAGATGAGCGGCTCGATGGATCGGGCGACGTTCATCAGGAAGCGCACGGCATAGTAAATGCCGTACGTAACCGGGTTGCCCTTCATCAGATTCTGCGCCGCGAGGAAGCTCAACGGGACGGCGAGGATCACGCCGAAGCTGGTTGCCATGAGCGCCTGGAAGATGGTGATGATCATGCGGCCACCGGCCAGCTTGAAATCTTCTGAGATCAGCAGCGGGCCGACACTCGCAACCTGCCGAGCCTGCACCCCGAACTGCTGCACGCCTTCTGCATAGCCCGGAATGCGGAACTGAGGCGAGGCGTACGTGACCTCGAAGCTGCCCTGGCTGTCCGGCTCGACAACCAGCGGCTCCCCGTCGACGCGGGGCCGGAAATCGCCGCCGATGGGGTCCATCATCCAGATTTCGATGGGTTCGTCCGGTATGAAGCCCGCGCCGCGCAGCGTCACCTCGGTCCCGGCCTTTACCCCCTCCCCAATGACGTACTCCGCAAACACCCCGCAGGCAGGCTCGATGGTGATCCACCGCTCGCCGGTCTGCGTTTGCTCGGGGATTTCGCCTTCCTCACACGGGCTGGCCCAGCCTGTTTCCGTGACGTTCATCTCCACGTCACGCTCAACCGCAGCCTCCCAGGGCCATATGATCCGCGTAAAGATGTTGAACGTATCGGAGAATTCGGTGAAGAACTTATTCAGATTGACCTCGGTCGCCTGCCAGCCCATCAGATAGGTGAATAGAAGCAGTACGGCCACCCCCAGCGAGCGGACAATCACCCGGCTGCGAGATGCCAGCAGCACCGCCGACACGATCACCCACAGCCAGTAGATGCCGACCATCACCGCCAGCACCGTCAGCATACCGGAGAACGCCTCGAATTCATGCGTTGTCCGCGCCCATAAAATGAGCAAAATCATGAATGCAACGGCGATAAAGTGGGCCACTCCGTTGACAATCAGTCCCAGATAGGCATGTCCGGCGCCGGGAATAATCGACAACAGCCCGGCGACTATTGGTGACCGCCCCTCGATAGGCTCTCGCGGTCCCCGGCGGTGTGGTTCGTCCTCGTAGGGGGCTAGTTCGGGTAAGCTACTCATGCTGTTGTGCCCTCGCTCCTAACCGGTGATGCTTCCGCTGCCGACGCGCGTCGCTTCTTCGCCATAAATATCTTTGAAGCGCTCGTCGGTCATCCTGCGGATGTCTTCATTGTCACCTTCAAAGACCAGCTTGCCATCCCGCAGGCCAATCACATGTGTGCTGTATCGCTGCACGAGGTCCAGATAGTGCAGGCTGCAAATAACCGTAATCCCGTCCTCCTGGTTCAATGACTCCAGATGCCCCAGAATGGTATGGGCCAGCACGGGATCGAGGCTTGCTACCGGCTCGTCCGCCAGCAATATCTCCGGCTCCTGCATCAGCGCACGGGCGATGCCAACACGCTGCTGCTGGCCGCCGCTGAGTTGATCGGCCCGGTTATGTTTCTTTTCGCTCAGGCCGACCCGTTCCAGCGCACGGTCGGCCATCTTATGATCGCTTCGGGCCCAGTGATTAACCAGGCTCCACCAGGACGGATTGTAACCGAGTCGCCCGCTGAGAACGTTGGTCTCCACAGAGGAACGCAGCACCAGATTAAACTGCTGGAAGATCATCCCAACTTTGCGGCGGTAGCGGAGCAGTTCTCTACCCTGTAGCTCGGTGATGTCTACGCCATTCCAGAGGATGCGGCCCCGCGTCGGCTCGATCAGGCGGTTGATGCAGCGCAGCAGCGTCGACTTCCCCGATCCGCTCAAGCCGATAACGACCATAAAAGCGCCTTCAGGTACCTCAAACGTGACATCGCGCAGGGCGATGGTTCCATCCCCGTATCGTTTGGTGAGGTTTTCAACTTTCAACATAGGGGGTTTCCTCGGTTGGGGCGGTGGGCAGCCCACTGATCGATAAAACAAGGGGACCCCTTGCGGGGTCCCCCGATACTGCCAGAAGTTACTCGACGAACGACTCGACATCTACCCCAGCCGCGTCAAGCTGCTGGCGGAAGGGGTCGTAGTAGCTGTCTTCGATAGGCTCAAGGCCTTCCCACTCATAGAAGTCTTCGCTGGCGAGAAGCTGCGAGGCTTCTTCATCCCCGGCTATTGCCAGGAAGGCGTCCACGATGGCCTGACGAACATCGCTCGGAACATCCGGGCTGAAGCTCACGGTGTCATTCGGGATCGGCTCGGATTCCTGAACCACCACGACCTGATCCATGACATCCGGGAATTCTTCCTCGACGCCGCCACGCGCATCCACGAAGGTCGAACCGGCATCGCAGTCACCGTTGTACACGGCGCGGACCACGCCGTCGTGACCGCCCGCATCCACGACTTCGGCCAGGTCAGTTTCGGGGTCAACCCCGGCAGCAGCCATTGTGATGCTGGGGATGATCCAGCCGGACGTGGACAGCGGGTCAGGACGGCAGAAAGTCTTGCCCTTGAGGTCCTCAATGCTGGTGATGCCGCTGTCAGCGCGGGTGATGATCTGGCCTGAATAGGTCGCGCTGCCGAAGCGCACGGAAACCAGCGCCACATCAGCGCAGCCACGCGCAGAGGCGACGATGTAGCTGAAGGTGTTCAGCGCGGCGGCCTGAGCCTCGCCCGCGCACATGGCCTCGATGGCGCCAACGTAGCTGGTCGGCACGGACGCCTCGATGACGTAACCGGTGCGCGCGCTGAGTTCGTCGGCAATTGCCTGGCCGCTGGCGAGAACGGCGTCGGAGTCACCGGAAGGAACGAAGGCTATCACGATGGGATCCGCTTCGGTGCCCAGTGTCATCTCCTCCATAGGCTCCTCGGTGGCCTCTTCCATCGGCTCTTCGGTCATTTCCTCCGTCGGCTCTTCGGTCATCTCTTCCATCGGCTCTTCGGTCGCCTCTGCCATCGGCTCCTCAGTCGCCTCTTCCATTGGCTCTTCAGTCGGCTCAGGTGTTGGCTGAGCGCAACCGGCCAGCACGAGGGCCAGGACGGCCAGGACGCCGAAGACAAGAAGCCAACGGCTCTTCTTCTCCAAAAACATGATCTCACTCCTTGATGTGTTAGGTATTACGAGTACCGACACGTGGTACTGCTGTTAGCTGCATCCCTGATTTCGCAGGAAACGAACTCGTTATGGCTGCCGGGCATCACCCCCTTTCAAGTGACCATCATAACGCGTGCATGTGAAGACCAAGTTAATTCAGAAAGCTGAAACGACTGGCGTTACCTGGCAAGCGCCAGCACATCCACGTCCGCCGCCTCGAACAGCGCCTCAAACGAAGCAAGGCTGCCGGTATCGACCGGGGCAAGGGCATCCGAACCCAACAGGCTGGCGATATTCTGCTGCTGCTCGTCAAGCGCGTCAACCAGAACGGCACGGCTTTCTACGCTAAGTTGATCGTCTATCACAATAAGATCATTGGGTATGGGTGGCAGGGCTTGAAGCTCATGTACCGATTCTACCAGGTCGCTTTCTACCGGCTCAACAAAGACAGCCCCGGCGCACGAGCCTTCCGCAAAGAGAGACACGACATCCGCCTGAGACGATGCGTCGACTACCGGCCCCATCTGGCTGAGGGGATCGATCCCTCCGGCTTGCAGCGTCAGCAGCGCGGCGATCCATGCGCCGTTATCTGCTCCGCTGATGCGGCACAGCGACAGTTCCGCAAGACCGGACAGGGCCGATGCCCCGCCCATCGGCACGACGAGGCTGGCCTCTACCACGCGCGATCCACCGCGCTCGATCTGATAGATCGCCTCTCCGCAGCCCGCCTCGCGCGCCGCCAGATAGGCTGGTGCGCTCAACTGGGCGATGACCGCCTCCCCCCGGCAGAGCGCATCGAGCGCTCCAGCGTAGGTTTCCGCCCACCGCGCGTCGACCGTCAGACCCACTGCCTGCGTCAGGGCGTTCGACAGGGGTTGAAGGTCCGGCGCGGCCCCGCCCTCCTCCGGATCGACCAGCACGACGGCGAGCGGATTATCATCCGTACCCGGCTGGGCGACGGTAGGGAACGGGGGTAGCGGAGTCACCGTCGGCGCCTGCGTCACAGCGAAGGCGGTGGGGGTAGGTGTGGAGGAACCTGCCGAACACCCGGCTACGAGCATCATAATGCAGACTGCCCCGCCGATTTTCAGGTTCAAGCGGCCTTCCCTGTCGATGCGGTTCCCTCTTCAAGATTGCGAGAGTACGCCCTCATAATACAGAAAGAGCAATCCGTCAGCAAGCCAGTGCGGCCTTTACTGCCCGGAAGTATCCTCACCGGGAGCGAGCACCGCTGGCACGATCTCGATCCAGTGCGGATCGACCGCCTGATCGACGATCTCAACATCCTCGTGGATTAACCCAGCCCAGAACTGCTGGGGATTGCGGGCCTCGATGATGTTGGTAAGCCGCACACCGCCCGTCACGACGGCGCGCTCGCCCGGCATCAGATAATATTCGACCTCGTCGCCGGTTTCGATAGCAGTAAGCGTCTCTGGCGTGCCAAGCGCCCAGCGCCAGGGATAGTCCGTCAGGCACGTCTGGCAGTGGATGCCCACCCGCCACGCGCCCGATTCCTCGTAGTAGCCGCTGCTGGCGAACGTCTCACCCTGCTCGTAGATGTAGCCGGGCGCGGGGCCGGTCGTGCGGATCGGCGCATCGCCGTAGTTCTCGACCGTCAGCTCGAACATCAGCACGTCGCCGACGATAACGGTCTCCGCCGAGAAGTTGACGGTGTCACCCACCGGCTGGCCGACGATCTCCGCCAGTGGCATCCCGCCAAACTGGATCGTGACCTCGCTTTCACGCCTGACGCGCTGCCCCTCCACATCGACCGCTTCTGCGAGCACCTGATAGGTCCCATCCGGGGGCGGGTTGCGCCCCAGGTCGACGCCGCCATCCCACTCGAAGGTATGCCGCCCTTCCTCGCCCGGCTTGCGGCCAAGCTGCGACTCAGGGATGAAGTAGCTGTTGCCTGCGTCGTCGACGAGGTAGACGGTCAGATCGGCTTCCTTCGGCACATAGGCGTCGATCCTGACGAGGTCGGTCAGCCCGTCCTGATTGGGCGTGAAGACCGGCGGTGCGACGGAGAAGTCGATCAGCTCAGGCAGCACGGGATCGCCATCCGCAATCGTGAGCGGGCCGCTGAGCCGGTCTGTCCGCCCGGTCAGCACATCCTCAGCTTCGACGACCCACGTGTAGTCGCCATCCGGCAGCAGACGCTTCAACACCTCGCCGCCGACATCCTCACCATCCAGCAGGAATCCGTCGACCACACCGCCGAACAGAACCTGATAGTCACCGCGAATGCGGGGTTCGTCATCACGGAACATGTGACGCTGGCCGGAATCGTCCTCAAGGTAGATGGATACCCGCGCCTGTCGCCGGATGCGGTACGTGATCTCGGTTAAGTCATCTTCGCCGTCTGCGTTGGGGGTGATGACCTCCGGCTGGAACCCGGCCTCGACGAGAACCGGGCCGCGTGGACGGCTGACGACATACCCGACGACGAGCAGCGCGGCCAACGCCATCAAGCCAAACAACGCTGTCAACACACGGGGGATTCGCAAAGATACGCTGCCTGACGCTTCTCGAATTCATCATCTGCCGCCCCACCCTGCGAGGTCACAGAGGTGGGATGCAGCTACGGCGGCAAGTATAACGAGGGCCTGCCGCGATGCCAACCATGTGCCTGCCCCGCCTGCGATGCGAGAACCCGCCATACGTTGCTATCCACACAAAGGTAGGTATACTCTCACCAGTCCAATACCTTCTGAACGCACGCTGAAAGGAGTCAGCAGGGGTGACTCTGGGCCGTTTTCTACGGCGCTTTGCGCCTACCATCGCCATCGCCATCACCATCGCGCTGTGCATCCTGTTTGCCGCGATCTATGACAGCGGTGAGGCGAACTATCTGCACGTCCTGCGTGAGGACGGACCGGTTGAGTGGACGACGGCCATCATGGCCTGGTTGGCCGGTCTGGTGGCCCTGTACTACACGCTGCGGACGTGGCAGACGACCCACACGATCAACTGGTTTGCCCTTATTTTCGGGATCGTCTGTCTGCTCATCGGCTTTGAGGAGATTAGCTGGGGCCAGCGTTTGTTCGGCATCGAGACGCCGACCGGCATCGCGCGCTACAACACCAAAGACGAGACGAATCTGCACAACATGTTCCCGTTTCTGACGGGGTTGAAGACACGGTATATCTCCTCTGTCATCGTTTTCATTTACGGGATCACGCTGCCGCTTCTGTCTCTCGCCGCCCCGATTCGCCGTACCCTCGACCGCTACAGCGTCATCGTGCCCGGTCTGTCGCTCGTGCCGCTGTTTTTCGTCTCAGCGCTGCTGGCCTTCTTCGATCAGCCGACTGGCGAGGAAGAGGACCTGGCGGAGATGTTGATCACCATCGGGTATTTCCTGACCATCGTCCTCTACCTACTCCGCGTGGGCGCCCGCCCCGCCGGGCTTGCAGACGTTAAAGATCGGCGCTCGTTGTTCGCTGCGCCGCTGATCCGCATCGGCACCCTGTTGGTGACGCTCGCTCTGGCGGCGGCCTCGGTTGTCATCCTTCTGACGCATCAGAGTGATGACCCGGCGATTCTGGGCCGCTACTCACTGACCTATTTCGCATACGTGCTCTACACTCTCGCCGTGATCGCATGGTGGGCGGGGCTGGCGCTGCTTGCGCTGTTTCGCTGGCAGGGGCTTCAACAGGCCATTTACCGGGCGCTGGCCGCCCGGCGCGGCAGAATCGTGCTGGCCGCGGCTGCGGTCGCCGTCCTGTACGCCGTCAGCTTCGCCGCCGCCCGCCTCGCCCCGGCGACCGTGCCGATGCCGGTCAAGCTCGCGCCCGCCGTTTTCATCAGCAGCGCGGTGCTGGTGGTCATCCCGCTCCTCGAGCGCCTTCTCATCGCCCGCCTCCGGCCATCCTCCCGAACGCCTCTGGAAGAAAAGAGCAGCAGTCTGACATGACGCTCACGTACGAAGCGGCGCTGGACTATATCCACTCGTTCGACGATCCCTACCGCCGCGCCATCCGGGAACACGGCAAACAGACCTGGGGGCTGGAAGGCATCCGGCAGGTGTTGGAGAAGCTCGGCAACCCGCACCTCGCCTACCCCACCATCCACATCGCCGGGACGAAGGGGAAAGGCTCGACGGCGGCATTCATCGCGCACGGTCTCATTGAGTCGGGGCTGAAAACCGGATTGTACACATCCCCGCCTCTTCAGGACTGGCGCGAGCGCATCCAGATCGACGCAGGGCTGATCCCGCGCGAGGCGGTGGCCGCGCTCGTCGAGGAATTCCGGCCTATCGTCGACGATCTGCCGCTCTCCGAGTTCGAGGTCACGACGGCGCTGGCCTTCTGGCATTTTGCGAGGGAGGGCTGCGACGCGGCGGTGATCGAGGTGGGGCTGGGCGGGCGGCTCGACGCGACCAACATCGTCCAGCCGTCGGTCGTCGTGATCACGAGCATCAGCCTCGACCACACGCAGCTACTGGGCGATACGATCGCCGAGATCGCCGGAGAGAAGGCCGCCATTATCAAAAAGGGCGTGCCGGTCGTCAGCACGTCACAGGACCCCGCCGCGAAGCGCGTCATCTCGGAGCGCGCCGACGAGGAAGGCAGCAAGCTCACCCTGCTTGGCCGGGACTGGTTCGTCGAGCCGCGCCAGATGACGTGGGACGGCAGCCTCATCATGGTGGGCGATAAACGCCACAAAATCGCGGTCGAGATTCGCCTGCCCGGCGTTGTGCAGGTGGAAAACGCAGCCGTCGCGCTGGCGGCGCTGAACGAAGCCGCTTACGCGGGCCTGCCCGTCACCCGGCAGGGGCGGCTCGACGGGCTGGCGAAGGCGTGGTGGCCCGGTCGGCTGGAAGTCGTTCGCCGCGATCCAATGGTCGTGCTCGACAGCGCCCACAACCCCTACTCCGTCGACCGCCTGATCGAGTCGCTCGACACGTTAGACGACACGCCCGGCACCCTGCACCCTGTGTTCGTGTTCGGCTGCATGGCCGACAAAGACCTGAACAAGATGCTCGCCTCCCTGCTGTATTCCGCGCGGCGCGTCGTCCTGACGCGGGCCGATCACGATCGTGCGGCGGAGATCGACACCCTGAGCGGGGAAGCATCAGCTATCCTCACCAATGCACGGAAGAACGGCGAGCAATGGCCCGACAAGGTCGAGGTCCAGATCGCGCCAACAGTGGGGGAAGCAGTATCACTCGCACTCGAAAACATCGGAGCAGATGATCTGGTATGCATCACGGGTTCTCTTTCCGTCGCAGGCGAGGCCCGTGACTGGTTCGGTATCCCGGCAGCCCAGCCCGCCGACGTTGCGGGCGAGTAAAACGCGGCGTCATTGCCGCAGGCATCATGAGGCATTAACGGTATGAGCGGATACGATAGTGATTATCTGTTCGCAGACGCATTTTCGGACTTCGACGGCCCCGGCGAGATACCCCTCGACGACGAGGGCGAGATCAAAGCGCCGCTGATCCCCCTCCGCGATCTCGTCGTCTTCCCCAACATGGTCACGCCCCTGTTCGTGGGTCGCTCGCGGTCGCTTGAGGCGCTGCACGCCGCTCAAGAGAGCACCCACACCCTGATCTGCGTCACCCAGCTCGACTCCGACCAGGAGGAGCCGGATCGCAAAGACCTGCACGATGTCGGCGTCGAGGTCCGGCTGGGGCGCGTGCTGCGTATGCCGGACGGCTCGACGAGCGCCCTCATTCAGGGGCGGCGGCGGGTCATCCTGAACGACATCGTCGCGAAGGAGCCATACTACATGGGTCGGGCGCAGCCCGTCGTCGAGACCGTCGAGCATTCCAGCGAGGTCGAGGCGCAGATGCGCACCGTGCTCACCCTGTTTGAGAAGTGTGTCCAGCTTAACCGCAGCCTGCCCGAAGACGCCTACATGTTCGCACTGAACATCGAAGATCCCGGCTGGCTGGCGGACCTCGTCACGACGACGCTCGACCTCACGCTGGAGGAGCGTCAGGAACTCCTTACGATGACTGATCCCGGCGAGCGGCTGATGCGGGTCATCATCCTGTTGGGCAAGGAGCTTGAGGTCCTCGAAATCGAGGATCACATCCACGCCCGCGTTCAGGAGGAGGTCGATCAGGCCCAGCGCGAGATGTTCCTGCGCGAGCAGATGCGCGTCATCCAGACCGAGCTGGGCGAGGCGGACCTGATCCAGCAGGAGACGGACGAGCTTCGTCAGCGCATGGAGCAGACCGCTCTGCCCCCCGACGTTCAGGAGAAGGCCGCCCGCGAGATCGCGCGGCTGGCGGCCATGCCTGCGATGGCTCCCGAAGTCGGCATTATCCGCAGCTACCTCGAATGGCTGCTCGACCTGCCCTGGACAGCCGATGGGGAGGACGACCTCGACGTGAAAGCCGCCTCCCGCGTGCTCGACGAGGAGCACTACGGGCTGGATAAGGCGAAAGAACGTATTCTGGAATACATCGCCGTGCGCAAGCTGGCCCCTGACAGGATGAAGCAGCCGATTCTGTGCTTTGTCGGGCCGCCAGGCACGGGCAAAACCTCGCTGGGGCGCTCTATCGCGAAGGCGCTCGGACGCCAGTTCGTGCGCGTCTCGCTGGGCGGCGTCCGCGACGAGGCCGAGATCAGGGGGCACCGCCGCACTTATATTGGCGCGATGCCGGGCCGCATCATCCAGACCATGCGGCGCGCCGGGACGCTCAACCCGCTGTTCATGCTCGACGAGATCGACAAACTGGGCATGGATTTCCGGGGGGATCCATCAGCCGCCCTGCTCGAAGTACTCGATCCGGAGCAGAATCACGCCTTCTCCGACCATTATTTAGAAGCCGACTACGACCTCAGTCAGGTGATGTTCATCACGACGGCCAACCGCATCGACCCTGTGCCCCCGGCCCTGCGCGACCGGCTGGAGATCATCGAGTTCCCCGGTTACACGGAGGAAGAAAAGCTGGAGATCGCACGGCGCTTCCTGATCCCGCGCGAGCTTGACGCGCACGGCATCGAGGACCAGGGCATCAGCTTCGAGCGCGGGGCGATACTGGGCATCATCCGCGAATACACCTACGAGGCCGGAGTGCGCAACCTCGAACGGGAGATCGCGACGATCTCCCGGAAGATCGCCCGCCGGGTGGCGGAGGGCCGCCCCCATGCGAAGCGCATCACGCCTGCCAGCCTGTACAAGTACCTCGGCCCGCCGCAGATTCCGGAGCCGCTCGTCTCGGAGACAGACGAGGTCGGCATCGCGCTGGGCATCGCGTGGACGGAGGCCGGGGGCGACGTGCTGCCGGTGGAGGTCATCCTGATGCCCGGCAAAGGCGCGCTGACGCTGACCGGCCAGCTAGGTGACGTCATGCAGGAGAGCGCGCAGGCAGCCCTGAGCTACGCCCGCTCCCGCGCGGACGAGTTCGACCTCGACCCCGACCTGTTCGAGAACACGGACATCCACATCCACCTGCCGGAGGGGGGCATCCCGAAGGACGGGCCATCCGCCGGGGTGACGCTCGCGACGGCGCTGATCTCCGCGCTCACGGAGCGCCCGGTGCGGCGCGACATCGTCATGACCGGCGAGATCACGCTGCGGGGGCGCGTGCTGCCCGTCGGCGGCATCAAGGAGAAGGTGCTCGCCGCGCAGCGCGTCAACATCCAGAACGTCATCATCCCCGACGAAAACGAAAAAGACCTGATGGAAGTGCCGAAACGCGCCCTGAAGTCGCTGAACATCATCAAGGTCAGGGAGATGGACGACATACTGGACGCCGCGCTGCTCCCCGCAGAGGACGACGGCGGGGATGAGGACTCCGCGCAGGAGGAAAGGCCGGGCGGCTGATAGATATCAGCCGCCCGAAGCATCCGTCAGGATGCCGTAAGCCCGGCGTCGCGCACGCCCCCCGCACGGACCGGCGTCTGCGGCGCGGGCGGCCTATCACCCTTACCAAACACACGCTTCAAGACGAGCCTGCCCAGCATGTCGACCCGCCAGAAGGCGAGGGCCGCCATACCATGCGCCATGACGGCGAAGAACGGGGGCTGCTCCAGCGTGTAGTACGTCCAGCAGAAGCGCGTCGTGCCCCATAGCTCCAGAAAATAGCCCAGCGCCGTCCCGGCGAGGAAAATGAGCGCCGCCGTCCGCACGTCTCGCGGGAAGAACAGGATTAGCGCGCACAGTACGAGCGCGGCGATGGTCAGCGGCTCGCCGAACGTGTGCCGGA
>CAZWUX010000128.1:0-11303 GCA_964637665.1 uncultured Anaerolineae bacterium
GGGAGCAGGGCGATCTGCGGGAGGTGCTGGCGGCGGATGCCGTCAACCTGCCGCGCAGCAACGATCTGCTCGGCTGACCGGCACGGCGGGCGATCCGGGCGCGCATCGACGCGGGTGGGGCCAACGCCGGACAGGCGGGGAGAAGGCCGTGGGGCGGCCAGGAGCCCGTCATCAACATGATCGAACAGGGCCTGAGCCAGCGAGCGCCCCCTCATCAGGAGGGGGCGCTTTATTTTTGTCTGTGGGGCGTGGCGATCAGCGCACTCTGGCGAGCAGGGCGGCGATGAGGGCCAGCAGGCAGAAGGGGATCAGCGAATAGCCCGCGATGGCCCAGCCCGCCCGCTCGACGATCGCGCCGAACATCACGGGGCCGATCACCATGCCGAGATTTTGCCCGGCGGCCAGAACGGCCATCCCGAAGCCCGTCATCTGGGGGCGCTCCATCACCTCCGGGACGGCGGCGAACGATGCGGTTGGCACCGGCCCGGCGATGAGGCCCAGCAGGATCGTGAAGGCGTAGAGCTGCCACCCGGCGATGTGGAAGGGGAAAAGCAGCATCACGGCGACGATGGCGGAGGGGATCACGATCAGCCATTTGCGCGTGCCGATCCGGTCAGACAGCCAGCCGCCCAGAGGGGCCGACCCGACGACGACGAGCGTCGTGAGGCTGGTGATAAAGGCCGCCTGCGACAGGGAGTACGAATGTACCTCGGACAGATAGGTGGGGAAGAAGGTCGGGAAGGCGAGAAAGACGACGTTGAAACAGCCGAAGCTGAGGGCGAGCAGCCAGATATGGGGGTTGCGCAGGGCGCCGCCGAGCGTGGCGGGCATGGCATCGTCCGCGCCCTGAGGTGAGCCGGATGCCGCCTCGTCAGCGGCGGGCAACCGCATCAGCCAGCCGAACAACACCAGCGTGAACAGGGCGAACCCGGCACCCAGCCACCAGACCGCCTGCCAGCCGAGCACCGTGCCCAGCAACGGGGCGAGGTTGAACATCGTGACGTTGCCGACAGGGACCCACGTCGCCCAGATGCCCATCGGCGTGCCCTGCACCGCACGGGGGAACCACAGGGCGATGATGGCGGGCGCGATGACGGTGATCAGGCCCATGCCGACGCCCTCGATCACGCGGCTGGTGAGCAGCAGCCCGGTGGTGGGGGACAGCGCGCCCATCGCCGCGCCGATCACGAGACAGCCCAGCGCGATCAGGCCGGTGGTTTTCGGCCCCAACCGCTGCATGATCAGCCCGGCGGGCAGGGCGAGGATCAGGCCGGTGAGGGAAAAGACGGACATCAGCAGCCCGGCCTGTCCGAGGTCGAGCGCGAAGGCGTCGCGCAGGACGGGCAGCAGTGGGGGGACCTTCGCCTGGTTGAGCGGCGCGGCCACGCTCGCCAGGAACACGACGAGCAGGATCACCCATGCGTAGCGGGGGGCGCGGACGCCCTCGCCGCGTGGTTCGAGATCGGCAGAGCTGGCAAGCTCCTGGCTCATAGCGGTTTATCCTGTCGTTTCTGTCATGCGTCTGACGTGGGTTTCGCAGGCTCGGGGCAGGAACGTGGCGTGCACCGCCCGGGTGGGATGCGGACCACAGGCGGTGCACGGCCCGGAATTTCTGTTGTGGGCGAGGACCGGGGCGGGCCTGCGCGTTTCGGCCCGGCCCTCGCAGCTTTTTTAGTAAACGCCGCGCTAGGCGTACGTTCCGTACTCTTTGGTGGCGTCCACCCAGACCTCGATCAGTTCGGGGTCGCAGCCCTCCAGCTCGAGGACGGTATTCGCCATGATGTAGCCGCCGCCGTCACCCACCTCCTCGCACAGCCGTCGGGTCAGTTCGCGGATCTTCTCCGGGCTGGTCCCTGGCTTCAGATGGGAGAGCGGCATACCGCCCACGATGCACAGGGCATCGCCGATCACCCCTTTGGCCTTGAACAGATCGGTGTCCTGGAACATCCCGACCGACTTACCGGCGGGCAGATCGGCCAGATACTCAAGCCGCTCGTCCCAGACGCCCTCGTAGTAGACCCAGGGGATGAGGTCGTGCTCGATCAGGGCCAGCATCATCTCTTTCAACTGCTTCCAGTAGAAGGTCTCGAACTGCTTCAGCGACATGAAACCGTCGGAGCCGCGATGCAGGGGGATGAACACGAAGGGGCTGCCCGCCGCAGCGGCGTTGGCGATGGCGTGCTCGACCTGGAAGGTGAGCACCTTCTCCTGCGCCGCCAGCAGCTTGTCGGGGATGCGGAGCATGTCGAGGAAGATGCCGCGCATACCGCGCAGCGTATCGGACATGAAGTCGAATGGGGCCTCGATGAGCGTGCTCAGGAAGGGCAGGGGCGGGTAGCCCATCGCCGCGAGGCGCTGCATGGAGTCGATCTGCTCGCCCAGCCACTCGGCCTGAACCTGGGCCGCCTCGCCGATCTTCTGGAACGCCTCGGCGAGGGGCGGCGCGGTGAGCACGGTGTAGTTCAGGATGTTGTAGTAGCCGAACGCCGCCATGCCGAGCGGAGGCAGCATGGAGAGCGCCTCAAGCTCGCTGAAGGCGCGCGGCATGTAGGTGCGGATGGACCAATCAGCCGGGTCGTCGATGAAGGCATCGTAGTCCTCCGGCTTCATGAATTCCTGCTCGTTGAACTGGAAGGAACCGTTGGGGCCAAGCCCCAGGCCGGGCCACTTCGTCATGCGGTCGCCCAGAATGCGGCTGGGTCCCGGTGTGTGCCACGCGCCGAGCATCATGTCAGGCTGGAAGCGGCGGGCCGCTTCCTCCAGCAAGGACTGGGCCTTCACGGGGTCTTCGTAGAGTTCCTGCTTGGTGATGCCGCCCATCTCGGCCAGCAAAAAGCCAAATCCAAGAATGGTGGGAATACGATCGGGCTGCTTCAGCGCAACGGCGTCCAACACGCGCTGGTTGCGCTCGGCAACAAGCTGCTCA
This sequence comes from uncultured Anaerolineae bacterium, assembly GCA_964637665.1. Classification (GTDB taxonomy): domain Bacteria; phylum Chloroflexota; class Anaerolineae; order Aggregatilineales; family UBA3940; genus CAZWUX01. The sequence goes on from CAZWUX010000128.1 coordinate 2,927, forward strand.
GCCGTCTTACCGGCGTCGATTTCTTTCACGGAAGTCTGCTCGCTCATGCTACACCTACCCCGGCCCACTCATTCGCCAGCGTGACGGCGGCCATCGCGTCCCGGCCATAGGCGTCGGCCCCGGCGTATTCACAAATCTGCTCGTCGATCTGCCCGCCGCCGATCATGACCTTCACGTCGCCAAGCCCGGCCTCTTTCAGGGCCTCGACGGTGGCCTTCATCGGGTCGTAGGCGAGCGTCAGGAAGCCGCTCAGGCCGACGATGGTCGCGCCGGTTCCCTGCACGGCCTCGACGAACTTCTGCGGCGACACGTCCACGCCGAGGTCCGTCACCTCGAAGCCGTTGATATCCAGCATGAACACGACGATGTCCTTGGCGATGTCGTGGATGTCGCCCTCGACGGTGCCAATCACGACCTTGCCCAGCTTCTCGGCCTCGGCCTCCTCGGCCATGACCGGCTTGAGCTTGGCCGTGATGGCCTTCATCATCTCGCCTGCGAGGATCAGCTCAGGGACGAAGCAGTCGCCCGTCTCGAAGCGCTTGCCGATGATGTCCATCGCCTCGCGGCAGGCGTCCAGGATCGCGAACGGGTCTTCGCCCTGCTCGATCATTTCGTCGGTCAGGTTGAGCGCGTCTTCCTCACGCATCTCAACGATGGCATCAATGAGTTTTTGTGACACGGTTTACTCCTTGTTGTAGGGACAGAAAGGTGGAAACGATCCGCCAGTTCGAGAAGGCATACGGGTTGCGTACACGACGAGAAAGCCGCGTCTGCCCGGTTTCCCGTTCCAGGCAGAGGCCCGATAGAAACCGAAAGCATGTGAAGTTGTGGGCAGGGGAACCGGAGAGGTGAGTCGAAAATGTCCCCGGTTTCGCTGGCAGGCCCGTTTCAAAAGCAGAATCGATCATAGTATACACTGTGTTTCAGGCGGCCCCGGCCCAACCGCGGAACGGTAAGAGCCGCTTACGCCGCGCGTTTATCACGCGGGACAACAGCCCAAAACTTTCCCTCCTTCGTAGAGACGAGCGTCGACTCAGGAGTCAAAGATGCCGGTCCGCGAGGCGCGCAGGTAGTTCAAGCAGTGCTTGTCGCGGCCCAGCACCAGATCAGCCGCCAGAATGGTGGCCTGTATTTCCCGATCGAGCGGGTCAAGGATGGCGCTGTCAAGCCCGGCCCCCATCGCCAGCGTCAGGAACGTGCGGTTGACGTAGGAGCGGGAGGGGAGTCCGAATGAGATGTTGCTCAGGCCGATGGCGAGGTGCGCCTCCGGGTATTCCTCGGTGACGCAGCGCATCGTTTCGAGCGCGGTGAGGCCGCTGTTCGTGTTGGTGGCGATGGTCATGGCGAGCGTGTCGATGTAAACGTGATCGTCGGGCACCCCGGCGTCACGGGTGGCCCCCATCAGCCGCCGGATGACCGCCATGCGCTTCTCGGAGGTTTCGGGGATGCTCCTGGCGTCCATCGCGAGCGCGATGACCTGACAGCCATGCTCGGCCACGATGGGCAGGATGTTCGCCAGGCGATCCTCCTCGCCGCTGATCGAGTTGATCATGGGCGTCCTGTCGACCGCCTCTATCGCGACGTTGAGGGCCTTCGGGTTGGCGCTGTCGAGGCACAGGGGGACATCCGTCACGGCCTGCACGTTCTCGATCAGCCAGATCAGGTCGTCCGGCTCCTGGCTGGGGTGCGTCCCGGCGTTGGCGTCCAGCCAGCTCGCACCGGCCTCCGCCTGACGGGCGGCCAGATCGCGGATGTACCCGGCGTCACAGTCGGCGATGGCTTTCGCCACCCGCTTGCGCGTGCCGTTTATCTTTTCTCCGATGATTTTCACGCGTGTTGCTCCTTGCCATCATGTCCGTCTGTGGGGCTGATTTTTGAGGTGTGTTCCGGGAACAGCATCCCCAGCGCGAACGCGCGCCTGAAACGGGGATGTGTGGTTAGCTCGATGTAGCGTGTATTTTCCGCGATGCGGTGAGCGCGATCCCGCTGATGCCGGGAAATGAGGGCCTGCCACGCGCCCAGCACCGCCGCGTTTCCGACCTGTTTGTATACCGCGTTCGGAAAACGGGGCAGCAGACCCATGTCAAGGGCGCTCTGGATGTCGAGGAAGGAGCCGAATGCGCCCGCGATGAGCACTTCCTCCACGTCTTCGGGGGCGGTGCCGGTCACGTCGAGCAGCACGTCCAGCCCGGCACGGATGGCCCCTTTCGCGAGCTGAATCTCGTTGACATCCTCCTGCGTGACGGCAATATCGCGCTCGCTGCCGCTCCGATCGCCGGGGACGAGCAGAATCTCCGGGCCGCGCCGCCCGGCGCGCACGCGGTCGCTCTCGCGGTCGAAGCGGCCACGCGAGTTGATCACGCCCCAGCGGTGAAGCTCCGCAATGGCGTCGACGATGCCGGAGCCGCACAGCCCGACGGCGGGCGCGTCGTCGATGGTCTTCAGATCGACGGATACATCGGTCAGGTGGACGGCCTCGATGGCCCCGGCGGCGGCGCGCATCCCGTCGCTGATGTGCGCGCCCTCGAACGCTGGGCCGGACGCACACGACACGGATGACATGAACGGCTCGCCGGGCCGCGCGAGGGCGATCTCGGTGTTGGTGCCGATGTCGATGCCGAGCGTGACCTTGTCCGTCGTGTCGAGGTCGCTGGCGAGGATCATCGCGACGTGATCCGCGCCGACGAACCCGCCGATGCAGGGCAGAATGTGGACGGCAGCGCCGGGGGCCGCCGCGAGATCGAGATCGCGGGCTAAAACGTCGACGGGGGCGTTGGTGGCGGCGACGTAGGGGGCTGAGGCTAACTGGCCCACCGGTAAACCGAGCAGCAGGTGAGTCATCGCCGTGTTGCCAACGATGCAAATGTCTGCAACCCGGGCACGCGTGACGCCCGCCTGCTCGACCAGCGCGCCGAGCATGTCATCCAGCGCCGAGCGGATGAGATCCGACATCACCTGTCCCCCGCCCTCGTTGCGCTTCGTGAAAACGAGGCGGCTGATGACATCCTCGCCGTAGCCGATCTGCGGGTTGGGCGTGCCCGTCACGGCCAGCTCCTCGCCCGTGCGCAGATCGACCAGATAGGCGGCCAGCTTCGTCGTGCCGAGATCGACGGCCATGCCGACCGGGGCGGCGTCGACCGGGGCGACCCCGACGACGGCCCCATCCCGCACGTAAACGGACATCTGCCAGCCGTAGCCGCGGGCCTGCGACGAAATCTGGGTGATGACGGGCGGCGAGAGCGTCAGGCCGGACAGGCCGTGCACCTCGCGCAGGGCGTCGACGACGCGCTCCGCGTCGGCCCGCAGGTCTTCGAGGGTGGGGTGGGGGACGGCGATCGCGTAGTCGCGGACCAGCGGATCGACCGGCCCGGCCCCGCCCTCGGCGGAAAGCTGGAGGCGCTGGCTGGTGATGAGGGAGCGGGTGGGGATGTTGACCTTGACATCGCTCAGGGCGTGGGTGCAGCAGGCCAGCCGGTCGCCCTGCCGGAGTTCCAGCTCGGTGAGGATGAACTCCTCGGCGTCGATGGGGGGCGACACGTCGCCGTCGACGATCGTCACGCGGCACTGGCCGCAGTGACCCTCGCCGCCGCAGGCCGAGGCCAGCTCGATGCCAGCCGAGCGGGCGGCGTTGATCAGGGGCGTGTCAGGCGGGACTTCGACCCGCTTACCGACCGGCTCAAAGTCGATCACAAAGGATGTGGGAGAGGGCATGAGTTTGTCTATTCGCCAGGGTTTGCCAACGTATCCGAGCGTTGAAACATCGTCAGGTTGGGCGTGGTCGCAGCCGTCGTCTTGAAGTCGGCGTAAACGACGCGCTCGCCGGGCTGCTTGACGACGAACGTCTCTTCGTCCCAGGGGCCGGCGATCATCCGGCGCACCAGATCGTTCGACCCCGGAACCTCCTCATACTTCAGATTAAACTGCGCGGCGGTCCGCCGCGCGTAAGCACGATATTTTTCCTGCCCCTCGTGGCCGGTGTCGATGTAGACGATGCGGGTGTAGTGCTTGAGCATCAACCCCATCATGCGGTCCGCCCGCTCGGCGCCGTGCCGTTCGGCGAGGCGCTTGTATTCTTCGAGGGGCGTGTCGTTGACCTCGATCCAGCCTTTGGTCAGATAGTAGGTCCCCGGCTCGCGGCTGGTCTGCTGCCGGTAAGCCTCTTTCGACCCCAGAAAAATCCCGATACAGTCGTCCAGACGGGGGATGATAAGGGTGGAATGGGCAGCCTGCAAGCCGACGACGGCCAGCGCGCACAGGCCGTATCCAAGAACGATCGTGTCTATCGATGGGTCTGTCTCGTCGATTGCGCGCTGGAGCGTTTTCTTCAGGCCATCCGGCTCCAGATGAAGCCCAAAATCGAGGACTTCGTGCGCCATGCCCGGTGGGAGGTAAGGCAGCATCTCCTCGATGACGGTCGCGCAGGCGATGATTTTCGTGTGTTCAGGTTCGGGGTGGGCTGGCAAGAGAAGCTCCAGTGGGAGACTCTTTACGGCGCGATAAGATACTTATATACTTATATAGGGAAGTTGTTTCTCTGAAAAGTGTATACTTATATAGTGGAGTTGTCAAGACGAACTGGCGTTTCGCATCCACTGGCCTTAAAATGCATGTTTTAAGCACGCCGTTTGCTGGCGAGAGGCGCTGTTTTTGACGATTTCTTCTATTAAATATTGACACTTTATTAGCGGAACAAGAGAACTGACGATGAGTTCTGACAAACTGCCGGACTACGTAGAGACAATCGACCGCAGCTCCTACGAACCTGCCTATGCTCAGCTCGCCAACATCCTGCGGCGGATGATCGCGGAGGGCGTTTACCGTCCGGGGGATCAACTGCCGTCGGAGGCGCAGTTGTGCCGGATGTACAACGTCAGCCCGATGACAGTCCGGCGGTCGATCAACATGCTGGCCGATCAGGATGTCGTCAGCACGGCGCAGGGGCGCGGAACATTCGTGAAGCCGCTCGAATTGGGCACGGCGACCTTCCACCTTCACACCTTGCAGGACCTTTTCACCCAGGACGAAAACACCGCGATCACGCTGCTGGACGCTCGGATCGTCTCCGCCGACAGGCGAACGGCGCGTAAGCTTCAGCTTAATGAAGGGCAGCACGTCATTTATATCCGCCGCCTGCTGACCCGCAGCGAAGAGCCGGTTTTTTACCACCGCGCTTACCTGATCTACGATGCGACGCGGCCCATCGTAGAGGCCGAAATGGATGTTACCTCGCTGCAAGGGCTGTTCACCAACGCAAGCAACGACATGCTGAAGTATGGTGAGCTGAAGATCGCGGCGACGCTCATGAGCGAGCCTGAGGCGCGGGTGCTCAAGACGGCTTTACCGGCGGCGGCATTTTATCTGGAGCACCTGTTTTACGATTTCGACGACCGCCCTATCAGCTGGGGATGGTTCATCTGCCGCAGCGATCAACTCAGCTTCACAACACATATCGGACTCGACGAGCGAGTCCAGGATGGCAAATGACTAGTCAGACAGAAACACAAAAGGCGCTGGTCAAACACGTCGCCGACCTCGAAGAGCAGGAAACGCTGGCTCTGGTGCAGGAACGTCTGGACGATGGGGACGATCCGCTGGATATCGTCAAGGACTGCCAGGAGGGGCTGCGGCTGGTTGGGCTGCGCTACGAGAAACAGGAGTATTATCTCGCCGGGCTGATCATGGCGGGGGAGATCTTCCGTGAGATGCTCGAACTCGTCGAGCCGGTCATCCAGGAGACGCACAACGGAAACGACTCCGGGCTGATTCTGCTGGGGACCGTGCAGGGGGATATCCACGACATCGGCAAGAACAACCTGATCCTGCTGCTGCGGTGCTACGGTTTCACGGTGATCGATCTGGGCGTGGACGTGGACCCGGCGGAGTTCCTCCGGCAGGCGGTCGAGATCGAGCCGGACATCATCGGCCTGTCGGGGCTGCTGACCTCGTCGTACGACTCGATGGCGGCGACGATCCGGCTGCTCAGGGAGAGGGATGGCGGGAAACTGGCGTCGGTGCCGATCCTGATCGGCGGCAGCCAGATCAACAAGGCCGTGTGCGAGTACGTGGGCGCGGATCACTGGGTGACGGACGCGATGAACGGCGTCCGGCTGTGCCAGCGGTTGATCGCGGAGACGGGCTGATCCGAATCAGCCGGAGCGCGCATCCCCGCGCGTGTAGCGCATGATCGCGACGAACAGCGCGAGGGCGATCAGGACGACGACGCCCACCGTGCTGATCATCGTCTGGGGGCCGACCGTCTCGAAAAGCTGGCCGATCACCCAGGGCACGGTCATCGAGCCGACGTTCGCGCCGACCAGAAAATAGCCCGTGACCTTGCCCGTGATGGGCATCCGGCGCTCTGCGAAGTTGATGGTCGTCGGGAAGAGCGGGGCCACGAAAAACCCGAGGCCGAGCGTGCCGATCCATACGGCGAGCGGCCAGCCGGGAAAGAGCATCATCACGGCGACGCTGGCCGCCGCGCCGATCAGGTTGAGGATCATCATCGTGCGCGGCAGCAGCCGGGTGGCTAAGGGGATGGCGATCAGACGCCCGATGGTGAACGACCCCCAGTAGGCGGAGTTGAGCAGGCGGGCGGTCGTCGCCGTGCCGATTCCCAGCGCAGACGCGTACGAGAAAATCCACCCGCCGAAGGAAAGCTCGGCCCCGACGTGGAAGAACATCAGGGCGGCCAGCAGGATGGTCAGCCCGGTATAGCCGGCAGCCGGTGACATCGTCTGGTCCGTCTCCCCCTCGTCGGGGCGGGGCGGGCTTTTCGTAAATGCGACCCACACGGCGACGGGGATCATCAGGGCGGCGAGCAGCCAGTACGTCCAGCGGATGCCGCCGGTCAGCACGACCACGCGGTCGACGAGGATGGGCGACAGGAACGCGCCCACGCCGAACGACAGGTGCAGGGCGTTCATGTAGGGGCCGACATCGCGCCCAAACAGCCACACGACGAGCGCGTTCCCCCCGACATCCATCACACCCAGCACGAGGCCCAGCAGCAGGAAGTCCACGACGAGCAGCCAGCGGGCGGCGAGCAGCGGCAGGGCGGCGAGAAACACGCCGACGGCGAGCAGCACCGCCGCCAGAACGGGATGGCCGGGTATGCGGTCGTAGAGACGCCCGCCCAGCAGCGAACCGGCGATGTAGCCCAGCGCGTTCGCCGTGAAGATGATGCTGATCTGGCCCAGCGTCGACCCGGTCTGCCCGGCCAGTCCGGGCAGGGTGGGGCCGAATGCCGAGAGGATCAGGCCGAGGACGACGAACGAAAGGAAGTAGGCGAACGCGCGCACGAGGCGGCTGCCGGATGCGGTCGATGGGGGAGCGGAAGTACTCATGGATGATCGCTTTCGTCGTCTACAGGGGGCGGGGATATCATGTCGCGCCGCGCCCTGTGGCGCGGACGCTGCCCGGCTCGGCCCGACTCAACGCCCGGAGTGTACCCTCTGCGGGCCGGGTTGACGAGCGCCCGATTTCAGACGGCGGCCACCGAATCGCGCTCGACGAGGCTGGGGCAGATCACGGCCCGCATCAGCCCGGCCTCCGGGTACTCGATGCGGTTCATGAGAAGCTGGGCGGCCAGACGGCCCATGCCCATCATGTCGACGCGCATCGTCGTGAGGCGGGGCAGCACGGCCTGACTCAGGTCGATGTTGTCGAAGCCGACGACGGATAGATCGGCGGGGATGCGCCGTCCGAGCTGCTGGGCGGCCCGCATGGCGGCGATGGCAACGTCGTCGTTGCAGCCGAAGATGGCCGTGACCTCCGGGTGCCCGGTCAGCAGGTCGGTGACACAGGGCTCGACCACGCTGGGGTGCAGCACGCAGTCGGCGAAATACGGCTCAAGGCCGTAACCGGCGAGCGCCTGTAGGTAGCCCTCGCGGCGCTCGCGGACGCTGGGGTAGGCGTCGGGCAGGCTGCCGACGATGCCGATGTGGCAGTGGCCCTGCTCGACGAGGTACCGGGTGGCCCGGTAGGCCCCGGCGACGTTGTCCGTCACGACGGCGTCGAAGGGATCGCCCTCGGCGTAGGCGTCGACCAGCACGACGGGCGCGTCGATCCGCTGGAGGTGGTCGACCAGCCCCTCGTTCAGATTCATGCCGACCAGCAGCAGGCCGTCGACCTCGCCGTCGAGCATCAGGCGGGGCGTCTCGACCGGGTTGCTCTTGCTGTCGACGAGCAGGTTGGCGTACATCAGGTTGATCTGGTGGCGGCGGCAGATCGTCTCGACCCCGGCCAGCACGGCGGCGTAAAAGCTGTTGGAGGCGGGCAGGTCGTTGGGGCGCGATTTGATGATCACGCCGAATTCGTCAGGCAGGGCGCGGCGAACGGCCTGGTTGGACGGCGTGTAGACGTAGCCGAGCGCCTGAGC
>CAZWUX010000129.1:0-5170 GCA_964637665.1 uncultured Anaerolineae bacterium
ATCCCAACGGCCTCTCATCTTGACAACCCCCTGCGTGCCGGGGTATGGTCGCCTCCGGTGAAATTCACACGGGAGCGTCCCTGATCTCATGAGCGCCGACCCACCATCCCAACCCGAACCACTGCCCGGCTGGCTGCGGATCGGCCTCGCCGCGCTGGCGGTCGTGCAGACGGCCTTCGCCGTCGCCGCACTGGGATTCGCCCCGCCGGGCCGCGCCGATCTGTTCGACCTGCCCCTCCGCCTCGTCCGCCTGGGCGCTGCCCTGTCCGCTCTGGCGCTGATCACGCTCGCCCTCACCGCATGGATCACCCCTCACAACCGGCTCCTGCGCCGCGCCTTCGGCGCGCTCCGCGCGCTGCGCCGCCACCCTATCTCCCTGATCCTGCCCATCGCTCTGCTCATCCCCCCTACGCTCTACCTGACCGCCCGCTGGATCGGCTATCCCCTGCTCAGCGTGCAGTGTTTGCTGATCGCCCTGATCCTCGTCCTGAGCGGCCCGGAGGTGTATTCCCCCCGCGCCCGCTGGTGGCTGGTCGCCGCATCCGTCGTCGTATTCATCATCGGGATCGCCCTGCGTCTCTGGTTCGTGACGCACGCCGCCCTCGACGACGAGGGCATGACGCTCAGCGCCGCCGCCCACATGGCGCACGGTGGTGGGCTGGCCCCCGGCATGATGCGCCTCCCGGCAGAGGCCCCTGATCGGCCCGATTGGGGCCGCGCACTCATCCTTTATGGTTGGTGGGCGCGGATTTTCGGCGCGGGTCTGCTGCAAATCCGCATCTTCGGGCTGCTCGTCGGTCTGCTCGCGCTGGGGGCGCTCTACGCGGCAGTTCGCCGTTTGTACGACGCCCCCGCCGCCCTTGTCGGGTCGAGTCTGGCCGCTCTGAGCGTGCTCGGCCTGCTGAGCGCCACCGGGCGCAATACCGCCCTGCCGATGCTCGCCACCGGGCTTGTGCTTTTGGCTCACGTTGCCGCCGAGAAGCAGGATCGCCAGTGGCCGCATTTTCTCGTCGGCGCGCTCGCCGGGCTGGCGCTGGAGGTCCACCTGCTGGGCCTCAGCCTGATCGTCGCGCTGGGCGGCGCGTACCTGCTCGCCTATCTCCGCGCGGCCCGCTCGGATGGCCGCTGGCTGCGCCCTGACCCACTGTGGTATTACGTGGCAGGCGCAGTCCCGGTGCTGGCCCTCTACGCCCTGATCCACATCGTCAGCCTGCCCCATACCACCGCCTACCTCGACTACCTGAGCCGCTTCGGCGGCAGCGGCCTACAGGCGCGGATCGCCGCCAACGCCCTGCGCTACAAGCTCCTGTGGGATCAATCCCCCGCCGAATTTCTGCTCATCCTCACGGCTGCCGCTGCCGCCATCACCCGCCGCCAGCCCGCCGACCGCCACTGGCTGGCCCTGCTGGCCTTCAACGAGGTCGGCTATTTCATCTTCAACCCGACCAACGTCGTCAACAACGCCTACACCGCCTTCGCCCTCCCCATCCTGTTCACCGGGGTCGGCCCCCTGATCACGCGCGGCTTCCGGCGCACCGGCACCCCCGGCCTCGCCTGGAGCCGGACCGTCTACGCCGCCGCCGCACTGACGCTCGGCATCTACACCACCCACATGGTCCGCGACGCCGAACACACCTACGAGGCATTCGACGCCATCCGCCGCCCACTGGCCGAGACCATCGCCGAGCGCGTCCCACCCGGCGAAACCATCCTCGCCCTTGAGTTCTACTATCCCTATCTCGACGGCTACGAGGTGCTGCTCACCCCCGGTGATCACCACGACTCGACGCTCGCCCCCGCCCTCGCCGGGCGCGAGCACGACGCCTACTGGCTCGACGTGCTGCTCGAAACCTGGCCGCGCGCCCGGCTCGAATCCCACTTTTTCCCGCCTCTCGCCGATCCCGACCCCTTCACGCTGCCCGGCTCTTATTTTGCCGCTTTGGATGCCGATCACGTCCGCGACTACCTGTGGATCGCCCCTGTGGATACCTTCGTGCACACCGGCATCGATGCGTCACCCGATGGCCCTCTTGAGTTCGTCGCCTACCGCCCCCTCCCCACCGATCCCACCCCCGGCGACGAAGTCACCTTATACACCGTCTGGGTGACGCGCTCCCCAATCGAGTCCGATCTCCGCGCGTCCCTGACCCTCGTCGGCGGCGACGAGTCGATCCCCCTGCCCGATCTCCCTCTGATCGACGCCCATACCGGCGAGTCCACCGGCGGCTGGGACCCCTACCGCTTTCATGGCGTGCCATTCACCTTCCACATCCCGGTGGACACCCCTCCCGGCGATTACACGCTCCACGCCTCCCTGACCCCCACCTCCGCCTGCGCTCCCGCCTGCACCATCGACCTGACGGACTTGTCCATCCAACCCTGATACCGATCTACCCGCTACCCCGCCCTCAACACTTCCTTTGCACTTGGCACTTCCCCCTTTTCATCACTTTTCGCCGTGCGATGCTCAAGCCATCGATTTTCTCACTCGCCACTTGGCACTTTGCACTCTGCACTGGGCACTGTGCTTTCACTTGACATTCTCTCCTAATTCGAGTAGAACATCTGTGCCATTCAAACGGATATAACAAAGTTCCACAGAAAGGGGAACGATGCCTCCCGCTCCCTACCCGCTGAGCGCCCTGCGCGCCGTCGCACTGCACACACAGGGCTTGACCACCCCCAACGACGCGGAGATCGACCGCACACCTGACGCCATCGCCGATCTTGTCGAGCGCCTGCTCTACATCCAGATCGACACACTGCAAATGGTCCAGCGCAGCCACTACCTCACCCTGTGGAGCCGTCTCGGCGCATACGATGTGGACGACCTCGACCGCCTGATCTACGTCGCGGGTGAGCGCCGCCTGTTCGAGTACTGGGGCCACGCCGCCTCTGTGATCCCCCTGTCTGACTACACGCTTTACACCCCCGATATGCACCGCCGCTGCAACGGCCCATCCCGCTGGTGGCACGAGTGGCTCGAAGACCCGAAGAACCACGCCACCGTCGACCGCGTGTTGGCCCGCATCGCCGAGGAAGGCCCCCTGCGCGCCGCCGATTTCGAGTACGACGGCCCCCAGCGCGGAAGCTGGTGGGACTGGAAGCCCGCCAAACGCGCATTGGAGCACCTGTTCGCCTGCGGCGATCTGATGGTGGCCGACCGTGTGAACTTCCAGCGCGTGTACGATCTCTCCGATCGCATCCGCCCGGACTGGGTCGACACCTCAGAGCTACCCCGCCATGAAGCCCTCAGGGCGCGCGTCGAGCGGGGCCTGCGCGCCCTCGGAGTCTGCGAGCCTGCGCAGGTCGCCGAATACGCCTACCTCAAGCGCGGCACGGCGAACCCTATCGTCAAATCCCTGATCGACGAGGGGATCGCGGTCGAGATTACCGGCGTCCTGCTCGACGGCGAGCCGGAATCCCTCATTATCCACCACGACGATCTCCCCCTGCTGGAGCGCGCCGCCGCTGGCGATATCATCCCATCGCGTACGACGTTCCTCAGCCCCTTCGACAACCTGTTCTGGGCGCGGGGCCGCGACGAGTCATTCTGGGGCTTTCAGCAAATACTGGAGGCCTACAAGCCCACCAGAGACCGCATCTGGGGCTACTTCTGCCTGCCCATCCTGCACCGGGATCGCCTCGTCGGGCGCTTCGATCCCAAGCTCGAACGCTCGGACGGCGTTCTGCGCCTCAAAAAGCTCTATCTGGAGCCGGGCGTCGAGCCGGATGGCGACCTCGTGGCGGGCGTCGCCGCCGCCATGCGCGACTTCCTGACCTTCCACGCCGCCACCGGCGTCCAGATCGAGCACAGCGATCCCCCCGAACTCGGCGAGCACCTGCTAGCAGCGCTATAATCAGCCATAGACGGTTCAACGAGTAGAAAGCTCAGGAAGTCAGACACTCATGTCCCCCACCGACGAAAACCCGAAAGCCCGCGAGCTTGCCGACCGCTATAAGCAGCCCTACGAGGTCGTGGCGACCTGGCTGTCCGAGGATTTCACCCCGGCGGAGATCGAGCGAGCCTGCCGTCTCGGCGACAAAATGGAGGCTGAGCCGGGCGATATCCTCGCCATGCTCGACGCCGGGCTGGACTGGCGCGCCGCCGAGCGCGCCCTCCGCGTGATGCCCGACCCTGACGACGAAGACGAAGACGACGAGGTATTTGGCCCCGCCCGCTACCGGACGGGCCGCCAGTGAGGAGAATGAATGTGACGAAACGCCTGCTGTTCGTATCCGCGCTGTTCACCGCCGCGCTGCTGCTGATCGCCTGCGGCGGCGGCCAGCCCGCCCCATCCGGCAACGAACCCGCCAGCTTTTCCTGCGACCCACCCGCCGAGACCCCCACGTCATTCGACGCCCCGGCTCAGGTGATCCGCACGGGCCACGACTACATCGCGACGATTACGCTCGCATCCGGCGAGCAGGTCACCGTTGACCTCTACCCGGAGCAAGCCCCCATCACGGTCAACAATTTCGTGTTTCTGGCCTGTCAGGGGTTCTACGACGGCGTGACGTTTCACCGCGTCATCCCCGGTTTCGTCGCGCAGGGCGGCGACCCCACCGGGACCGGGTCGGGCGGCCCCGGCTACACCATCGAGCACGAGGCCGACAACGGTCTGCCCTTCGACCGCGCCGGTCTGATCAGCATGGCCCACACGATGCAGCCCCACTCGACGGGCAGCCAATTTTTTATCACCTACTCCCCCCAGCCCATGCTCGACGCCGACTTCACCGTGTTCGGCGAGGTCACGCAGGGCATGGCGGCCATCGAGGGTCTGACGGCCCGCGATCCTCAGCAGGACCCCAACGCCCCACCCGGCGACGTGATAGAGAGCATCCGCGTCGAGGAACGCTAGCCACACCCGATACCCCGCCCACCCGGCGGGGTATTTTTTTGCCCGCCCCGGAAAGAGCATAGATACAGCATAGTTAGCGGCGGAATCTGTGGTAGGCTGGTGCTTGGACACCCTGCGAATCATGTGGAATCCCCGTCCGGTTGATCCGGGGATGGGCTTGTGTGGAGACCGGGCCAATGGACCGACCAACCTGTATTCCGCCTGCGATGCACTCCCCGGCGCGCTCCCTCACCGGGCTGCTGCCGTGTGCCACCTGCCCCCACTATCCGACCAGTTCCGGCCAGTTCCGGTCATTTGCGCTCACCGCA
>CAZWUX010000129.1:5270-11285 GCA_964637665.1 uncultured Anaerolineae bacterium
CTGCCCCCACTATCCGACCAGTTCCGGCCAGTTCCGGTCATTTGCGCTCACCGCATCCGGCCAGTCGAGCGGATCGTCCGGCCAGTCACGCTCAACCATCCGACCGTGACCGCAACTGGCCGAACGCGCACCCCCCGATTCTCGCCATTTTTCCGGCCACCCGCAGAAGCAAAAACACGACTGCTCAACACTCACAACACCGAACTGGCTACTCCCCACTATGCACTTTTTGACTTGGCACGTGGAGTTTGCCAAAGGCAAACTCCCAGTCAGAACCGAAGGTTCTGTACGGGCACTTTTAACTTGGCACTCCCTTACCCTACCCACCTGACCAGGCCGCGAATAGACCATCTGCCGGGCGCGCCCCGCCGCCACATGGCCTATCCTGTAAGGATAGGCTGACGGTAGGCTACCGCACACCCGGACTGCGAGGAAGCTCGCTACATGACACGCTCGCCTATCCCTGCGCTGATCGCGCTGCTGGGCGGCCTGATGCTGGCCGCGTGCGCGCTGCAAACCTTCGCCGCCACGCCGACGCCCTCTCCCCCCACCCACACCCCACAACCATCGCCCACCGCACCACCGCCCAACGCTGAGGAGACGGTCGCGGAGTTCTACGGCTGGTACTCGTCCTACCCCGGCAGCGTCGTGATGGACGGAGCCTACCGCGACAACGAGATTCTCCGCCCCTATCTGTCAGACGCGTTCGTCGAGAGGATCGACGCGCTGCGCCGCACGTTCGACGGGTCGGGCGACTACGATCCGTTCCTGTGCGCGCAGGATATCCCCGTGCGTTTCGAGTACGCCGTCGAATACGAGGACGGGCAGACCGCCCAGGTGCGCGTCAGCCGCTACTTCGGCGGCAGCATCCAGCCATACGACATGCTGGTCGACCTCACCCGGCACGGCGATCGCTGGCAGATCGTTGGAACGCACTGCACCGTCGAAACCGGGGATAGCCCACCCACCGCCGCGCCGCCCCCCACGCAGGGCAGCCTGCCCGTCTCATCGACCCCCATCACCGACTGGGAGACGTACCACAACGACACGTACGGTTTTCAGGTCGAGTACCCCGCCGCGTGGACGCCTATCGAGTCGTTCGACAGCCGCCTGTCGGAGAGCGACCCGGTCGCGGGGTACGTCACCTTCATGCAGGGGCCACAGGGCGCGCTGACGCCGGTCGCGCTCGTCGTGATCGCCGGGCCTGAGGAAACGTTCCGGCTGCTGTTCCCCGAACCGGAGGACGGGCATCGTACGTTGTACGTCGGCGGCAGGATCGTAGAGGTCGAGCAGCATTTCGACCGCGAAACGTACTATTTCATCCCCCACCCGGCGGACGAAACCCGGCGTGTCGCGATCCGCGTCATCACCCGGTCGGGCCAGCCTGATCGGGATCTCGAAAACGTCGTCGCTCGTATGCTAGAATCGTTCGACTTTGACGACTGATGCACCAGGACCGGACTCCATGACCTCTGACCGCCATACCCGGCAGACGGTTGACCAACCCCCTTTCATCGAGAGCAGCTACATGCGGCTGATCATCGCCGTCGCGCTCATCACGCTGGGCTACTTTTCGCTGCTCTTCTACTTCGTCAACAGCTACACCGAGCGGCTGTACGAGGTGCGCAAGGAGGAACTGCGCCGCATCGTCGAGCTGGGCATGGCGGCGCTCGACCCGCTGCGCGAGGAGTCCGCCGGGGGGCAGCGCTCGATGGAGCAGGTCCGGCGCGAGGGCGCGATCCTGATCCGCGACCTGACGCACCGCTACCGTCTCGGCGAGAACTACCTGTTCATGGGCACCGACACGGGCCTGATGCTCGTCCATCCCTACGAGCCGGGGATGGAATTCACCAACCAGTGGGACCTGGCCGACACGCAGGGGACATACATCGTTCAGGAAATGGTCGCGGTGGCGACGAGCGAAGAGGGCGCGGGGTACGTCGAGTATTATTATCCGCCGCCGGACAGCGATCAGCCGGAGCGCAAGGTATCGTACATCGTCGGCATCCCGGAGTGGCACGCGTTCATCGGTGCCGGGATGTACATGGACGACATCGACGCCGAGAACTGGTCGTACCTCGTTCAGTCGATGCTGCTCACGCTCATCCTGCTGATGCTCGTGTTCGTCGTCGTCTACGCAGCGCTGCGCCCGACGATCCTCAGCTACCGGACGCTACTCACGCTGTTCGAGCAGGTGCAGCAGCATCCCAACAAGATGCCGGGCGTGCCGCTCGAAAACTTCCGCGACGGCTCGGAGGCGTGGAACCTGCTGGATGGATTCCGCGAGATGCTGGAGCAGATCGAGCGCAGCAAGCGCGCCCGCGAAGAGGCCGTGCTGACCGAGCGGCACCGCATCGCCCGCGAGCTGCACGATGCCGTCTCGCAGACGCTCTTCTCGGCGACGATCCTCGCCGACGTGCTGCCCCGCCTGTGGGATCGCGACGAGAAGATCGCGCGCGAGCGCCTTCAGGAGCTGCGCGAGCTGACGCGCGGCGCGCTGGCCGAGATGCGCACGCTCCTCCACGAACTGCGGCCCAGCGCGCTCGTCCAGACCAGTATGGAGGACCTGCTGCGGCAGCTTACCGAGGCGCTGATCGCGCGCGGTCGGGTGCCCATCGGGCTGACCATCGAGGGCGAGTTCGACCTGTCGCCGGACGTGAAAATCGCGCTGTACCGCATCGTGCAGGAGGCGCTGAACAACGTGATCAAGCACGCCCGCGCGAGCAGCGCGTCCGTCAGCCTGTACGGCGATTCCCACAGCCTGCGGCTGACCGTCTTAGACGACGGGCGCGGGTTCGACCCGGATGCCGTGACGGGCGAGCATCTGGGCCTGGATATCATGTTGGAGCGCGCTGAGGCGATCCGGGCGACGCTCGCCATCCGCAGCGAGCCGGGCGCGGGCACCGAGGTCAGCGTGAGCTGGACGCAGGACGCGCCGCGCCTGCCGGGCGGCACGCCCGAATAGCGCATCGACCGCCGCTTGGCCAACGGTCGATCGCAGCCGCCTACCCACGCCATCCACATCCCCGCTTTTAATCCACATACTCTCCAACCATCCGATGGCGCGTCGTCGCATTTTGGGCCACCGTCGGCTATAGTCTTCTCTGATTCGACACGGTAGACAGGGACAAAACGATGTATCCCAGGAAAAACACCGCCGGTGTTCTCATCGCCCTGGCGCTGCTGCTCGCAGGGCTGGCGGCCTGCTCGCTCACCGCGCCGGAGCCGACCGAGACGCCCCTGGCAACCGAGCCTCCCCCGACGGCGACCGAGTCCGGGGGGAGCGAGGTCGAGGAAACACCCGCGCCCACCGCAGACGATGCCCCGGCGACAGCCGCGCCCACACCGACCGAGGTTCCGGCGGAACCGACCACACCACCTGAGCTGATCGAAAACGGCATCGGCGCGGCGGGCATCGGCGACCCGTACTTCCCGACGATGGGCAACGGCGGCTACGACGTGCAGCACTACACGCTCGATCTGGCGGTCGACATGGCGGCTGATACGCTCGCAGGCACGGCGACCATCGACGCGCTGGCGGAGGGCGACCTCGCACGGTTCAACCTCGACTTCGCCGGGTTCGACATCTCCGAGCTGACCGTCAACGGCGAGCCTGCCGACTTCACCCGCGAGGAAACGGAGCTGGTGATCAGCCCCACCGCGCCGCTGGGCGCGGGCGAGGCGTTCACGGTGGCCGTCACCTACGCGGGCACGCCCGGCGAGGGCGCGCGCCCGGACCGCCCGCAGTTCGAGCAGGGCTGGTTCACCTACGACGACGGCGTGATGGTGGCGGGCGAGCCGAGCGGCGCGCTGAACTGGTACCCGGTCAACGGGCACCCCGCCGACAAGGCGACCTACACCTACCGTATCACAGTGGATGAGCCGTTCGTCGTCGCCGCCAACGGCGTGCTGGTCGACACGGTGAAGGACGGCGACCGCGTGACGTATGTCTGGGAGATGGATGACCCGATGGCGTCTTATCTCACCACGCTGGGGATCAGCGATTTCGACGTGGAGGAGAACGAGACGGCTGGCGGCGTGCCGATCCGCAACTACTTCGATTCGGACCTGCCGGATGACGTGCGGGATGAGTTCGACGTGACGCCGGACATTCTGGATTACTACGCGGAGACGTTCGGCCCGTATCCGTTTGACGCCTATGGCGTCATCGTACACGACACCAACCTCAGCTTCGCGCTGGAGGCGCAGACGCTCTCGGTGTTCGGGCGCGTGTTCATCAATGAGGAGGTCGTCGCGCATGAGCTTTCCCACCAGTGGTTCGGCGACAGCGTCACCCCGGCGCGATGGCGGGACATCTGGCTGAACGAGGGCTTTGCCACCTACGCGAGCACGCTGTGGACCGAGCACTCACAGGGGGCGGAGGCGGCGGATCGCGTCATCCGCCGCTATTACGAAAACATGGCCTCCGCCCACCGGCCTGCCCACCTCCCGCCGCTGGAGATGGCGGGGATCGTCCAGCAGCTACCCATCGACGATCAGACGTACACGCGGGATGAGACATTCGAGGCTATGCAGGCCCTCTTCGGCAGCGACGACCTCATCATGGGCGAGGTCGAGACGCTGCTCGAAGACCTGCCGGAAGGCCAGCAGCTCGACAAGCTGGGCATCATGCTGCTGCTGCAGGAGCTACCGGAAAAGGAGGTCGCCATCTCGAAAGAGCAGTTCGTCGACTTCCTGTATGCGCTGAGGCTGGGCGAGTTCGCGGACGTCGCTGCCGCGCCGTTTCTGATCGGCGACCCGACGCCCGATGCGCTGTTCGACCGGCGTGTCTACGAGCGCGGCGGGCTGACGCTGCACGCGCTGCGGCTTGAGATCGGCGATGAGGCGTTCTTCGACCTGCTGCGCACCTACGTCGAGCGGTATCACGACGCCAACGCGACGACGGAGGATTTTATCGCGCTGGCGGAGGCGATCAGCGGGCAGGAGCTTGGCGACCTGTTCGACGCGTGGCTCTACACGGAGCGCCTGCCGGACATCCCGCAGATGGACCTGTACCTCGATGACTTCATCCAGTAGAACGGGAAACGACAGCATGGACGGAGAGGCTCTCTACACGGCACTGTGGCGCTCGGCGGACGGGGCGCTCGTCGAGCACTGTCACCTGCGCGGAACACGGTCGGGCTGGGCGTTCGACGGCGTGCTGGTTGGCACGGTCGGCGGCGATCCGTCACGGCTGACGTACCGTGTCAGCACCGACCGCCGCTGGCGGACCGGGTTGGTGAGCGTCACGTACTGGCAGGGGGGCGAGAAGAACAGCGTGCGGCTCAACCTGGGACCGGACGGCGTGTGGCAAGACCTGCTGACCGGAAACGACCTCAGCGCGGCGCTAAACGGCTGCACAGACATCGACCTGGGCTTTACCCCCGCGACGAACACGATCCCGATCCAACGGCTCGGCCTGGCGATCGACGAGAGCCGGGAGGTGCTGGCGGCGTGGGTGCGCTTCCCGGCGCTGACGGTCGAGCCGCTGCCCCAGCGATACACACGGCTGGCGGAGGGCCGCTATCTGTATGAAAGCGGGCCGACGCTGACGGAGTTTTCCGCCGAGATCACGGTCGACGAGGCCGGGCTGGTGGCGGCCTATCCGGGGGGCTGGACGCGCCTCGACGCGCCGGGGCCGCCCGGCGGCGGCGGATAGGGCGTTCACCCCACAACCGTCCTGACCAACTGACCAGGTGGCAAACCCACCCGCAGGGCAGGGCATAATCCGCCCACCTGACGGGTGACCGAAGTCACGGTCCGATCTATCATATTGGCGCACCAAGGAAAAACGATAGAAGGAACCCCTTTCTCCCTTCTTCCGTTCCTCTCTCTTCCTGGTGGTATGTGTCCGAGGCAGTAATGAGGCCGGGTTCCCGCCCGGCCTCATTGCATTTCCAGTGACAGCCCCATCCGGCAAGCCCCTGCGGTGAAAACGACCTCATGATACACTTATCGCGGGCAGGGGACCGGCGAATGGCGAGGAAAATCGCCAACTGCGTCTATACGGCGAAA
>CAZWUX010000130.1:0-11275 GCA_964637665.1 uncultured Anaerolineae bacterium
AGACGGGCATCTTCCAGTGGGTGACGTACCAGGCCTACCGGCTCTCCGGCGGGCGGGTGTGGCTGCTCGTCACGATCCTGATGTTCATCACCGCCATCGCTTCGGCGCTGCTCGACAATGTAACGACGATGCTGCTCATGGCACCGCTGACGATCCAGATCGCGCTGGCGATGGGCGTCAACCCGCTGTCGCTGCTGATCCCGGAGGTGATGGCGTCGAACGTGGGTGGCATCGCGACGCTGATCGGTACGCCGACCAACATCCTGATCGGGTCGTATGCCGGGCTGGGCTTTAACGACTTTCTCCTCAACCTGACGCCGGGCGTATTGCTGGCCCAGCTTGCGCTGATCGTCTACGTCGTGCTGCGCTACCGGCCCGGTTGGAAGGAGGCGGGCAGCGGGGAGATTTCAGAGGCACTGCTCAAGCGGTTGGCGGAAGCCGCTGAGATCGAGGACCCGATCAAGCTGCGTAAGGCGGGGATCGTGTTTATTCTCACGATTCTGGGATTCGTGTTCGGGGAGACGCTGCACGTCGCCCCGGCGGTCATGGCGCTGGTGGGGGCGGTGCTGATGCTGCTGTGGGTCGCGCCGGACATCGAGACGATGATGCAGCTCGTCGACTGGACGACGCTGATGTTCTTCATCGCGCTGTTCATCCTGGTGGGGGCGATTCAGGAGGTCGGCCTGCTGAGCGTGATCGCGGGGGCGATCAGCCGGGTGGTTGGGGAGAGCCTGATCGCAGCGATGCTCGTCCTGATCTGGTCGGGGGCAATTCTCTCCGGGGTCGTGGCGAACATCCCCTTCACGGCGGCGATGCTGCCCGTCGTCGAGTTCTTGAGCCGGACGGTGCCGGGGGCACACAGCAACGTGCTGTACTACTCGCTGTCGGTTGGATCGGCGATGGGCGGGAACAGCTCGTTGATCGGGGCCTCGGCCAATATGGTGACAGCAGGCATCTCGGAGCGGGCCGGATACCGCATCACGTATATGGACTTCCTGAAGGTCGGCCTGCCCGCGACGGCGATCACGGTGGCGTGCGGCTCCGGCTGGCTGCTGCTGCACTTCATCGTCCTCGCCTGAACATTCCAACCGGGGCCGTTCCGGCGCGTTCCGCTGGCGGAACGCGCCGTTTTTTGTGTGATTTCAGCAGATAAACCAGAAAAAACGGACGAATCTTGTCTCAAATTGGCCTTGTCGCTCGACGGGCGATAGACTCCAGTTGATCTATGAAGTCAAGCTGCGAGAAGTTGAGGTTGGCTCGTCGCTCTCCTGCGGTTTAATGGTCACAGGCAAGTTTTTCTGCCCGGTAAAGGGCCGGGAGAAACTGGCTTCACGTAAGGAGCAGGGTTGATGTTTGAATCGGTACAAGAGGTAAAAGACTGCCTGGCGGAAGAACAGTACATCGCGTCGGATGAGATCGCGACGGTGGTGTATCTGGCGGGCAAGCTCGGCAAGCCGCTGCTGCTCGAAGGTCCGGCAGGCGTCGGCAAGACGGAGTTGAGCAAGGTCGTCGCGGCGACGCTCGGCCAGCCGCTCGTGCGGCTCCAATGTTATGAGGGGTTAGACGAGAGCAAGGCGCTTTATGAGTGGGAGTATGCGAAGCAGATGCTATACACGCAGCTGCTGCGCGATAAGCTGTCGGACCTTCTGTCCGCCGCCGGGACGCTCACGGACGCCGCCGACCGGCTGGCCGCGGAGGAGGATGTGTTCTTCTCGGAGAGGTTCTTGCTGGCGCGCCCGCTGCTGCGGGCCATCGATGCGGATGAGCCGACCGTGCTGCTCATCGACGAGATCGACCGGGCCGATGCGGAGTTCGAGGCGTTCCTGCTGGAGGTGTTGAGTGACTTTCAGGTCAGCATCCCGGAGGTGGGGACCATCGCCGCCCGGTATCACCCGACGGTCTTCCTGACGAGCAACAACACACGCGAACTCAGCGAGGCGCTTAAACGGCGCTGCCTGTATATCTACATCGACTATCCGGCGGTCGACGAGGAGCTTGAGATCGTCCGGTTGAAGGTGCCGGAGTTGGGGCCGGAATTGGCCCGGCAGGCGGTCGAGGCGGTCCACTCGCTGCGCGGCATGGACCTGAAAAAGAACCCCAGCGTGAGTGAGACGCTCGATTGGGCGCGCGCGCTCGTGACGCTGAACGCCGAGTCGCTCGACCGGGAGATATTGGAGAACACGCTGACGGTTTTGCTCAAGTATGAGGCCGACGTGGCCCGCGCGCGGCGCATCCTGCGCGGCGGAAGCGGCGCGGCTACCTCCGGCCCCTCGGCGAGGGATTGGTAGGCGTGAAGGCGATCAGGCACATCACAGGCAGCAGGGGGAGTTGATCTGATGGAACACCGCATCGCACGCTTCGTCGCCGGGCTGCGCGCCTCTGGCGTGCGGGTTTCGATTGCGGAGAGCCAGGACGCCTGGAGAGCCATCGAGCACATGGGCATCGCGGACCGGCGGGCGTTCTACCTGAGCCTGCGCTCGACGCTGGTCAAGGAGGCGGCGGACCTCCCGGTGTTCGACGAGTTGTTTCCGTTATATTTTGGCACGGACAGGCCGCCGGTGCTCGACCCGCAGGCTGAGTTGAGCGAAGAACAGCGATCGATGCTTCAGGATGCGCTCGATCAGCTCGCGGAGGACCTCGCGGAGCTGATGTCGTGGCTGCTCAGCGGGCAGGGCCCGACGCAGGAGGAGATGGAGGACCTCGCTCAGCAGGCGGGGATGGATCAGGCCAATGCGTCTTATCAGGCCCGCTGGTACGCGCGCCGGATGCAGCGTTTGCTGGGGTGGGACCGGCTGCAAGAGGTGCTGGAGATGCTGTGGGAGCAGCTGGCCGAGATGGGCATGGACCCGCAGGCGTTGGCCCAGCTCAAGCAGCAGGTCGAGCAGAATCAGGAGGCCATCGGCGAGCAGCTTGAGCAGTTCGCCGGGGAGCAGATTCAGGATAACATGGTCGACCGCTGGCGGAACCGCCGTGAGACGGCGCATGACCTGATGCAGCGCCCGATCAACTCGCTGGGTGAGCATGAGATGGACGTGATGCGCGATCAGGTGCGGCGGCTGGCGGCCCGGCTGCGCAGCCGGGCGTCGCTGCGGCACAAGCGGGGTAAGCAGGGCAAGCTCGACGCGAAGGCGACGATCCGGGCCAACCTGAAGTATGGGGGCGTGCCGATCGAACTCAAGCTGCGCCGCCGCCGCAAAAAGCCGAAGCTCGTCGTGTTCCTCGACGTGAGCACGTCGATGCGCCCGGTCGCGGAGTTCTTCCTGCGGCTGCTTTACCAGCTTCAGGATCAGGTGCAGAAAACGCAGAGCTTCGCCTTCATCGACCATCTGGAGGACGTGAGCGCCGATCTGCGCTCGCTGACGATGGAGGAAGCCGTCGAGACGATCCTGACCAAGCTGCCGCCGGGTTACTACAGCACGGATTTCGGGACGAGCCTGAAACAGTTCGTCTCGGACCACTATGCGGCGGTCGACCACCGCACGACGGTGATCGTGCTGGGAGATGCGCGCAATAACTACAATGACCCGGCGCTGCGGGAATTCTCGGATATGGGCCGCCGCGCCCGCCGCCTGATCTGGATGACGCCGGAGTATGAGCGGCAGTGGGGCACGGGTGACAGTGACATGCTCGACTATGCGCCGCTGTGCAGCGAGGTTTACCAGGTGAGGACGCTGATCCAGCTTGCGGATGCCATCGACCACATGCTGGCCTGATAGACGCATCGACGCCGGGGAACACGAGGGGCCTGCGCCTGTACACGGCGCAGGCTCTTTCTTATGGAAACGGGCCGCCGGAGAGAACATCGCAACCTGGCTACACGACCGTGACAGACGCACCCCGTCCGGGCATCCGGCCAAGAGCGGTTCATTCCCCAGAATCCACGGCCCTGAAGCAGACCCGGCTGGGACTTCACATGATAGAATGTTTGTGCTATTATAGCACGCATGATCTACCAATTTGACCGCCAGCTTGCCGATGGTGAGGCGGGGGAAGCCTATCTCGACGCCTTTTTCCGCCGCCGGGGGCACACGATCCGGCCTGCGACGCATGATGAGCAGCGCAGTGGCATCGACCGCTTCATCACCGCGCCGGATGGGCGGGAGATGGCGGTCGAGTATAAGACTGACCGGCTGGCGGGGGGCACGGGCAATGCCTTCGTCGAGACGGTGTCGGTCGATGCGCGGGGCAAGATGGGGTGGGCGCTCACCTCGCAGGCGGATTACCTGATCTACTATGTGCCGGAGAGCGCGATTTACGTGCTGCCGTTCTCGTCGCTGCGCTGGGCGCTGCCCGGCTGGATGCGGGATTTCCCGGCGCGGGCCGCGCAGAACAATGGCTACATGACACACGGCGTGCTGGTGCCGCTCGTCACGCTCGCAGAATACGCCGTGCAGACCTTCCCGTTGAACGACCCCGCGACTTAGCTCCCGTTCGTACCGGCCAGCTTCGCCAGCGCGTCGACGATGCGCCGGGGTGCGGGTGGCTGCACGCCGGGCGTGATGGGCCAGCCCTCGCGCTGGCGCGCCCGGTCGCCGTCGATTTCCTCGGTTTGATCGTGGAACAAAACCTGCCGGGTGGGATAGGGCATGTCGATCCCGGCCTCGTCGAGGGCGAGCTTGATGGCCTCGATCACGCGGGCGCTCAGCTTGATGACCTCGGCGCGCTGCGAGTGCGTCCACCAGCGGGTGCGGATGTTCACGCTGCTGGGCGCGAGTTCGACGACGAAGGCGTCCGGGGCGGGCGTCTGGAGCACTTCGTCGATGCCAGTGATGGCGTCGAGGATCACCTGCCGGGCGCGGGCGATGTCGTCACGGTAGCCGATGGCGACATCGTACTGGGAGCGGCGCGTCGGGAAAGCCGTATTGACGATGACGGACTGGGTAAACAAATCGGCGTTGGGGATCACAACCCGCCGCCCGTCGTAGGTCCGTATGAATGTCGCGCGAGTCTGGATATCCTCCACCGTCCCCTCAAAGTCGCCTACGATGATCTGATCGCTGATTTTGAACGGCTGCGTGAGGAACAGCAGGATGCCCGCCAGGAAGTTCTGGAGGATGTCGCGGAAGGCGAAGCCGATGGCGACACCGCCGATGCCGAGGACTTCGACGGCCTGACCCGCCGTGAAGCTGGGGAACACGATGGGGGCGGCGACGAACAGGCCGATTATGATGGTGAGGGAGCGCGCCAGCCGCCCGATGGCGAGTTCTGCCGTGCGCGTCAGGCCCGCGCGGCGGGCGAAGCGGCGTCCGATATTCTTCAGCGCCCCGGCGAACAGGTAGAAGGCAGCAAAAACGACGATTGCCACGATGATGTTCGGGAGCTGCTCGATTACCCCGTTGATCATCTGCTCGATCCGGGTGATGGCGGGCGTCAGGTCTATCATAGGTTCTCTCCCCCGCGCCGCAGGGCGCGCTTGCCGGACTCTATAGTTAGATTGTAGTGGGAGGGGGGAGCAAGTCGCGAATGGGTAGAAAGTGCCAAGTAAAAGTGCCGAGTGCCGAGTGCCCAGTGCAAAACGAAGGTTTTGCCTGTGAGTTCGCAAAATGAACTCAATGTGCAGAGTTGCGAACCGAAGAGTCGGCGGCATGAAACGCCCGCGTTTTCCGCATCGCAACCTGAATACCCGGCTCTGATAGACGCCCCCAAACTGAACGTCCGGCCCGGAGCGGTGCATCCACAAAAATCTGATTTCCTAAAACCAGACCCAATTTGGACGAAAGCCTTGACTCCGATCTTCAAATTATGATACACTGCGGAATGGTTGGCTGACCGCCAGCCAAATCTAAGCAAGGAGGCGTAAACCGATGATGAAGATCAGTCTGACATACCTCTGCGGTCGTGAAGACTCGCTGAATCGGGGTGCGCCTGCCGGTCGTTAGGATCGATCTCACCTGAGACTCCTCGGCCACGGGCGCACGCCAGCCTGTGGCCGTTTTGATTCCCCCTGTGCAAATTGCACGATGCCGTAACAAGGCGAATCAACCCGCCGCTCCGGGCTGGCTCGGCGGCTGGCGTCTGCCAGCCGGGACCCATCCCGTTGTGTTTTGCTGCGCTGCTGAAAGGCGGATGGGAAGAAGATGATGGTACGGCTCGAACTGATGGTTCGCTTCTACGACGAATATCTGAACGACTACCGGCACGAGATGCACGACCTGGCGGTCGAAGAGACGGCGCTGCTGCTCGTCGACTGTGAAGGCGTGTACGCGCCTGGCAGTGAGGCGTACCTGCTGGTCGAGGAGCACGTCGCCCCGGTGCTGGCAGCGGCCCGGCGGGCCGGTGTGGAGGTCATCTACGTGCACGATGACTTCACGCTGGCGAGCCACCCGCGCAACCGGCGCAGCGAGCTGTTCGGCGAGCGGCTGGTCGGACGGCCCAACCGGACCTACGGCGTACCGCCTGCGGTCCGTAAGGTGACGCGCCAGCCGGAGTACATGCCGTCCGTCGCGCCGCTGTACCACGAGCCGGACTTCCCCAAGCGGGCGCTGAGTGCGTTCCGTGACGTGGCGGTCGACCACTACCTGCGGCTGTGCGGGGTCGAGACGGTGTTCGTAGCGGGCTTCAACCTGCCGGGCAGCGTGTACCAGACGTGCGTCGGCGCGCTGGAGCACAACTACCGCGTCGTGCTGCTGCGTGATGCCGTCGCGACGCCGGAGTTCGATGACACGGTGGATGAGGCTCACCCGGAGGGTGGTTGGATGCGGCACACCTTCCTGCGCAGCGTCGAGACGATGGTTGGCTACACGGCGCTGACCGGCGACATGGTCGATGCCTGCGAGGACGTGGCGGCCTTTCTGGAGAAGGACGCCGCCGCCTGGCCGTTCACGCGGCTGGGGAGGTTCATGCGTGAGAAGACGTAAGGCCGCAACGGTCTATCTCGTGCTGCTGGGGGCGGGGGCGGTGTTCTTCGCCCTCGTCTTCACGGTCAGCACCGTCTATCGCGTCGTCGTGGTGGGGCTGAACCCGCTGCAACTCGTGCTGGTGGGCACCGTGCTGGAAGCGTCTATCTTCCTGTTCGAGGTGCCCACCGGCGTGCTGGCCGACACGGTCAGCCGCCGCACCTCGGTGATCGTCGGGTATGTGATCGTCGGGGTCGGCTTCGTGATCGAGGCGAGCGTCCCGCGCTTCGGGTTCGTGCTGCTCGCTCAGGTGGTATGGGGGTTGGGTTACACGTTCACCAGTGGGGCGCTCGATGCGTGGATGGCGGATGAGGTCGGTGCGGAGGAGGCGGGCAACGTCTTTCTGCGCGGGTCGCAGGCGATCCAGATAGGCAGCGTGGTGGGGATGCTGGCGAGTGGACTGCTTGCTAACTTCAACGTCGCGCTGCCGATGCTGATCGGGGGTGTGGCGATCAGTGGGCTGGGCGTATGGCTGGCGTTTGTCATGCCGGAGGAGGGATTCACGCCCGACCGGACAGGCGTCACCGGGCGGTGGGGGCAGATGGGCAAGACGCTGCGGGATGGGGTGGCGCTCGTGAGGGAGCGGCCCGGCCTGCCGGGATTGGTCGGCGTATCGGTGATTTTCGGGTTGTTCTCGGAAGGGGTAGACCGGCTGTGGGCGGCGCATCTGCTGGAGGGGTTCACGCTGCCGCCGCTGGGGGTGCTGGGGCCGGTGACGTGGTTCGGCATCATCGGGGCGGTGTCGATGCTGCTCAGCGCGACGATCACAGAGGGAATCCGGCGGCGGATCGACGTGAACGACCAGCCGACCGTCGCGCGGTGGCTGGTGGGCATCCTGACGTGGACGGCGGCGGGCGTGGTCGCGTTCGCGCTGGCGCGCAGTTTCCCGGTGGTGCTGGCTGCCTACTGGCTGTTCAGCACGGTGCGCGGCGTCGCGAGCCCGCTGTATGCGGGCTGGCTCAACCAGCGGCTTGAGCCGGGCGTGCGCGCCACCGTGTTCTCGCTGTCGAGCCAGCTCCATGCGATGGGTGAGATCGCCGGGGGGCCGTTCATCGGGTGGATCGGCACGGTGCGCTCGCTGCGGACGGCGCTGATCGTCTCCGGGCTGCTGCTGCTGCCGTCGGTGCCGATCATCGGGCGGATCGGGGCGCAGGCCGGGCAACTGACTGAAACAGAAGGAGAAGCTGTACTGTGAGCGATGAGGTAAATGTGATGGACGTGGCGCTGCCGGATGACCTGCGGGTGGTGGGCTACCGGACGCGCCCGGCGACGATGGATGACCTCGACGAACTGGTGGCGGTGCATCAGGCCGTGTCGCTGGACGTGGTCGGGCATATCGAGGATACTGCCGAGACGCTGCGTGCAGACCTGGAGCGGCCCTCGCTCGACCTGCGGGCCGATACGCGCGTCGTGCTCGCGCCGGACAAGCGCATCGTGGGGTACGGCGAGATGGGATATGGCCTGAACGGTGCGGTCGAGTTCTGGACGTGGGTGCGCGTCCGCCCGGACCACAGGGGAAAGGGCATCGCGGAGGCGCTGTACCGGTGGATCGAAAGGCGGGCGCGCGAAGCCGCGGGGGCGCCGCCGCCGGGCGAGCGCGTGTACCTTCAGGCGGTGCGTGACGTGCGCGACACGGGGGCACGGGCGATCCTGCGGGCTGAGGGCTATGAGGCCGTGCGGGGTTTCTGGCGGATGGATATCGACCTCGAGGACGAGATTCCCGCCCCGGCGTGGCCGGAAGGCATCGCCGTGCGGACTATGCGCGGTAGCGAGCGCGATAGCGAGCGCGGTGACGAGCGCCGGGCGATCTACAGTGCGTTGAATGATGCGTTCGCCGATCACTGGGAACACCACTGGGCGGATTCGGATGAGGGATTCGAACGGTGGTGGCACCTCATGCGGTACCGACCGGGCTTCGACCCCGGCCTGTGGTTTTTGGCGGTCGATGGGGAGGAGATCGCGGGGATGTCGCTGTGCTACTCGGAGCGGACGGGGATACCGGACACGGGCTGGGTCAGCATTCTCGGTGTGCGGCG
Source organism: uncultured Anaerolineae bacterium (assembly GCA_964637665.1). GTDB lineage: Bacteria > Chloroflexota > Anaerolineae > Aggregatilineales > UBA3940 > CAZWUX01. The sequence goes on from CAZWUX010000130.1 coordinate 8,933, forward strand.
GGCATGGCGGCGCAGGGGGATCGCGCTGGCGCTGCTGCGCCACAGCTTCCGGGTGATGCGCGAGCGCGGGCTGGCGCACGCCGGGTTGGGTGTCGATTCGGAAAGCGAAACAGGGGCGACCCAGCTCTATGAGAAAGCCGGGATGCACGCCGTCAGCGAGACGCTCGCGCTCCGGAAGGAGTTGTGGGCGGGTACGTAGTCGCGCCGAATCACGCCTGTCAGTCATGCAGGTCGCCCGGACATCTTCACTGCCGGGCGGCCTGTTTTTTGAAATGCTCGATCAGGTGCCGGGCCGCTCAAGGCGCAGGAAGTCCGACTCGCGGTCGATGGCCTTCCGGTCGAGCGGCTCAAGGCCGGGGTCCCAGCCCTGCCAGCCGCGCTCGCGCCAGCCCTCGGCGCTGGCGATGATGTCGACGGCGCGGCGGTCGAGGATGCGCCGGAGCAGGCCGGGGTCGTGATCGGCGGTTACGAGGAGAATCGCACCGCCGCGCCGCACGCCCTCGGATAGATGCTCGGCCCGCTCGCGGTCGACGCCGATCCGGATCAGCGAGTCGTACAGGGCGTTAATGGGCACGGTCCCTGTGTCGGATTGATCGGGCAGGCCCTCGCCGCCGCCGAGGGCAGCCAGCCGGTAAAGCTGATCGACGTGAATGCCCGGCGTATCGTGGGCGACGAGGTAGATATTGTCCGCCATGAAGCCCGCGTTGACGAGATCGCTGAACGTCAGGCGGGCGTCATGCGCGCTGGCATAAAGAGCGGCTTGCTGTGGAGCGTTCATGGTGGTTTGTTTCCTGACTACGGATACCGGTTATTTGCACAACTCGTTCAGGTTGAACGTACCACCATTCGGCTCGATGATTCAACCCGCCGTGAGACGCATCGTCAGCCGGGGCGTCCACACCGCAGCTGATGGCGGGCCGCCGCACCGGCGGGTGAGCTTTTAATTCCCTGAATCGCCTGTTCGGCGGCCTCGCACACGCGCCCGAAGCGCGTCGGCGTGCGGTCGTCCAGACGCCCGGCCAGCGCGCCCACCGTGCCGGGGTCCCCGATCTGGCCGAGGGCCAGCGCGGCCCCCTGCCGGACGATGGCACGGCGATCCTCCAGTGCGTCGACCAGTGCGGCGATGGCCTCTGGCCCGCCGAGATGGCCCAGGGCGAGGGATGCTGCGCGGCGCGTCCAGACGTTTGGGCCGGTGAGGGCGGATAGCAGAGAGGGCAGCGCGCGATAGTCGCCGATCCGGCCCAGAGCGCGGGCGGCGTCGGGGTGGATCCATCCGTCGCCGTCTGTCAGGATGGCGGTGAGCGCGGGCACGGCGCGGCTTATGAGGCCGGGATTGTGCTCGCCAATCTCGCCCAGGGCCCAGACAGCTGCCCGGCGGACGCGGCGATCGGGGTCGGACAGGGCGTCGATGAGTCGATCCGCTGCTCCTGCCGTGCGGCCCGCGCCGAGGGCCAGTGCGGCCCCTTCGCGGTGCAGAGGGTCGTCGGCGTGGAGTGCGCTCAGGAGTAGATCGCTTGCAGGGGGGCCGATGCGCCCCAGTGCGCGTGCTGCGCCCGCCCGCACGTAGTACACGTCGTCGCCGAGCGCGGCGTGAAGCAGCTCGACCTCTCCCCAGGGATCGGGCAGTCGCGCGGCCAGCTCGCCGAGGGCCACGGCTGCTGCCCCGCGCAGACGCCAGTCCTCGCCGGAATGCACGATCAGGCTCAGTGGGGCGCTGGCGCAGGGTTGGGCCAGTCTGCCGAGAGCGCGCGCGGCGCGGATGCGGCGGTGATCGCTCTCGCCGCTCAGCAGCAGGTCGATCAGGCGGTCGGCGGCGCGGTGATCGCCGCGCGCGGCCAGCGTGAAAGCCGCACGGTAGCGGAACTGTGGATCGGCGTGGTCTAGCATGGCGATGGTATGCAGCAGTGCCGCGTCGCCGCCGAGGCGTGCCTCGCGCTCGTGGGTCTCGGAGCCAAGCTGCGGCTCGCGGCGGTTGGGGCGGGGGGATGGGGTGTGATTCATCGTCGTGGGTGGCTGCCTGTTCTTCCGCGCGTGCGTTCCGGGACGATTCTACCTCGAAGGGCAGGCGAAACGCATCCCGGCAGGACTTTTTTCCCGTGCAGGCGACTCGCCGGGAAGCTCTTTACTTTTTCAGTTGTACGGTTAGACTGTAAGTATATGAATGAAACCCCGGTGGGCCTTCCACCTCCGCCGGGCCACCCCCTTCAGACACCGCAGGAGGCAGTGTTGACGCGCGGCGACATCACCGGACTCGTTCTCTCTTACATCTACGCCTTTGGGATGCTGGTCGCCGTCGAGGCTGCCGGGAAGCGGCTCAGGTGGCCGCAGCACGTCACGCGCAAG
>CAZWUX010000131.1:0-11247 GCA_964637665.1 uncultured Anaerolineae bacterium
CAGCCCGTCACGCAGCTTCCATGTGACGACCAGCCCATCGTCCGTCACCTCCAATGTGCCGTTTTCCTCGCTGGGGAACTCCGACGCGAGTTCGAGAACCCAGTTTCCTTCGTCGTCGAGGTCGACCAGCCCGGTGGAGATCAGCGCGATCGCCTGCCACGCGATCTGCTCAGGGCGCAGGTACGGGTTTAGCGTAGCCGGTTCGAGATTGGTATAGTTGATGGTGCCACCGCGGGGGATGCCGTCTTCACCAGCGGCTTGGTCACTACCGGTGTCTGCGGCTTCCTCTGCGGTCTCTTCTTCAGCGGCTCCTTCGCCGCCGGTTTCTGCCTCCTGTGTGGTAGCCTCTTCGGGGGCTTCAGGCACAGCCTGTCCGCCACACGCCGAGAGTACCACGATCAGCAGTATCAACATTCCGAGCAGGGTGATCCGTTTAGACCAGTTCATGGCTCTCCTCCAATCATTAATTGTGAATTGCCGTCGCCACTAAAACGACGCCCATTTTTCTGTGTGCCCTCCTTTCCCCCATCACAAAAAGACTCGTCTCTCCCCCGGCGGTTAGTCGGATGCGAAATCCACCGAGTCGATCCTCGAAGGGGCGCGCCTGCCCACACCGGCCTCATGCGGCTCGACGAGGTGACAGGCAGCCCAGTGATCCTCACTAACTTCCCGAAAGACCGGCTCGACTTCGAAACACTCCTCCATCGCGAGCGGGCAGCGGGTGCAGAAGTTACAACCTTTCGGCGGCGCGGCTGGGCTGGGCAGGTCACCCTCCAGCACAACCCGTTCGCGCCGCCTCTCTACGCGGGGGTCCGGTGTGTGGGCGGCGGAGAGTAGGGCTTTGGTGTAAGGGTGACGTGGTTCGGAGTAGAGTTCCTGTGCGTCGCTCATTTCGACGATTTTGCCCAGATACATCACCGCGATCCGGCTGCTGATGTGGCGTACGACGGCGAGATCGTGGGAGATGAACAGGTAGGTCAGGTTGAGGTCCTGCTGCAGCTCGATCATCAGGTTGAGAATCTGGGCCTGGACCGATACGTCCAGCGCTGAGACAGGCTCGTCACAAACGATGAACTGCGCCCCCAGCGCCAGAGCACGAGCCACGCCAACGCGCTGGCGCTGCCCGCCGGAGAGTTGATGGGGGTACCGGTTGACCATCGCCGGATCGAGCCGGACGCTCTCCAGCAAATACCGGACGCGCTCCTTCGCTTCCTTCCGGGGCATCGAGCCGTCGACCCGGATCGGGTCCGCGATGATGTTGCCGATGGTCATCCGGGGATTCAGAGAGGCGTACGGGTCCTGAAAGATCATCTGTGTCCGCTGGTAGAGCGCCCTTCTTCCTGAATGGGTCAGCTCCTCAATCGACTGCCCCTCAAACCAGATCTGCCCGCCCGTCATCTGGACAAGCTGCATGATCGCCAGCCCGGTCGTCGTCTTGCCGCAGCCCGACTCCCCGACGAGGCCAAGTGTCTCGCCGCGCTGAATCGAGAAGCTGATGCCATCGACCGCTTTGACGCTTCCCACCTGACGCTGGAAGACGATACCGCGCGTGATGGGAAAGTGGACGTGCAGATCCTCAACCCTGAGCAGCGGCGGCGCATCAGGCATAGACGGTTGACCTTTTCCCGGAGGATTCTGTGTATCCATGCTATTCAAGCCCTCCGGTGTCCGGGTTGACCCAGCACCGGCTCGCGTGCTCTGCGTCAATTTCGATCAGCGGTGGATGCTCGTCGCACCGGTCGATGCGATACGCGCAGCGCGGGGCAAACTGGCACCCGACCGGGCGGTGGATTTGATCCGGCGGGGTGCCGGGGATTGGCTGTAATTTTTCGCTGCGCGGCGTATCTAATCGTGGGATAGACCGCAGCAATCCCTGCGTATAAGGGTGGCGGGGATTCTCGAAGATCGTGACGGTAGGCCCCTGCTCGACGATCTCCCCGGCATACATGACCAGCACTCTGTCGGCCAGACCGGCGATCACGCCCATGTCATGGGTGATCCACACCACCGACATCCCCAGCTTCGATTGGAGATCGTTGACCAGCGCGAGCAGCTGCTCCTGAACGGTAACGTCGAGCGCTGTAGTAGGCTCATCGGCGATCAACAGCGTTGGATTGCACGAGATCGCCATCGCCACCATGACACGCTGTCGCATCCCACCACTGAACTGGTGTGGATAGGCTTCCAGCGTTCGTTCCGGGTCGGGTATCCCGACCTGGGCGAGCGATTCCTTTACCCGCTCGACTGCGGCCTTCTTCGATATCCCAAGGTGGAGATGGATGGGTTCGAGCAGTTGGTCGCCAATCGAATAAACGGGATTGAGGGAGGTCAATGGATCCTGAAAGATCATCGCGATCTCGCCGCCCCGGACCTGCCGCATCTCCCTCCTGCCCAGGGCGAGCAGATCCCGCCCCTTGAACAGCACCTGCCCATCCTTGATGCGACCGGGCGGGCTGTCGATGAGCCGCATGACCGAGAGCATCGTGACCGTCTTTCCGCTGCCCGACTCGCCCACAATGCCGAGCGTTTCACCGGCGGCGACCTCGAACGAAACGCCGTTAACAGCCTTGACCACCCCCTGCTCCGTCACGAACTCGGTGTGCAGGTCTTTGATCTGCAAGATCGGCGGGTCGTCGACCATAATAGTCGGCTTTCCGGCGTTGTCCGAACGGATTAGATCGCCCATAGCTGCCAGTGTCCCTCGGTAAGCACGCGCGGTCCGTTGCTGGTAATCAGCACGTTTTCTTCTATATGAAAGGTGCCGTAATCGGTGGCAATCCCCGGCTCGATGGTAAGGATCATGCCCGGCGCAAGCAGCGTCGGGTCGTCCTCGGCGAGGCTGGGCTGTTCTGTGACCACCATCCCCAGCCCATGACCCACCCGCGCAGCCAGACCGGATATGTTCGAGGTGACGGGGAGGCCAAGCGCCCGGACCGCCTCATTGCAGAAAGCGGCGATGTCGGCAGCCGCCGCTCCGGGCTGCATCAGCGCAATGGCGTCGTGGGTGATCTGGTGCATGGCGCGCTGCGCTTCCTCCTGCGCCGGGGTTGGCCCGCCGAGCACGCCTGCCCGCCCGAAGTCAGAAAAATACCCGTCAACCTGACAGCCGCAGTCCATCCAGACCATATCGCCCATCTCGACGCGCCGTGAGCCGCCCCCCTTGCTCACCAGATCGTAATTGCCCGCCCCGCTCGTGATCAGCACCCAGGGGGAGCGCCCTCCCAGTTCCATCATGTGAGTGATCATCACCCGTTCGATCGCCGCCTCACTCATCCCCGGCTCGACGCCGCCGAACGTACGGTCGTAGGCTTCGAGCGTGATCTCGCACGCGCGGGCCACGCGCTCGATCTCGGCGGGCGATTTGATCATCCGTAGCCGCCAGAGCAGCGAGCTTGCATCCACAAACGAAACGTCCGGCAGCGCCTCTTGCAGCGCCAGAAATTCGCCGAACGGTATATCCATCACCATCTCGCCGCCCAGTTCGACGCCGATCCGCCCGCGCATCAGCCCACGATCTTCCAGCGCGCCCTGTATGACGGTCAGGGGTAAATGAGAAAGCCTGCTGTACGTTCGGATGTCGCCAACATCGGTGAATACGTGCGTCTCGAACTGGCGCCCATCCTGCACGATCAGGGTTGGGTCGCCATCGGCGGGCAGAACGTATACAAAGGGCCGCGATCCACTGCGCCCACAGGGCGCACCGGTGAAATACACCAGATTGGGGCCCGTTAGCAGCAGCAGGGCGTCGATCGTCTGCTCGGCCATCAACGACCGCGCCCGCTCGATTCGGGCCGGGTATTCCTCTGTAAGCGGCGTAAAGCTGTCGAGGTTCAAACCGTCATCCCCCGGCTAAGCGGATCGATGGATGGATCGGGGATACCAGCCGCCATCGCTTCCCAGAGGGGCTGGAGTGCCGTCTGTGCTTGCTGGTACAGATGGGAACGATGCACTAACCGTTCCTGCCGGGTCTCATCCGGTGTGACCGTGCGGGCGACTTCCGTCACCCGTCTGGCCGCTTCTCTGATGTCCGGGTAGATGCCTATCCCTACCCCCGCCAGAATCATCGCGCCGAGGGCGGTCGGCTCCTGCGTGCCGAGCACGCCCAGCTCGCGCCCGTATACGTCGGCGCGGAGTTGAATCCAATCCCGGCTTTCGTCCGTACGGTCGGCGACGAGAATTTGCTCCTGCTTTCCAACCAGCGCGTCGATCCGGTTTAAGATGCTGTTGAGCGCGTGGGCAGTCCCTTCAAAGGAAGCGCGCATCAAGTCATCGTTTGAATGGGTTGCCGCCAGCCCTAACCACGTTCCACGAGCCAGCGGATTCCAGTTCGGGCAGCGTTCACCCGCGAGGTGCGGAATGAACACGAGCGGGCTGACGTGCCCATCCGCCAGAATGTCTATCTCCGACCGGAGCACGTCGCCGATGTCACCGTACCCCAGAAGATCGGCAGCCCATGCCAGGGCCGCCCCCGCCGAGGTGATGGAGCCGCCGACCACCCACAAATCCGGGTCGGCATGTGGGTACAACTCCAGTGACATGGCCGGGTCGAAAACGGGTCCTTCGCTGCACGTCAGGAACGAGCCTGTCGTCCCCAGATGCTCTTTGGCTCGACCCGACCCCATCAACCCTGCGCCCAGCACCTCGATATCATCACCGCCGCCCACGACGACGGGTATCCCATCCGGCAGACCCAGCGAGCGCGCCGCTTCCGGTTGCAGCGTGCCCGCCTGCATGGTCGACGGGCGTATCTCCGGCAGGGTATCAGCCGTGATCCCCGCAGCGGCCATCATGTCGTCAGACCAGCCTCGACTTTCGAGGTCATACAGCGACATGGCGCAGGCGTCGATCGGATCGGTGAACCGGTCACCTCCGGTGAGTATGCCGCGCACAAAATCCTTGCATCCCGTAAACAGCCGGGCGGATTTGAACACATTGGGCACAGAGTCTCGCAGCCAGCGGAGCTTGGCAGCAGGCATCGACGCTTCCATCCGGGCGCCGGTGATACGGTAAATCCGCTCCAACCCCAGCTCATCCGTGATCGCCCGCGCCGCTTGGCCGCCCCGCTGATCGCCCAGAACGATGGCATTGGCGATGGGCTTCCCCTCGCATCCCACACTCACCAGGGCGTGCATGTGCCCGGTCACGCTGATCCCATCGATCTGCTTCGCCAGCTCAGGCTGCGCATCGAGTAGATTCGCGACCCCGCGACAGACGGCCTTCCACCATTCTCCGGGGTCCTGCTCCATCACCCCTTCCGTGTGAACGGTCGGGTAGGCGACACTCGACTGGCCGAGGACCTGACCGGTTTCGGAGAAGACGACGCTTTTACAGTTGGTGAGGCCGATGTCGAGCGCCAGAATGGCGTGTGAGCCGCCCATTGGCATGATCCTGTAATGTGAGCTACCAGGTGAATCGCACGGAATCGAACGACCCGGCAAGCGCGTGTACGTCCTCGGCAACAGCAGCGGTCGGACGACGCCCCAGGACGACATCCGCGATCAGAGCGGCAGCCGGGGCCATATCGCCTTCGGTCATGCCGTGATGGGTTAGCTCCTGAACGCCCAGCCGGATGCCGCCGCCGCCCTGCTCCTCAGGCAGCCCTGCCGACGTGCAGATGATGTCGGCTTCTTCCAGTTTCAGCGCCAGATCGGACGCCGAACCCAGCCCGGCGGCTTTGGCGAGCACGGTGTGGGAGCGGCTGTATACTCCGTCGACGCTGACACACGGCACGCCATTCTCCTCGAGCGCAGTGCCCAGCGCCTGTGCGTTGGCGCTGATCTGGGTGGCATATTCCGCGCCGAAGGCTTCCATCTCCGCCAGCGCAGTCGCCAGCCCCGGCATCCGAAACGGATGATGGTTCGTGATCAGCCCCGGATAAATCGCGTCACTCACGATCTCGATCAGATCGGCGCGGTTGGTGAAGATAATCCCCCCCTGCGGTCCGGGGAACGTCTTGTGCGTGCTGCTGAAGACGATGTCCGCCCCCTCGCCCAGCGGGTCCTGAAACTGCCCCCCGGCGACCAGGCCGAGCACGTGAGAGGCATCGTAGACCAGAACGGTGTCCGGGCTGACCTCGTCGAGGGCCTGCCGAATTTCCCGCACCGGGTGCGGAAACAGGAAGTTGCTCGAACCCAGAATGACGAGGCGCGGTCTGGTTTCTTTGAAAAGGTCGGCAGCGGCAGCCGCGTCGACGTTGTAACGCTCCCCATCGAAGGGGAGCCACTGCACGTTTAGGTCCATCAACGCGGGCATGGCGAACTTGGTTGCTTCACGATGCCCGCCGCTTCCCCCGCTGAGTTCGAAGATCGTGTCACCCGGCTTGCAGAGCGCCATGACGACCGCCGCCCCGGCGATATGCCCGGCAGTGGGCCGCAGCTCGATGTACTCTGCCCGGAACACGCGCCGGGCCAGCGCCTCGACGATTTTCTCGATCGCCACCATGTAACGGGTGCCCCTGTAACGGCGCGCGTCGAGGTCGCGCCCGGTGAAATCCGCATACCGTCCCAGCCAGTCATTTTGCAGGGCGTCTCTCAGATGCGGGCTGACGGCGTTCTCAGATGCGATCATGTTGAGCGTGCGCGAGCGCCACTCACCATGTTTGTTGACGAGTTCCTGTACGTTCAGAATTTCCTGCGGAATGTCGGTCATTGAGCCTTGATTTCCACCTTTATGAGGACGTTCTGCCGATCGGATCAATTTTCGTCGCTCGGATGGTCCGTTCCACGATAGCGCGGCGCCATTTCGACCAGATGCTCGCGCATCGCCTGGCGGGCCATTTCCGGGTCCCGCGCCTTTATGGCGTTGTAAATTTCTCGATGTCCCTTAACGTCCAGCGAATCGGGGAGGTAAATGTCCTGTTCGTAGAACCGGATCGTGAGGCTGGATACGTCGACGAGGGCGCTGTTTTGCGTGGCGCGGGCCAGCGCCAGGTGAAATCCGAGGTCCTCCGGCGGGCGTATGCCTTCCGCCACGCCCTTTTCCAGCGCGTCAACACAGCGGGCCATCTCGTCGAGGTCCTGCTGGGTGGCCCGCTGAGCGGCCAGCGCCGCCGCCTCCGGCTCAAAAATCAAGCGGAACTCGAGGATTTCCATCAGGTCTGAACTGCTGACCGGGCTGTCATTGTCGGGCAGGGAGCGCAGCAGGCCGGGGCGCGGGCTGGCGACGAACGTGCCGACGCCGGGCCGTATTTCCAGCACGCCGACCGCTGCCAGCGATTTCACCGCTTCCCGCACGGCAGTCCGGCTGACCCCGAACATCTCACCCAGCTCACTCTCAGGTGGCAGTTGATCGCCGATGATCACCTGCCCCTCATCCAGCAGGGCCAGAATTTCTTCACTGACCTCGACTGATAGTTTCCGTCTGCGCGATTTGGGGGGCATCGATCCTCCTTGAGATATGACGTATGATGTCATATCAATCATAGATCGAACTGCTGGTTTTCGTCAACCGGGGTCCCGGCGGCTAGTTCACCTTATATACGCGGGATTCACCGGCTACTGCGTCGAGCCTGCGCCACACGGAGAGCTTCTCCCTGTATCTGGCAACCTGATCGGCCTCCGGCTCGGTCACTTCAACGCCTTGCAGCCACTCGTCGCGGATCGCGTGAAAGCTGGATATGTGATCGGTCCCCACAGCGGCCAGAAAAGCCGCGCCCAGCGCGCCGCTTCCCTCCGGCGCATAGTGCTGAGGCAGGCCCAGCATGTTGCTGATCACGCCCCGCCACATCGCGCTCTGCGCCCCTCCCCCGCTGGCGTACAGCCGGTGAAGGGGATGCGGGAGCGGATAGTCCAGCCGATCCGCGAGGGCGTAACCCGGCGCTTCGAGCAGCGCTCGCCATATGTGCCCGATGTGATGTTGCAGACTCAGGCCCGCGATGTGCCCGCGAGCCTGGCTGTCCGGGTGAGGGTAGAACCGTCCGGCAAAGTAAGGCAGAACGAACAGGTTGTCCGATCCGGGCGCGACGCGGCTGGCGGCCTCATCCAGCCTCTCGTAGATCGACTTCGGCTCCAGCGTCCCGTCCTGTAGGGCCGTGAACAGGTCCACCGCCCAGCGAAGCGTCGCCCCTGAGCTAGACAGGTAAACGGCCAGCTGGTAAGGGGAATCAGGCCCGAAACGGGCGGGCTGAGCCATCGCCTGGGCTAACGGAACGGTAATGACCGACAGCGTGCAGGTCGAGCCGTAGTAAATCATGGCCTCGCCAAGGTCTTGAACCCCACTCCCGACGAGCGCGGCGAGCGTGTCCGTCGTACCGGCGATAACGGGCGTGCCGGGCGCCAGCCCCGTCTCCTGCGCCGCTTCTTCCGTTACGCCCCCTGCCACTTCGATCGACGACAAAACCGGGGGGAGAATACCAGCAGGGATGCCCAGTTTACCCAGCATATCGGCCTGCCAGCCGGTGCGCGCCTGGTTAACCCCGCCCCCAAAACGGCAGGCATTATGGGGATCCATCGTGAAGCGGCCCGTCAACCGGTAAACGATGTACCCGGTTGAGGTAAGCACCATCCGGATCCGCTCGAACACCGCTGGCCGCTGCCGGGCAAACCACACCAGCCGGGGAAGCGTCTCATCCCCCTTTAATGGTTGATCGATGGCTTCGGCCACCTCGTCGATCAGGTGCTCGGCGAGGTTGTCTGAGTACAGCAGCGCATTCCCGATGGGCGTCCCTTTTTCGTCGAGGAAACATGCAGCGGGGAACAACCCCGCGATCCCTACACCGCCGACCGAAGCAGGTGGAGCGCCGCTGATCGCCAGCAATTGTTGGATGAGCGAGCACGCCGTCTGCCACCAATCGAGTTCTGGATCGTGCTCGCTGCGCCCTGAGGCCGGACGGCGCACCGCCAGCGCGCGGTGTTCTTCGGCCAGTATCCGCCCGCTGGCCGTCACCAGAACACCTCGAACGTCGAGCGTCCCCAGATCGATCCCGATGAACAGCGGCGTTCCCTTCATGACCATGTCGGGCTTAATACTCCGTCGCGATCTTGGTCAGCAGCGCACCGTCGGCGATGAGCGTGGTCCCTGTCACGAGCGATGCAGCCGGGCTGACCAGAAACAGCACGGCGCTGGCGATTTCTTCCGGCGGAGCAACCCGCCCGACCGGAATGGCTTCGGCTGCTTCCCGTTCGATGCGGCTCAATTCTTCGGGAGGGTAGCCGTCCCACATCATGGGTGTATCGATGCTGCCGGGGACGATGCAGTTCACCCGGATATTCTTATCCGCCAGGTCGAGGGCCATCGCCTTTGTCATCCCCACGATGCCGGTTTTGGTCGAGGTGTAAGCCGTCATTCCGCGATTTGTCGCATATCCCAGCACCGAGGACATGTTGACGATAGCCCCGCCCCCCTGCTCGATCATGTGCGGGACGGCGTACTTCGCGCAGTAAAAATGGCCGGAGAGGTTGACCGCCACCACGAACTGCCAGTCCTCATCGCTCAACTCCCAGAACGGCGCGACGATCGCCAGACCGGCATTGTTGAACAGGATGTCCAGCCGTCCATACTGCTCGATCGTGTGATCGACCATCGCCCGGACCTGCGCGGGGTCGCTGACATCCGTCGCGATGAACGTCGCGGTTCCGCCTGCCGCCTCGATTTCTTTCACGACCGCCTCGCCGGTGCTCGCGCGCCGGTTTGCGACGACGACGCTGGCCCCCACTTCGGCAAAGAGCCTGGCGGTCGCCGCGCCGATCCCTGTGCCGCCACCGGTCACGATCGCTACCTGACCGTCGAGTCGCATCGTTGACACACTATTCATAGCTCACCTTTTCGTTTTCAAGGTTACTGGTCCGGTGAATGGCATTCCGGCGAGTGTTTGACGTTATGCACGGCGCGTATCTGGTATTCAATCAAGCCGCCATAAACAGGTTACGCAGGATGGATATCGGTCAGGAGATATGACGTATGATGTCATATCAATGATATTTGATTAGCCTGTAATAGTCAAGAAGCACTGAAGCGGGCGGGACTCTTTTTGGCGCATTTCCCGCCGGTCAACTGCTGCCCGGCCTTCAGCCTGAAACACCCGGTGGTTTTTCCATGTTTGTGCTTGCAGAGGGGGCTGGCTCAACGCGAGGTGGGTATGCTGCGTCGGCGGACACTCGACGGCATGAGAGCCAAGCTCCGCCTCATCGATGCCGCCGTCGAGTACTCCGGGTACAACGCCCAGTACTTACGCAGGCTGATGCGCAAAGGCGCCATCGATGGCGTCAAGGTTGGCCAGACCGTCAAGCTGAACGGGCTTGCAGGCGTCCGGTTGGAGACCATCACCCAGTCGATCGAGGTCCGCGCCCGGACGCTGTGGAACATCGGGACGCTGTCGGCCACCGTGCTGGCGGGCGGCGGGTCTACGTCGATGAACAGGTGCTTATATTCATCTATGGTCTATCTGAGGATCTGCATGGCGGCCCCTGCATGCAAACAGCGTCTCGTATACCTGCCGGTATGCTCGGAAGCGATAGGGCATTTTCGTGTTGAGCCTTGACAGAGTCTGTGTTCTTGACTTTCTGTACTCCACTCGGCTTAATGCCATATGCTAGCGCCACACAGGATCATCTTGCCTTACATTCTGCGTTCGCTCTTTTTGGCTACCATCGCCCCGCAGAACAACAGTACTTCTCCAATCCACCCGCCAGTGTGATCTTGAAACCTGTGTGACCTTTCTATTGCGAGAAACAGGGTGACTGACTAGAGGAGTCCCTCCACGCGCGAGAGACACCAGACAAGAGCAAGGTAACTGCAAGTTACGTGCCAATAGGCGATTTATCGGGGTATGCCAGAAGGGGATGCCCGGCACTCTAACCTGATGTGAACCCCGAACGAGTTAGTGGTTTCACGTATGTGAGTATATAATTAACATACGTGAATTATCATCCACGCAGGCTCGCACTTTGTCAACGACGATTCTGGGCCTGCAATGGTTCCTTTCTCTCAAGTGCATCGTTCTCCTGAAGAGTTGTTCGACCCAGGTGGCGAACGGCAGCGCAGTGCTGGACTGGATCTGCCGCATCGGCTTGCACAGGGGGTGTCTCAGTGGTCCGGCCTCTGCGCAATCACTCTTGACTCCACAAGCAATTTGCTTTAAAGTAACTGATGTGAGAATAATTATCACGTATGTGAGATATCGGGTACTGAGAAGGAGGCTTTTTGCGTCGCAACCAGCAAGCAGTAACGTGCCCGTATTTTGGCAAGAGAAGTGGGCACAAGCGATGCATGGAGGACTCTGGTTCGATGGGTGGTTACACACGCGGTGAT
>CAZWUX010000132.1:0-11225 GCA_964637665.1 uncultured Anaerolineae bacterium
CTCTTCTTCCGCGATTTGCTGATCCAGAGTGTGATCCAGCTCGCCGAGATGCTAAGTTTGCGGACGCCCCTTGATTGGGGCGACCGCTTACAGCAGGTCAACATGATTACCGACGAACTGCTGCTCTCCCTCATCGAAGAATACGGTTAAACTCGTTTTCCATGCCCCGAACTCGAACCAACTGGTTGATCCTCACCGCCGTCATCGTGGCTCTGGGCGCTGGCTGGATCGGCATGACGCGTGTCCGGGCAGCGGCCCCTATCACGGCGAGCGCACCCTCTGCGGAGGTCGGCGGCGAGGCCCCCGACTTCGCGCTGGAGACGCTCGACGGCGACACACTCATCCTGAGCGATCTGCACGGGACACCCGTCGTCATCAACTTCTGGGCGACATGGTGCCCACCCTGCCGCGCCGAGATTCCGGCGCTGGAGTCCGCCTACCACGACCTCGGTGGCGAGGTCGTCGTGCTGGGCGTCGACGTGGGCGAGGGGGCGGGCGTCGTGGGGAGTTTCGTCGACGAGGTTGGCATGACCTATCCCGTCGTGCTCGACACGAGCCAGGACACCGCCCGCTTGTACCGCGTGCGGGCCTTCCCGACAACCTACTTCGTCGACTCGCGCGGGATCATCGTCGACGTGCACACCGGCCCCCTCAACGAGCCTCTGCTTTACACGAAACTTACCGAAATGGTGGGGCGCTGAGCCATGCTGCCCATTCTTCAGCTCGGCCCCCTGACCATCCGCACGCCGGGCCTCGTCCTGCTCGCCGGGCTGTGGATCGCGCTGGAATTCGTCTCCCGTGAGGGCGCGCGGCGCGGCATCGACGGGGATCGCATCTACAACCTCAGCCTGACGATGCTCGCCGCCGGGGTGATCGCCTCCCGGCTGGCTTTCGTGCTGTTTCACCTCGACCTCTACACGCGCATCACGCCCCCGACGCGCGCCGTATTCGCCGTGCTGGCCCTCTCGTCGGGCACGGAGGTCTGGTGGATCGGCCTGCTGGCAGCCTTCGGCGTCGCCGTCCGGGCCGTGCGCCGCCACGATCTCCCTCCGCTCGACCTGGCCGACAGCTACGCGCTCGCCATCCCTGCGATGACGATTGCCATCGGGCTGGCGAACCTGCTCGGCGGCGGGATGCTCGGCCTGCCAACCGGGCTGCCCTGGGCCATTACGCTGGGCGGCGCGCCCCGCCACCCCGTGCCACTGCTGCTCGCGCTGATCGGCGCGGCGGCTCTGGCGCTCGCCCTGCGCTTCCGCGCCCCCGAACCCACTCGCGGCAAACGGTCGGGCAGGGCCAGGCAGCGCGCCCATCGCGACGCCCCACCAGCGGTCCCACCGGGCTTCCTGACCCAGATCGTCGCCCTCGCCCTGAGCACCGGCATCCTGCTGATCGAGCCACTGCGCGCCGACAGCCCGACGATCGGCCCCGGCCTGCGCATCTGGCAAATCGCCGCGCTCGTCGTGCTCACCGCCTCCCTCGCCGGGTTCGCCCTCCGCGCCCCTGCCGCCGACTAAATTCCTGCAAAGCAGGTAACCTTATTTATGTCTGCAACCATAATTAGCAGCCTCATTCGTCCGTTTGCGGCGCTCTGCGCCGCAAACCACGCGGGGTAAAGGGGGACTGTGTCCCCTTTTGGGGGCTTGGGGGCAAAGCCCCCAAAAACTTGCTTCCGTAAGCGGGTGGTGGGGTGTGGGGCGAAGCCCCACGAAGCCCGATATGCACAAATCGGCCTTTGGCGCGGCAGTGCGCTATAATCACGATCTGTGTGGAAGCTAACGTTTTTAGGGGACCTGCATGGACTACAAAGCCGAAACCGCGCAGCCGCCGCTGCTTGATTCGCTCGAAGGGCTGCTTGATACGCCCGTCATCCGCCGGATACGGCGCAATCACGGGCTGGAACACGCGACGATTCACCTTCTGTCTCGCCGGATTCCCGACCTGCGCATGGTCGGGCGCTCGGACGCGGGCGGATTCTGGCTGTACGGCGATGTCGATACGGAGGCCATCCGCCAGGCGGCGACCGCCGCGCTCAACCGGATGCGAGGCGGCGAGCACCGGCTGGCGATTCACCCCAACTGCGGCACGAACCTCGTCACGGTCGCCCTGCTCGGCACGATCGCGACGTTCGTCGCACTCGCCGGATCAGGCCGCGAGCGCTTCGGCAAGCTCCAGCGGCTTCCTCTGCTCATGACGGGCCTGCTCGCCGCCGCGCTGTTCGGCCAGCCGCTCGGTATGCAGCTTCAGGAACACGTCACGACGCTCGGCGACCCCGGCGAGTTGGCGATCGTCGCCATCGAGCGCCGCGATCAGGGTGGGCTGACCGCTCACCGCGTCAAGACGCGCAACGGCTAGGGGTTACCCGGTGTCTTTCGACCTGACCGAAGTCTCCCGGCTCGACTTGCCATATAACAACCTCGTCCTGACCGGCTTTCTCGGCGTCGGCAAGACGACCATCGGGCGCTACATCGCCCGCGAGATGGGGCTGGACATCATCGACGTGGACGAGGAGATCGAGCTGCGCGAGGTGATGAGCATCGCCAAAATCCGCGAGGTGTACGGCGACTCGCGCCTGCGCTCGCTGGAGCACGAGCTGTGCCGCCACGCGGCGCTGATGCGGCGCAGCGTGGTTGTCGTGCCCGGCGCGGCGCTGCTCGATTCTCGGAACTACCGCCTGTTGAACGACACCGGGACGATCATCGTGCTCGCCTGCGAGCTTGGCGAGGCGCTGCGCCGCCTCCACCTCGCCAGCGAACTGCACTTCCGCGATCACACGATCCGCCGCCGTATGATGAGCCGCCTGCGCCGCGAGTACGCCGTCATTCAGGACGAACGCCTGCTCCAGCTCGACACGACGCATCTCACCATCGAGCAGGAGAGCGAGCTGCTCGTCCGCACCTGGCTGACGGGCGAGCCGGACGATCCGCGCTTCCGCTACGGGCCGCCGCCGCCCATCATCCCGCCCGAAAGGCCGAAGGTCGGCATTTCGAGCCGCTGGCTGGCGGACCCCCCACGCGGGATGCAGGGCAGGGTCGGCGGCGGGGGCTAGCGGTCTGCAAGCTCAGGTTTTTGCACTTGCAGGAACCCCCCATTCTCGCTTACGCTCGAATTTGCCCCCTGCAGTGAAGAAAGCGGAGCTTTCTTCTTGTGAGAAGCGCTGCGCGCTTCTCTACGGGGGGCGGACGATGCGCAGCATCGCGGGGGGTTCTTGTGAAGGTACAAAATTCAGCTTTACAGAGCGCTCAGGTCGTCGTCTCCTCGTCGACGCCGACGACCTCCTCTACGTCGGGGAAGAACTGGCGCACTGTGCCCTCGATCCAGCCGCGCAGCGTGTGCGGCGACAGCGGGCACCCGATGCACGCCCCGCCCATCTCGACTCTGACGGTCTTTCCATCGTAGCCCAGCAGCCGCACGGAGCCGCCGTGATACTGCTCGATGTAGGCGCTGAGGAAGTCGATCAGCCCCTCCATGCGCTCCTGTTCGCTGTGGCTCGCGTCCGGTGCGTACTGTGGAAGGTCGCTCATATACGCTCCTGTTTCCGTTCGGGGTAAGCCGGTCTGCGCTTTTCTTCAGTATAATTCAATCCGGCTGAATTGACAGCGGGAGGACCCCTTCGCAGCATGAAATCCATACTGGTAATCGGCGCTCACCCCGACGACGAGACGATGCTCACCGGCGGGACGCTCGCCCTGCTCGCCGGGCAGGGGATGGCCGTTCACCTCGTCTGCGCGACGCGCGGCGAGGGCGGCGAGCTTGGCGATCCGCCCGTCGCCATCCGCGCCGAGATCGGCCCGGCCCGCGAGGCCGAGATGCGCTGTGCGGCGGAGGCCCTCGGCGCGGCGAGTGTCAGCTTTCTCGGATACGTTGATCCCCTCATCGGCCCGGACGACGAGCTTTTCGCCTTCGAGGCCGACCTCACCACCCTGGCCGCACAGATTCGAGCCATGATCCGCGACACGGGGGCCGATGTGCTCATCACGCATGGCCGCGATGGCGAGTACGGGCATCCCGCGCACCGTCTCGTCCACGAGGCGGTCATGCTGGCTGCCCATCACAGCGCCCATCCCCCCCTCGTGTACTCGTTCGCAGCCGAGGTCCCCGGCATCGAGGATCACCTGTGGAACGTCAGCGATCCGGCTCACTTGGTGCTCGATGTCCGCCCCTGGCTCCACGCGAAGGAGGCGGCGGCTCTATGCCATGTCAGCCAGCACGCGTTGTTTCTCCGCAACCACCCCGGCGAGTCGATCCGCGAGGCGCTGCGCACGACCGAGTCGTTCCACCGCCACCTGCCGCCCGTCGAGGCGGGCGCTCCGCACGACGACTTCGCCGATCTGCTGCGCGCGGCAGGCGCGTGGACACCCGGCGTGGGCTGAGGGTCGTTGGCGCCTTCTATCAGCCGGTCAGCCGGTCAGTGCGCTTATGGTTAAGGGGAATGACGGGCTCTTGGCCCCGGAGCCGGGCGTTTGTGTTCGCGGCGACGGTCGGCTGGCCGGGCGGGTGATGTGTTCCCCGACCCTCTGCCTCACCGAGCGACCCTCTGCCAGTGTGGACGATTGCTAATTTGTGCCGGGTTCTTCTTGCGCCCGATCGTCGCCACGTACAGCGTCCCAACCGCCACCGGCACGAGCACGGTCATCGTATCGACCCCGCGCTGGTACGCGAGCCAGAACAAGAACCACGGCAGCGCGAGGCAGGCCCCCAGCCACGCCAGATTGGCCGCCCATCCGCTCGACCGGTGAAAGCGAAGGTAGATCACGGCCAGCGAAAGCAGCAGCAGCAGGTGATCGTAGGGCCAGATGTAGGGCGTCACCGCCAGCGACGCACACAGCGCCACCGCCGTCGCATCGGCGGCCCCAAGCCGCCGTTGCGCAAACCAGATTCCCAACCCCACCATCACGACCACCACGAGGATCAGCCCGATGAGCAAACCGTAATCCGGCCAGATGTCGGTCACGATCCCCCACATCGTCGGCGTCCTGATCGTCACCGCCGTCACCCGCCGGATAGCCAGCCATTCTGTGTACCAGTCCGGGCGCACCACGAGGGCGCTGCCCGCCAGCGCCCCGAACGCCACCAGCCCGCCCATGATCGCCCGCCACCGCCGGTTTACGATCAACCACACCCCGATCAGCGGGACGAACAGCAGGAAGGGGGAGGGTTTCAGCGCGACGAACGCCAGCGCGAACCCCTCCCAGAAAGGTTTTCCCCGCGTCATAAGCACGACGAACAGCGTGACGATCAGCAGCAGCAGCGGGCTCATCTGGCCGTTGTGGAACACGAGCATCATCCACCGCGTCAGCAGCGCGCCGAGCAGAATGAGCGCGAAGTCGATCAGCCCCGGCTTGAACTTCCCGTATACGACGAACAGCAGATACAGGCTGCCGAACAACGCCATCTCGCTGAAGGTCAGCCACAGCGCGACGGAAACCGGGACGGTGATGGTCGCCAGCGGCGCGACGAGGATGTACGTCCACAGCGGGTGCGGCGCGACGAGGTTGGCCTCCCACTCAGCCCCGTAGCTTTTTCGCAGCGGGATCCACACGGCCTCGTCGTGCGGATCGGCCCCGTCGAGCACGGCCCGGCCCCCCGCCCACAGGTTCATATAATCGCGCTCGGTGTAGTCGTCGTCGCGTACCATCCCGCTGGAAAAGTACACGTAGTTTCCCACGGTCAGCAGCGCGAGGGCGATCAGCGCCGCCAGCGGGATGAGCACACGCGGAAACTCGCGTTTCCGGTCTGCGCCGCCCGCGTTGAGATTCGACTGAAGGATTTCCCCGCCCGGCATGATCCGCTCCTGCTGAAGAAAACCGCTCGTAGAGGCCCGCCAGCGCGATCATAGTACAGCCCCGCCCCGCTGACCAGCGGACCGCTGCCTCGCGCCCATCCGCCGCCGGGATCGAGGGCTAAAGTCACACAGAAAAACGGCTGGCGTCTCATTACAAGACACCAGCCGTTTTGCGCCCTCACGGAGCCGTATCCGGCCTGAAGCTCGTCCCGCCCCCATGTAAGCGGGTGACCTCACGCCATTACCGGAACTCCGCCGAAATACGCAGAAACCGTTTGAGCGGCTTCTCGTTTTCGCTCTCCTCTCGGTGGGTGGGGTAGAACTCGGTCGCCCGGCGACATGCGCTCTCATGCACGCCGTATACGTAGCCGTTCGTCTCGGAGCGTATGTGCAGGTAATCCCCGAAGACGATCTTCACGATGCGGCCTGTCACGCGGCCAAAGCTCGCCGTTTCCGCTACGACCCGGTCCCCCACCCGGAACTCGATGTAGGCGTTCATCCCCTGCGCCTCTTTAGCTCGTCGGACCTGTCCGAGTCGTTCATATGGTCCGGATGTTTATTATGGCGCATTCTAAGCCCCGGCGAGAGGGTACATTAGTCCCACCCTGCCCGCAGGGCGCACGATCAGATCCGGTGCGGTGCTCTTTTCCTCCGCCCGGAGCGCGTGTGTTGATCCGGTTGCCAGTCTATCTATTTGTTATGGCTGCGTTGTCGGTCTTCGTTATGACAGCGACATGCGTCTGCATGTATGCCGATGATGCGGTTATCAGCATCGCTACGAATGTGGAGGTAGCTGCCGAGGACAATGTCGACGATCGTACCTGTTACTTTGCCGAAGCTGGACGTGTTCGCGACAACCCGGTCCCCAATCTGGAACTCAATACCAGTGTTCATCCCTCTCTATCCTGGCTTCTCGAGGTGAGTCAGATTCGCTCAATTACCCTCCCTTATTATGTACGCGTTTCACCAAAAAGGGAAGCTAAAGATCGGGCAGAGCTTTCGTTTATCCATCGAGCGCTGGCACGGAACATAACGCCATAATGTTTGGAACGAAAGGCCGCTGCTATAATGAGTCTCGTATGCATCGTGAGGGGAAACTCTGCATAGGAAGACGAAACAGTGCCCAACGAAAACCAATTGCCGCTGCCACCTTTACAGCTGCGACGGCTCGTCGGCCCGGAGGACGTTTCTCAATTCGACAACCCAACGGGCAAGATCATTCTGCCCGATATCGATGCAATGTACTTCAAACGGGTTTTTGACTTTGGCTGTGGCTGCGGCAGGCTTGCTCGCCAGTTGATTCAGCAGAAACCGCGTCCTGAGCGGTATGTCGGGATCGATTTACACAGGGGGATGGTTAACTGGTGTAAAAAACATCTGGCCCCATACGATCGGAATTTTAGCTTTATCCATCATGACGTATACAACGCTGGCTTTAATCCGCAGGGGAAAAAACCTCATCTGCCATTCCCGGTTGACGACGAGCAGTTCACACTGGCGATCGCCTGGAGCGTGTTTACGCACATACTGGAGGAGAGCGTAACGTTCTATCTCGACGAAATCAGCCGGATACTGCGGCCAAACGCACTGCTCTTTTCCACGTGGTTCCTGTTCGATAAACGGTACTTCCCGATGATGCAGGACTTCCAGAACGCTCTCTATATCAATCCGGTTGACCCCTCTAACGCCGTGATTTTTGATCGACCGTGGCTGCTGGAAACGATACACGATGCCGGGTTCCGCGTTGTCTCTGCCCATCCACCGGAGGTTCGCGGTTTTCAATGGATTTTGATCCTGTCGAACGATCCGGCGGCTGCCGAAGTTGAGCTTGGCGAAGATCGCGCCCCTTTCGGCATCAGACGCGCGCCAGTTCATGCCCACCCCTGACGGAGGATCGAGGCCGCACTGCTCAAGCTGACCCACCACGTCGCCTGACGGCTGAGGGAGGCACAAACCTGTGACGGAGACAGCATTACACACGGCAGAGGGCGCGCTTGCCGCCCATGCCCCATTCGATTTTTCCCACACCCTGCGTTTTATGGATCACTTCACCCCGGCGGAGGGCGATCAGACGCTCAGCGCGCAGGGCTTTACGAAGGCCGTCATACTGGGCGACGGGCCGGTGGCATTCCACATCACCGCCGCCGACGCCGGTGTCCGCTACCGTCTGTTCTCCCCATCACCTCTCGACGATGCGCTGGTGGCCCAGGCCGAGGATCGCATCACCTTTTTCCTCAGTCTGCCGGACGACCTCACGCCATTCTATGCCATCGCGCGGGATGACGACGCCTTTACGCCCGTCATGGAAAGCTGGTACGGCTATCATCAGGTGAAGTTCATCACCCCATTCGAGAACGCCGCCTGGGCCATCCTCTCCGCCCGCAATTCCATCCCCGCCGCCTGGACGCTCAAGGCCCGCCTGATCGAAGCCTGCGGCGCGACGCTGACGGTGGCAGGCACGACCTATGCTGCCTTCCCCACGCCCACCACGCTCGCCGACGCCGGATCGGCGCGCCTGCGGCAGTGGATCGGCGCTGAGCAGCGCGCCCGCTATCTGGCCGCTGCGGCGGAGGCCTTCTCCGGGGCGGACGAGGGCTGGCTGCGCTCCGCGGACTACGACGCAGTGAAAGACTGGCTGCTCGCCATCACCGGCATCGGTGAGTGGGCCGCCGCCTTCGTGCTGATCCGGGGGCTGGGCCGCACCGAGCGGCTGGAAGCGCCCGAAGATCGCCTCATCCGGGCCGCGTCGACGCTCTACGGGCGCACCCTGACCCGGCGCGACGTGCAGCAAATCGCCGAGCGCTACGGCGCGTATAAGGGCTACTGGGCGCACTACATCCGCGCCGAGGCCGAGACCTGGTGACGGCTCCACCGCCCGCCGGTCACCCTAACCGCGCGAGGCAGCCCGCGGCCCATTCCGCATCCATTCGCTCTATCCGCGCCTTGCGTAGATTCTGCTTCACGATCCACCGGATGTCCTTATCCGGGCTGTCGAGCCACTTCTCTATCAGTGCCTTGCCCGTCTCCGGCAGCGCCACGACGGCGACACTCCACGCATACCCCAGCCCTTTGCGCAGCGCCTTGAAGTCCTCACTTCGCCGGTCTTCCTCCCTCCCCACCGACTCCATGATCGCATCCAGCAGCGCCAGCGTTTTCCTCGCGTGCCTCTCCTCATCCAGCAAGCGGGGCTCGCACAGCCCGGCAGCCGCCGCCCTCCTCTCCAACAGGGTTCCGTCCCCCCAATCGGCCATCTCTTCGAGCAGCCGGTCCATGTCACGCTCCCCCAGCCTCTGAAGCGCCATCGCGACGCCCTCCCGCATCCGCCAGCGCGGATCGTTGGCGCACGCCCTCACGCGCTCCATCAGGTCGAGCCTCCCCTCCGCCATCAGCCTTCCCAGCCCCACGACCCCACATACCGCCACTAGCTCTCCCGGCGTGTTCGTCGGCGCGTCCTCCGGTCCATACGCCTCTAGAAAATGCCTGAATCGCGCCTCATCGCCTGCGTCGGCAGCGGCCTGCACGAGTTCGAGGTTGCCACGCGGCCCCGGCAGCCCCGATTCCGCCATCAGGTACGGCTCCCACTCGTCGAGCGCCTCCAGCGCCGCACGGTACGCGTCCGCCTTCGCTCCCATTCTCACCTCCCGCCCCGCAATATGGAGAAAGCTGCGCTTTCTCCCAGTTGGGAAACGCGGAGCGTTTCCCATACCATCTCTATTGTATTCAGATCGATCACCACCGGGCGATCCACTCACCGGGCGGATCGCCGGAACCCCGGCAGATCAACCACCGCCACCCCGCCGGGGTCGGGATGCACATCACAGCGCCCGCTTTGCCGACCGTTCGCTCCGTGCCGCCCTCCGCCGCCCTCCGGCCCAGTGCGATGCATCCACAAAAAAACGCCCGGCTTGCGAGCTGCACAGCCGGGCGCAAAAAAACGCAGATAGACGTGGCGCGGAGAACTACCCGCCGAGCGCGTTCGCCGCCGCGCCAGCCGCGATGCCGAGCGCGGCGAGGATGCCACCCGCGATGAGCTGCACGGCGAGCAGCACGATCCACCCGACGACCACCGTGACGATGGTCGGCCCCCAGTCGAGGTCGAGCGCTTCCTTGACCGCGATGAACCACGCCACGAGCGCGAGGATCGCCGCGACGAGCCGCAGCGGCGCGACGAGGCAGGCCAGCACGGGCAGGAACCCCAGGATGCCGAGCACGCCGACGATGCGCCATACGTAAGCCAGCCCCATCACCCGTACGAGTTCCTCGAACGACACGTCGGCGCTGAACAACTGCTTGCCGACGAAGTTGATGACCACCGCCGCCAGCGCGAACCCGATGACGGCGAAAATCAGCGTGACGATGGTGCCGATCAGCCAGCCGCCGATGCTGCCCGCCGTCGTGTACGCGCCCAGCGCGGCCAGCGCCGACACGACGACGACGATGGTCCACGCCGTGCCGGTGAAGCTTTCGTCGTGCTCGACCTCGGCGTAGACCCCCTGCTTGAACGTAAACGCCCCCATGATTCGATCCATCAACATGCTCGTACCTCTCCTTTAAACTGTGAGTGAGTAAATAAGTAAATCAAACCCGTGTGAGTTTGCGTGTGGCTCCATCAGGGCTTTTCCCTGTGGGGCAAACGCGGACGCCCGGCTCGACGCGCTCCCCTCTCCGGTCCGCCGCACCAGTAGAAACACACAAAACCGGGCCGGGTTGCGGTGTAGAGCCGCGATGCAGTTCTAACACCCCGACCGGGCCGCACGCCGCCGGCTTCTGTCGCCGGATTCGTACCTGGCTCCTGGCACGTTAAGTTCGCTTTGCGAATTCCCAGGCAAACCACAGGTTTGCCCAAAACCTTTGGTTTTGCCCCTGCACTCTGCACTCATGTCGGATACAATCCATGCATGATCATCGGAACCTGCATCATCGAGCTTCACCTGCCCGGCGTGCATTCCCTCAAGCAGAAGCGCAGCATCATCAAGGGGCTGAAGGCGCGCCTGCATAAGCAGTTCAACGTCTCCTGCGGGGAGGTCGACCTGCACGACGTGTGGCAGTCCGCGACGCTGGGCGTGGCCGTCGTGTCGACCTCTCCCGCGCACGCCGAGCAGGTGCTGGAGGCCGTCGCCGGGTGGATCGAGCACCACCGCCCCGACCTCGACGTGATCGACCACGCCATCGAGGTCGTCCACTGGTAGCGACCCTGTCTACTACCCTATGTGCATTGCTTTTTGCCGGGGGTGTAGAAGTGCGGATATTGGGCGAAAACCCCACCCATCCTCGCTACGCTCGGATTTCCCTCCCCTTGCAAGGGGAGGGATTAAGGGTGGGGTTCTGAGCTAAAAGCAACTCACAGGCAAATCATTCACCTGCAAGCCAGAAATCGTACCGCCGCCCCTCACACCAGCACGAGCAGCACCAGCGCGAGCGACATCGTGACGCCGATCAGCAG
>CAZWUX010000133.1:0-11199 GCA_964637665.1 uncultured Anaerolineae bacterium
CGAGCGTCGCCGCAAACGCCGGTCGATGCGTCAATCGACCCGCACAGCACGTCTAAAGGGCTCTCAAACGAGGGCCCTTTTTCTCGCCTGGCAGGTCGGCGGCAGGGAAAATCTCCCGACCTGAATAGGAGCCAGCCCCCATGACAGCGGGAACGACCACGTGATACGGTGAGGCTGCCGCCTGACCCGGCGGCGCATAACACGGCCAACTCAGATTCAGATGGGATCAAACCGCCTGTCAGGAAAGGATGGAGGGGGATGAGCAACTGGCTTCAACGCACCGGAACGGCGGTCACACTCTCGACGGTCACTTTACTGTTGTTCCTCGAACGGATCGCCCTCGACTTCCGGTACGTCTCGCTGGAATTCGAGGCGGTCGACGCGGTTATGCCCTTCACCGCCCCGTACGTGGTCGTCACCTTCTTCATCTTCGGCGCGTGGATATGGGGGCTGCTGGCCGCCGGGCAGGGCAGGCGCGGCGGGTTGATCGCCATGCTGGTATGCAACCTCATCGCGCTGGCGCTGGGCGTCAGCACGGTCCTTTTCCTGTGCCCGACGCCCTGCCAGACCGGTGCGCCGCTGGCAGACATCATCGACTGGGGGATCGTCGCCGTCGGGCTGGGGGCGATCGTGTCAGCCGGGATGGCGTTGTGGGGCCGCCGATCGCTGCAAGCGGCCAGGCAGGGATAGCCGAATGAACGACGGGCAGACATTCATCGCGACGACGGGCAGCGGCATCGCGCGGGCCACCTGCACGCCCTCCGGCGAGTGGTCGGTCACACGGCGGCTGGAAGGCGCGGACGTGCGCTGCCTCGCCGCCGATCCGCTCAACCCCGCGACCGTTTACGCAGGGACAGACGAGCAGGGCGTTATGCGCTCGGACGATGGGGGAGAGAACTGGCATCAGGCAGGGTTGGCAAACCGGCGAATCCGGGCGCTGGCAGCCAGCCCCATCCAACCCAAAGTGATCTACGCTGGAACGAAGCCGCCAGGTCTGTACGTCTCGCGCGATGGTGGGGATAGCTGGCAGGAGATGGCGTCGTTTCGCCGGATGCGGCGCTGGTGGTGGTTCACCCCTGCGGAGCCGGGCGCTGAGTACGTGCAGGCTATCGCTCTCTCGCCCGCCGATCCGGCTGTGGTGCTGGCCGGCGTGGAGTTCGGCGCGGTGCTCCGGAGCGAGGATGGCGGCGAGACGTGGTCGCGCCACCGCAAGGGCGCGCTGAGAGACTGCCACACGATGACGTTTCACCCGACCAGCGGTCAGTGGGCCTACGAGGGTGGAGGAGGCGGCGCTGCCGTCAGCCGCGACGGCGGGCGGACGTGGTCGAAGCCCCGGCAGGGCCTCGACCGGCGCTACGGGTGGGCAGTGGCCGCTGACCCGGTGCGCCCGGAGGTGTGGTACTTCTCTGCGGCGCCGGGGCCGTTCAAGGCGCACGGCGACAAACCCGCTGAGGCCCACATCTATCGTTCCGCAGGCGGCGCGCCGTGGGAGAAGCTCGGCGACGGGCTTCCGCAGCCGCTCGATCACATGCCATATGCGCTGCTCACAGACGGGCAGACGCCCGGCCTTATATACGCCGGGCTCGGCAACAGCGATATCTGGCGCTCGACGGACTACGGCGATACGTGGCGCCAGCTGCCGCTCAACATGGGGCGCATCGCCCGAACGCTGATCATGGTTTCAGGCTGAGGGCGTTTCTGCCGGGCGGCAGGTGGACAGTCAACGCAGGCAAACGTCAGTCGTACAGCCGTAGAGGGGGATCAACATGGTGCAAAAGGCATCACGGTACAGCTATCTCGTGCTGGCAGCGCTGTTTCTGATCGGGATTCTGACACAGGTGTTCTTCGTCGGGTTGAGCTTGCTCGGCGGGCGGTCAAGCTGGAATGTACACGTCGGGCTGGGGCATGGCCTCGGGCTGTTCGCCCTGCTGATGGTGATTCTGGCCTACACAGGGCGGATGGCGCGCCCCGTCAAGCCGCTGACGTGGCTCAACTTTGTCATTTATATCCTGCTGGCCGATGTCGTCGTGTTCCTGCGGGGCGAAGCCCCGTTCGTGGCGGCGCTTCACCCGGTGCTGGCCGTCATCCTGTTCGGGGTTGCAGGCACGCTGGTCAACCTGGCCCGGCAAACGGTCCGCTTGTTTGAGCGGTCGCCGTCACCGGCGGGGGCCGAGCCGGAGGTCATTTGACGGCAGCGGCACGCCGGATGCGCGATTCGCGTCGATGGCCTATCATTGAGCATCGACCGCGAGCACCCTCGAACCCGATGAACCGAGCCTTCAACCGCCCGGCAGCCCTCGTTCTGCTGGCAGCCGTCGTCAACCTGACCCTCTTCGGGGCCTTTCTGGGGCTGCGACTGGCGCGCCCCTCCGACGGCGCGCGCCTTCAGCCGGGCGCGAACGTCTACACGGCAGACGGCGTGATCGTCACGCCGCTGGTCGGCGAGGCTGGCGGCCTGCACCCCGGCGACGTGGTGGTGGCCGCTGCCGGGCGGCCCCTCGAAAACTGGGCAGGGGCGCTGGCCTGCTGGCGTCCTTTTTGCGCGCCCCCGGAGCGGCCTCATTGGCGGGCCGGGGATACCGTCACCTACGCGGTGCTGCGTGGCGGCGATTTGCAGCAGATCGAGGTGGTGCTGCGGCCCTACCCGCTGGGGGCGAATCTCAGGCAGGACTGGGGCGCAGTCGCCTTCGCGCTCGCGTCGCTGGGACTTACGTCGTTCGTCCTGCTGAAACGCCCGCACGAACCCGCCGCCCGCGTTCTCTTCCTCAGCAGTTCAAGCATGATGGGAGCAACGACGTGGTCGCTCGGCTTGCAGGTCGGCGACCTCGTGCACCCGGCGGGTTTCTGGCTGTACTGGATCACGACCCGCGGCGTTTATCTGCTGATCTTCGCCGCCTTCCTGCACTTCGCGTTGATCTTCCCTCAGCCACATCGCATCCTCAGGGACCGGCGCTGGCTGATCCCGGCGGTTTACGCAGCGCCATTCCTCCTGCACGCTCTGGCGGTTGCCGGGGCGGGCATCGCCGCGACGGGCCCCCTAGACTGGCTGGACCGCACCGGCCTCGATCAGAATCTGACCGTCGCCGCCTACCTGCTGCTGGGGCTGCTGGCGCTTGTTTCCAACTACCGGGGCACGGATGACGCGGTCAGCCGCCAGCAGATCCGGCTGATCGTCGTTTCATTTGCCCTGGTCGTCGCCATCGCCATCGGCCTGTGGCAGATGCCGCAGATCGCCCTGGGCGAGATGCTCTTCACCTCAAACATGATGGCAGTGGTCGGCCTGCTCATCCCCATATCACTGGCAGCCGCCATCCTGCGCCACCGCCTGTGGGACATCGACGTGATCGTCAACCGGGCAGTGGTATACAGCTCGCTTACGATCATCATCGCCGCCATGTACGTCCTGATCGTGGGGATGCTCGGCGCGCTGTTTCAGGCGCGCGGCAATCTGATCCTGGCGCTGCTGGCGACGGGCGGGGTGGCCGTGCTGTTCCAGCCGCTGCGGGAGTGGCTTCAACGGGTCGTCAACCGCCTGATGTACGGCGAGCGGGATGACCCCTACGCCGTGCTCTCCAACCTGGGCCGCAAGCTCCAGTCGTCGGCTGCGCCGGAAGCGCTGCTGAACGACATCGTGGAGACGGTTGCCACCGCGTTGAAGCTGCCTTACGCGGCCATCCGGCTGAGCAAAGATGGGGCGTTCGCCACGCAGGCTGAATACGGGAGGCCGGTAACGGCCATCCACACGCTGGACATCGTGCACCAGAGTCAGGTCGTCGGCCAGCTAAGCGTCAGCCCCCGCTCCCCCGGCGAGACGCTCACGCCGAAAGACCTCCAGCTTCTTGAGGACATCACCCGCCACGCAGGTGCGGTGGTGTACGCCGTGCGGCTGATGGATGATCTCCAGCGCTCGCGGGAGCG
Source organism: uncultured Anaerolineae bacterium (assembly GCA_964637665.1). Taxonomy (GTDB): domain Bacteria; phylum Chloroflexota; class Anaerolineae; order Aggregatilineales; family UBA3940; genus CAZWUX01. Next base: position 3,919 of record CAZWUX010000133.1, read on the forward strand.
CATCGTCACCGCGCGTGAGGAGGAACGGCGGCGCTTGCGGCGCGATCTGCACGATGGGCTGGGGCCGACGCTCGCCAGCCAGACCTTCAGGCTCGATGCGGCCCTCGACCTGATCGAGGATGACCCGGCGGCGGCGAGCGAGGTGCTGCACGCCCTCAAACGACAGACCAGAGACCTCGTCGGGGACATCCGCCGCCTCGTCTATGACCTTCGCCCACCGGCGCTGGACGAGCTGGGGCTGGTCGGCGCGCTCGAAACGCACATCGCCACCACGCACCGCGCACACGGTGGGCTGCGCGTCGAGTTTGCGGCGTCCGGCCCAGGGCTGGAATCCCTACCTGCTGCCGTGGAGGTCGCGGCCTACCGGATCGTGACAGAGGCGGCCACGAACGTGATCCGCCACGCCGGTGCGCGCACCTGCACCATCTCATTAGCCATCTGCGAGAACCCGGCGCGCCTGCGGGTTAAGGTGCAGGACGACGGAAAAGGGCTTCCGCCGGACGCGCGGGCGGGGGTCGGCCTGAACTCGATGCGCGAGCGAGCCGAAGAACTGGGCGGGCACCTGAACGTCGTGAGCGCGGGCGGCGGGACCTGCGTCACGGCTGATCTGCCACTTTCGTATGTCAGGTAATCGCCGGAGGAGCGGGAAAATATGATCCGGGTATTAATTGCCGACGACCACACGATCTTCCGGGAAGGGCTGGCCGAACTGCTCAAGTCCGAAACCAACGTCGAAGTTGTCGGGCAGGCCGCGACCGGGCGCGAGACGGTGGAACAGGCCATTGAACTGACGCCGGACGTGGTGCTGATGGACATCATGATGCCCGACATGAACGGCATCGAGGCCACGCAGCGCATCCTCGAGCAGGCGCCGGAGGTCAACGTCGTGATGCTGACCATGCTGGAGGAGGACGAGTCGCTGCTGGCCGCCATGCGCGCCGGGGCGCGCGGCTACGTGCTGAAGGGCGCGGACAAGGCCGAGGTCATCAAGTCCGTCGAGGCGGCGGCGCGGGGCGAGGCGCTGTTCGGCGCGGCCATTGCCGGGCGGCTGACGACGTTTTTTCAGGACGCGGACCCGCTGGCCGCCCCCACTATCAAACGCCCCTTCCCCGACCTCACCGACCGCGAGCGCGAGGTGCTGGCCCTCATCGCGCGGGGGATGAACAACCAGGCGATCGCGTCGAGGCTGCACATCAGCCCCAAGACGGTCAGCAATCACATCTCGAACATCTTCAACAAACTGGAGGTCGCAGACCGCGCACAAGCCATCGTCATGGCGCGGCAGGCTGGCCTGGGTATCGATCCGGGATATTAAGCATTGGGAGCGCAAAATATCCTGCACAACCCGGCCATCAAGAGCGATCCGGCATTGCTGAGAGAAACAAATATGAGACTCGCGCAGTGGACTTGCCGGTCGCACACACACCAGCGAAGCGCGGGGCTGCAGCCACTGATTCACCGTGCTGGTAGATGCCGGGGATACGTCAATCTGTCATCATTTTCCCGGAAAACTGGCGTATACTAATACACAGCACCTATCTTCCCACCCCGTACCTGCTTGAGGATTACAATGCCAGACATAAAACTCGTCCACGTCAAAGGCGGCCACCGGGCGATGGGGCAGCAGATCGGCGAGGGGGCTGCGCCTGAAATTCATCGTATGCTCGCCGTCTACCGCCAGACCTTTGAAACGGCCTACGATCAACTGCGCCTGACATGGGAGGACGCCGTGCTTCAGGCGAAAAAGTATTACCCCTTCGCCGAGGAGCACACCCCCCGGTACGTCGAGGAGCTGGAGGGCATTGCGGAGGCCTCCGGCGTCGACTTCGACGACCTGATGGTGCTCAACTGCATGGAGGCCATCACCTCCGATGCGCTGCATCTGGGCTGCGCCAGCCTCGCGGTGAGCGGCGAACGCACCGCCGACGGCCACGTATTCGCCGGGCACAATGAGGACTGGCTGCCGGAGGATGAGGAAAACACTTATCTCATTCACGCCACCCCGGACGACGAGCCGCCGTTTCTCGCCATGACGTACGGCGGGCTGCTGCCTAACATCGGCTTCAACGCGGCGGGCATCGCCCAGTGCTGCGACACCGTCTACCCCGATGATGTGCGGGTCGGCATCCCGCGGATTTTCGTGTCGCGGGCGGTGCTGGGGGCCTCCCAGCTTTCGGAGGCCATCCGCGCCGTGATCAGGCGGCAGCGGGCCGCCGGGTACAACCACCTGATCGCGCACAGCAGCGGCGAAATCTACAACATCGAGGTGTCGGCCAAGTGTTTCGCCACCATCTACGGCATGGACGGCTATCTGGCGCACACCAACAACTACCTGACGCGCCGCATGAAGGGGGTCGAGGATGGCACCGAGGACCTGATCGGCTCGCGGGTGCGCGTCAACCGGGCGGTGCGCCTGCTGCGCAACCAGCGCCAGCACACCGTCGACACGCTCAAGGGGATTCTGCGCGACCACACGAACTACCCGAACAGCATTTGCTCGCATAGCGAGCCGGAGGACAGCCCGCTCGACCGCCAGAAGACCATCGCCTCGCTGATCATGGACCTCACGTCGCTGGAAATGCACTTCTGCTGGGGAAGCCCCTGTGAGGGCGATTACTCTGTTTATAGATTGGATAACTGATGCCCGGCGATCCGAAAGACCAGCTTGCGGCCAAATACGAGCGCAATCACTGGCCCGCCACACCGCGCCCCGACCTCGAACCGCCCGACGGCTGGACCCTGCCGATGATGGCCGCCGCCACGCTGGGCCGGGTGCGGGATCACACGCCGTCGCCCGATGGCGGACGCATCGCGTTCATCTGGGACCGCGACGATCATTCGAACGTCTATGTGATGGATGCCGGGGGCGGTTGGCCGCGCCCGATCACCTTCGACCGCGAGGTGCTGCCTTACTGGGCGGACGATCCGCCGCAGTGGTCGCCGGACGGCGCGTGGCTGGCCTATGCGAATGAGGGGCACGCCTGGGTCGTCCCGGCGAGCGGGGGCGCGCCCCGCAAGATTACGGACTTCACGACGGGCGGCGCGTCGCCCCGCTGGCTGCCCGACGGTAGTGGCCTGCTCGTGACGGTCCATCACCGCGAGCGCAGCCGTATCCTCATGACCGACCAGGAGGGAAGCTGGCCGCGCCCGGTCAGCGTCGGGCCGGGACACGACCTCAGCCCCACTCCCAGCCCCGCCGGGCGCTACGTCGCGTACGTCCACCAGCCGCTAGACGACCTGACGCAGACCGACATCATGCTCGCCGACCTCGATTCGGGCGATGTGCGCCCGGTGACGGACACGCCTGCCCGCAACAATCGCCAGCCGTGCTGGTCGCCCGATGGATCGCGGCTGGCGTACATCTCCGACCGGTCGGGGTACTATGAGCTTTATGTTTTCGACGTGGCGACCGGGTCCGAGCAGCGCATCACCCGCGCGGAACACGACCTTTCGCATCCCGCATGGTCGCCGGATGGCCGCCAGGTGCTCTGCATCATCAATCATAATGGTGCGTTCGACATCGTGACGGTGGACGCGGGAAGTGGGGCGGTGAGCGATGTGCGGGCCGCGTACGGCGTCCACAACCGGCCCCGGTGGCTCGACGCGGACACGATTACGTTTGAATATGAGGATCCGTCGCATCCGCCCGAATTGTACCGGTTGGATCCTGCTTCCGGGCGAGCCGAGCAGTTAACGTTCGCCGGGCCTCCGGCGCTCGACGGTTTAACCCTCGTCACGCCGGAGCGGGTCAGCTACACCAGCTTCGACGGGCTCACCATCCCGGCCTTCTTATACCGCCCCGCCGAGCCGAACGGCGCGGCGATCCTCTACCCGCACGGCGGCCCGACCAGCCAGTACGTGCTGGAGTTCGACCTCGTGGCGCAGTACTACGTCGCGAAGGGCTATACGTGGCTCGCGCCCAACTTCCGGGGCAGCACCGGCTACGGCATCGAGTTCACCCGCGCGAATTTCGACGTGTGGGGCGTGGACGACCTGAAGGACTGTCTGCACGGGGCGGACTATCTGGCCGATATGGGGAGCGTCGACCCGGCCCGCATCGCCATTTTCGGGGCGAGCTATGGCAGCTACATGGCCGTCGCCGCGCTGGCCTGTGACCCGGAATACCGCTTTGCCTGCGGGGTCGCCAAGTATGGCGATTGTAATATCCTGACCTCGTGGGCGGAGGGCGATCAGGGGGGGCGCGAGGACCTCGAACGCATGATGAAGCACCCGTCGCTGAACCGCGCCGCCTACCGCGCCGGATCGCCCGTGTGGCAGGCCGCGAACATCCAGAAGCCGCTGCTGATCGTGCACGGGCTGAAGGACGAGATCGTGCATCCGCTGCAATCCGAGGAACTGGTCGAGGCGCTGAAACGCCACGACAAGCCGTTCGAGTACAAAACCTACCCTGAAGACGCACACGGCATCCTGCACCGCGCGAACTGGCTCGACTTTCAGGCGCGCATGGAGCGCTTCCTTGACTGGCATCTGCTGTAGGATGGTGTCCGATGATCGACGTAATCCGCTATGAGGAATTGACCTGGCCGGAGGTCGCCGACCTGCCGCGCCACATCCCGCTCGTGCTGCCGCTGGGCGACGGTTACAATGCGGCGGCCATCGCCGGGGCGCTGTCGTCCGAGAATTACTGCCTGCTGCCCGCGCTGCCTTACGGCTGGGCAGGCAGCGCGGTCGACGTGGGAACCGACCTGCTGCGCCGCGTCGTCGCCGGGATTTTCGGCGGGCCGCACGAGGAGGGCTTCACCCGGCTGGTCGCCGTGCACGGCGGCGCGGAGGACATTGACGTGCTGGGCGTTCACCAGCTGCGGTTGGAGGGCGCGGACCTGCCGTCCCGGCCCCTCGCCGCCTCGCCCGACCGCGTGATCCTCATCCCCTGCGGCCACACCGAGCAGCACGCCTACCACCTGCCGATGAACACGGACACCGTCATCATCGGCGCCATCACGCGCGGCGTGGTCGAGGCGATCCCCGACGAAGCCGAGATGCTGCCCACCCTGCCCTACGGCGTCAGCACGCACCGCCGCGAGTTCGCCGGGACGTTCAACGTGGGCGGGCGTGTGTTCGAGGACTTCATCCTCGCCGTGATCGCAAATCTGGTCGCGCGCGGCGCGGACCGTTTCTACGCGATCAGCGGGCACGGCGGCAACTGCTCGTTCCTCGTGAACGCCGTCAAATATGCCGGAGAGCGTCACCCCGGCATCTTCGCCGCGACGACGTGGCTGCACACCTCCGGGCGGATGGCCGCTCCGGTCGTCGAGGCGCACCGCCGTTCGGCGCGTGGGGGCATGGGCCACGCCGGGGAGCTTGAGACGGCCTACATGCTCCACCTGCGCCCCGAACTCTGCCACATGGACGACGTGCAGGACGAGACGGACTTCATCACAACCGGCAGCTACTACATGGACTGGATCGAGGGTGGGGAACTCGTCGCCAACCCGCCCTGGGGCGACGATACGCTCAGCGGCGCGTACGGCGCGGGCAGCGTCGCGACGGCGGAGAACGGCGCGCGCTGGCTGGAGGTCGCCGTCGCGGAGAAGATCGCGCACGTGCGCGAGATCCACGAGCAGCAGAACCGGCGCATCGCCCGGCGGCGGTTACACACACGCCGGGCGAGTCCGGCAGATTAGAAATTCGTGCTGCTTTATCAAAACCCCCTCCGTCCGGCCCTGCGGGTCGTCCGCCTCCCCCTTGCAAGGGGGAGGCAAAATCGAGCGCAGCGAGATTTGGAGGGGGTTCTTTACAGGAGAATGCTCAAAGGCTCACAGAAATTGGGGGAAGCGCTCACTCCGCCGGGGGCACGTACTTCGGTTCGACCTCATGGCAGGCCACCCAGTGCTGGGGGCGGATCTCGCGCCACACAGGCTCGATGCGCGAGCAGTGCTCCTTCGCGATCGGGCAGCGCGGGTGGAACCGGCACCCCGACGGCGGGTCGATCGGGCTGGGCACATCGCCCTCCAGCACAATGCGCTGCCGCTTGCGCTCCGCAATGGGGTCCGGCGCGGGCACGGCGGAGAGCAGGGCTTTCGTGTACGGGTGGAGCGGCCCCTCGTAAAGCTCGTCGCGGTCGGCCAGCTCGACGATCACTCCCAGATACATGACCGCCACCCGGTCGCAGATATGGCGCACCATCGCCAGATCGTGCGCGATGAACAGGTAGGTCAGGTTCAGCCGGTCCTGCAAGTCCTCCAGCAGATTGACGACCTGCGCCTGGATCGACACGTCCAGCGCCGAGATCGGCTCATCGCACACGATGAACGCTGGCTCGGACGCCAGCGCGCGGGCGATGCCGATCCGCTGCCGCTGCCCGCCTGAGAACTCGTGCGGGAACCGGTTGATGTACCGGGCGTTCAGCCCGACGAGCGCGAGTAGTTCCTGCACGCGCTCCCGGCGGGCCCTGTCGTTTTCCAGCAGCCCGTGTACGCGCAGCGGCTCGCCGATGATCGCGCTGATCGTCCAGCGGGGGTTCAGCGAGGCATACGGGTCCTGAAAGATCATCTGCGCGTTGCGGCGGATAGCCATCAGGTCCTTTCCCCGCGCCGCGTGCACGTCCATCCCGTCGATCGCCACCGTCCCGCTCGTGATGGGGTAAAGGCCCAGCAGCGTGCGCCCGGCGGTCGTTTTTCCGCAGCCGCTTTCGCCCACCAGTCCGAGCGTTTCGCCGCGTGCGATGTCGAACGTGATGCCGTCGACCGCCTGCACGCGCCCGACCTCGCGCTGGGCGACGATCCCGCGCGTGATGGGGAAGTGCTTCTTCATGTCCCGGACGCGCACCAGCGTATCGTTGCCCATCATCGCAGTTCTCCCGTCGTGATGTCGACCCAGCAGGCGATCCGGTGGTCAGGCCCCGCAGGTTCGAGCACGGGGTTTTCGTCCAGACAGCGCTGCCGGGCGTAGGTGCAGCGCGGGGCGAAGGGGCAGCCCGCCGGCTCGGCAAACATGCTGGGCGGCGATCCGGGGATCGACTCGAGATGCCGTAGATTCTGCGCCCGGCGGCGGTCCGCGCGGGGCAGCGCCGCCATCAACGCCTCGGTGTACGGGTGCCGGGGGTTAGTGTAAAGCTCCACGACCGGCGCTTCCTCCACGATGTAGCCCGCATACATGACGATGACGCGGTCGGCCAGCCCGGCGACGACGCCCAGGTCATGCGTGATCCAGATGATCGCCATCTGGAGTTCGGCCTGCATTTTCAGGGCAAGCTCGACGATCTGGGCCTGAATCGTCACGTCGAGCGCGGTCGTCGGCTCGTCGGCGATGAGCAGCGTC
>CAZWUX010000134.1:0-6288 GCA_964637665.1 uncultured Anaerolineae bacterium
AGCGCGAGCGCGTGCCCCGCCGTCGGGATGTAAGACTGATCCATCGGCTCGTTGGGCTTCGGCTCGATGGTAACGCGCAGGTCGGGGTGATAGTCGAGGAAGACGTTCAGCGCCTCGACGAGCCGGTGCGTGGCCCGGACCGCGTCTTTGGCCTCACGCAGATACGTTCCCTCACGGGCAAACCACAGGTTGAGCATGTCGCTGCCCAGCTCGAAAATGATGTCGATGGCCTTCTTCGTGCGCTCTACGGCATAGTCGAACGCCGCCGGATCGCCCGACGTGAACGAGCCGTCGACGCCGGACGGCTGCTCCCACAGGCGGGGGCCGATGTTGTTCGCCACCAGCCCCACGTCGTCGAGCATCCGGCGCATCTCCTGCGCCTGACGGCGAATCTCGGCGGGGGACGCCTCGTCGATGTTGGGGACAACCTCATCGTCATGAAACTGGATGGCATCGTAGCCCAGCGCGCTGACCTGCTTCAGTTTGTCGGCGAAGGCGACGCTGGGCCGGACCGCCGGGCCGAAGGGGTCCGCGCCCGGCTGGATATTCCACGGCCCAAAGCCGAACGAATAACCGTATGTTTGCATGGTCATCTGTCCTCTCTGTGGGGGGAATGCAAAAGGTGAATCGCGCAGGCGGCAAGAGCGGCTGCATCATAGCACAGGGGATGATCCGGGTCAACGGCGGGAGTCTGTTTCAGGCCACCGGATTCTGGGGAATGAAAAGCTCTTGGCCCCGAAGCCCGGCTGGCCGGGATAACGTCGGTCGTGTCCACCCGCTTGCGATGCGCTCTCCGGGCCGTCTCTCCGCCAATTTGAATAATGTCTGAAGAGTTCCCTAACAATTTCTGAACAGCTTGCGACTACAGTGTATGAGTCCGCTGGATTTCTCGTTCCAAAGATGGCCCACAGGGGAAAAACCCCGGCCATTTGCCGTCATTTTGGGGGATTACCGCCTTATGGACATACCCGTGATCGAGTTCACGGAGGACGATGCGCCTGCGCCGCAGCCTGAGAACGACGAGGGTCAGGATCAACCACCGTTCACCGCTCTCCGCGCGCTGGTGGGAACGCTGTTCCACCCCCGCGCGACGTTCCAGCACATGCGCGAGGCCAAACGCGGCCACTGGTGGGTCGTCCTGTTCATCACGCTCGCGGCGGTGGCGCTGTTCACCGTGACGCGCACCAACGTGCAGACCGCCCGCCGCGCCGAGATGCTCGCCCAGATGGAAGCCGCTGGGGAGACCACTGGCAGCACAGCGCGGACAGGGGGCGGCGGCCCCGGCGGGGGTGGCCCTCCGGGCGGCGGGATGGCTGGCCCCGGCATGGGCATGATGCTGGGCGGCGGGGGCGGGGGCAGCAGCGCGGAAGACGCCGCAGGCGCGATGGGTGGTACGAGTCTGGCGCTCTCGCTGGGGACCGGCGTTCTGGGCGTCGTGGTCGGCTACTTTGCGCGCGGCCTGCTGCTGTTTCTGCTGAGTCTGGCGCTGGGCGGGCAGGCGACCTTCAAGCAGGTATTCCGGGCGGGCGTCTGGGCGACGCTGCCGCTCGCCATCCGCAATCTGGTGCAGGGCATGGTCGTCGTGATCACCGGCGCCATCCCGATCTCCGGGCTGTCGGGCGTGTTCGGCGGCGGCCCGCCGGGCGGATCGTCCGCCCTGCTGTCCAGCCTGTTGAGCGAGATCGATATCTATACCGTCTGGAGCCTCATCCTGATCGCCGCCGCTGTCGTGGTCACGGCGAAGCTCAGCCGCCTGAAAGGGGCCGTCGTGTCGCTGCTTTCGTGGCTGATCATGGCCGGCGCCACGCTGGGCGCGAGCGCACTCGCCGGTTCGCTGCTGGGCGGTGGATAAGCGCGGTATGGAACAGCCGACGCAAACACAGGCTGCGGGGGATTCCCAGCCTTTTATCTCCGTCGAAGGCATTGTCCGCAATTTTAAGATGGGCAACACGATCGTACGGGCGCTGCGCGGCGTGAATCTGACCGTCCGGCGCGGCGAGATGCTGTGCCTGATGGGACCGAGTGGATCGGGCAAGACGACGCTGCTGAACGTCATTGGCGGCCTCGATCAGCCGGACGAAGGGCACATCATCGTCGACGGCAAGAACATCACCCGGCTGGACAACAACGGCCTGGCCACCTACCGCCAGAAGCTCGTCGGCTTCGTCTTCCAGACGTTCAACCTGCTCCCGACCATGACGGCCCTGCAAAACGTGGAATTCCCCATGATCTTCGCGGGCGTGCCGGTCGCGGAGCGCCACAGACGCGCGCGTCGACTTCTGACCCAGGTGGGGCTGGGGGATCGCATGGACCACAAACCGACGGAGCTTTCCGGCGGGCAGCAGCAGCGCGTGGCGATCGCCCGCTCGCTCATCAACCAGCCCCGGCTGCTGCTGGGCGACGAGCCGACTGGCAACCTCGACTCGAAAACCGGCACGGAGATCATGACGCTGCTTCAGGCGCTCAACCGGCAGGGCTTGACGATGGTTCTCGTCACCCACGACCCCCGCACGAGCGACTGGGCCACCCGCACGATCCACATGCTGGACGGCCAGATCATGTCCGAGGAAACGAACGGTTCGAACGCGAAACAGGCGGGGCTGATGACCGAACAGGCTGCCGCAGAGGATAGATCAATAAGGTGAGTGATCAACAGATGAACACCAGACAGACGTTTAGAAAAATCATCCTGCCGGGTCTGCTCCTCGGCGTCCTGCTCCTTGCGGCAGCCGGAGTCCCGGCGGCGCGGGCGGGCAGCCACCCGTCAGGCGGATCGGGCGTGTTGCAGGACGGAGAAGACCCCACCGACCCGACCGAAACGCCGGAGCCGGAGGAGGCCAGCCTCGCCGCGACGGGGGAAGCGGGCGACGATGCGACGGACGAGCCAACCCCGGAGCCGACCGGCGATCCGACCGAAACGCCCACCGAGACGCCAACCGAAACACCGGCTCCCACCGAGCAGACCGACGACGCCGACAACGCCTCCGAGGCGGATTCCACCGGCAACGTGGCCTTTCACATCGATAGCTGGAACACATCCCCCAGCACGCTTACGGCGGGCAGCGAGTTCGACCTCCAGATCACGCTGGCGAACGTCGACTCGACCGGCGTGTCGAACGTGCTCGTCTCGATTGGGTCGAGCAGCACCTTCGTCAACGTCGGCAGCGCCGCCAGCATCGGCAATCTGGGCGGCGGCGAGCAGGCCACGATCACGCTGCGGGTGGCCGTCAACCCCGGCGTCACCAGCGGCTATTATGACATCCCGATCCAGATCACCTACGAAAACGACAGCAGCGGCGAGCGGGAAAGCGACACGCAGAACATCGGTGTCTCCGTCGTGGGAACCACGACCGGCGAGGACGACGAGGAAGAAGACCTGGAGTACGCCGCGTTCGTCGTCGAGGACTGGAGCGCCCCCACTCTCCACAGCGGCTCGGAGTTCGACCTGTACGCCGTCATCCGCAACGTCGGCGAGGGTGACGCCGAGAACGTGAACGTCACGGTCGGGGATAGCAGCACGTTCGTCAACCTCGGCAGCGTCGCCGATCTGGGCGACATCGACGACGAGGACTCCGAGGATTTCACCCTGCGGGTCGGCATCACGAGCGGCCTGTCGAGCGGCTACTACAACATCCCTCTTGAGATCAGCTACGCTAACAAGGACGCGCCCGATACGCGTCAGAGCGAGACGCAAAGCATCGGCGTGTACGTCGAGGGCCTTCCGACGGACGTAGGCAGCTCGACGTTCAGCGTCGACAGCTGGAACATCCAGCCCGAAACGCTCTACGCGGGCTACCAGTTCGTGCTGAACCTGACGCTGACCAACATCGGGGAGGCCAGCGCCGACGAGGTGTTGGTGTCCATCGGCTCGGACAGCAGCTTCGTCGGAACCGGCTCGGCCCAGCGGTTGGGCAGCATCACCAGCGGGGCCAGCGGGGCGGTTTCACTTCAGGTGGGCGTCGGATCCAGCGTATCCGAGGGCTACCACACCATCCCCATTGAGATCAGCTTCGACAACGTGACCGAGCAGGGCACCGACCGCCTCACCGAGACGCGCACGGTGGGCATCTACATCTACGGCTCCGGCTCATCGTCCAACGTCGACGACTTCCTCCTGTCGAACTATGAGTTCACTCCGCAGACCCTCGCGCCGGGCACGAACTTCCAGCTTCAGTTCACGTTCGTCAACACGGGCGACTACCGCGTGAACGATTTCTTCGTCCGGCTGGGCGAGAGCACGGAGATCGCCCCGCTGGGCGGCAGCGCGGTCTTCTACCGCGAGGAGGTGGAGGCGGGCGAGAGCGTGACGGTCATCTATGACCTGCTGGTCGACGGCGGCGCGCAGACCGGCATCGTGTCGCTGCCCATCTCCATCGAATACGAGGACATCTACGACACGGTGAAGGAGCAGACCGAGACCGTCAGCCTCGCCATTCAGGAGGAGGCCCACCTTCAGGTCGACCTGTTCGACATCGTGCCCGACGAGATTCTGGTGGGCGACGAGTTCGAGATTCCGGTCGAGGTGATCAACATCGGCGCGTCGAGCGTCAACACGAACACCATCGAGCTGATGAGCGATGCGCTGGACCTCACCGACGCGACGGAGTACATCGGCCCGCTCGACTCCGGCAGTTCCGGCACGATGATCGCCACCGCGACCGCGCTCCAGGCGGGCACCGCGACGGTCGACGTGCTGGTCCACTATCTCGACGAGTCCCAGAAAGAGCAGACGATGGTCGAGACGCTGACTTTCGAGGTCGAGGAAACCCCAGTCACGCCGGAGCCGAGCCAGATGCCCGACCAGTCGAACGAGCCGACCTCGTTCTGGGGGTCGCTGTGGCAGGCCTTCCTCGGCTTCCTCGGTCTGCGCACCGAGCAAAGCGGCGGCGGAGGCAGCTTCCCCGGCAGCGGCGAGTTCCCGGAAGGGGAGATGCCAACCCAATGAGCATCCGCGATCTCGTCGGGCTTGTCTGGCTGAATCTGAACCGGATGCGCGGGCGCGTCACGCTGACGGCGATGGGCGTCGTCATCGGCACGGCCAGCATCGTCGTGCTGGTCGCGCTGGCGGCGGGCCTTCAGGAAAGCACGGTGACCGCCCTCTCCAACTTCGGATCGCTCACCCAGATCACCGTGCGCGGCAGCGCCGGGGCGCGCTTCGGCCCCGGTCCGGGCGGCGGCGGAGGCGCATCGTCCGACATCGAATATCTGACGCCCTCGGTGCTGGAGGATTTCGCGGAGATGGATCAGGTGAAGGCGGTCACCCCCTACGAGCAGCTCACCGGGTCGAACTCGCTGACGCTGGGCCGCCTGGACTGCCGGGCCTCCATCGTCGGCATCGAGCCGGAGGCAATGGACGATCTCGGCTTGACGGTGGCCGAGGGCACGGACACGCTCGGCGGCGGCAGCGTGATCGCGGGGGCGAGCGCCTCCGAGGAGTGCTTTGACCCCCAGCGGCCTGACGAAGAACCCGACGAAGAGCAGCTTGAGATGCTCGACCGCACGCTGTTCCTTGAGCAGGCCCGCACCAACGACGACGGCGATCAGATCAGCCGCACGGTGCGGCTGAAGGTGACGGGCGTGCTGGAGGAGATCGGCAGCACCGACGACACGACGATCTACATGTCTCTGGACGACGTGGAGGACCTGATCACGTGGTCGCAGGGCGAGTCGACGGATCGCAACACGGAGGGCTACAGCCAGGCCCGCGTCGTCGTGACGGACTCGTCGGTCGCGACCGAGGTCGAGGAGATCATCTCCGACGAGGGATTCTTCGCCATGTCGGCCAGCTCGGCGCTCGAATCCGTCAACCAGACGTTCGCCATCATCCAGGCCATGTTCGGCGGCATCGGCGCGATCGCGGTGTTCGTCGCCGCGCTGGGCATCGCCAACACGATGATCATGACGGTGCTCGAACGCACCCGCGAGATCGGCCTGATGAAGGCCGTCGGCGCGACGAACGGCAACGTGATGAGCGTGTTTCTCGCGGAGGCGGGGGCCATCGGCCTGCTGGGCGGCGTGGGCGGCGTCGTGGCCGGGATCGCGCTCGCCAAGCTGATCGGGCTGATTGCCGCATCGTACGTCGGTACGCAGACCGCCGAAGCGGGGTCGACCAGCGCGGTGTCGAGCCTGGCCGTCATCCCACTCTGGCTGCCGATCTTCTCCATCGGGTTCGCCCTGCTCATCGGGCTGGGATCGGGCATTTACCCCGCGATGCGCGCCGTGCAGCTTGACCCGGTCACCGCCCTGAAATACGAATAAGACCAACTGGAGGAACGATGCGCAGCAGAC
>CAZWUX010000134.1:6388-11166 GCA_964637665.1 uncultured Anaerolineae bacterium
TCAGCACGCCGACCGCTCAGGCGGGTGGCGGCGAGCCGGGTGAGCCAGCGCCTCCGGCAGACGGCGAGGGCGGCCCGCAGCGCGGTCCTGGCGGCCCCGGCGGTTTCGGCGGGGCATCGCAGCTTGCCCTGCACACCCTGTACCTGCAATCGACCGATTACGCTATCACGGCGGATCAGGCCGCCGCTCTGCTGCCTCTCTGGCAGGAATTACAATCCCTTCAGACGGGTGATGAAATCAACCCCGAACAGATACAGGCCCTGATCGAGGAGATCAATGGACAGATGACCGACGAGCAGACCGCCTTCCTTGCCGATCTCTCCCAGGAGGACCTGGCGGCCTGGGCCGAGGAGCAGGGCTACATGGCCGGATTTGGCGGCCTTCCATCTGAGATGGGCGAGAGCGGACCGCCTGAGATGAGCGAGGAAGAGCGGGCCACCGCCCAGGCAGAGCGCCCCGCAGGCCCGCCGGAAAATCCGCCCGAAGACATGCCCGAAGGCGCACAACCCGCTGCCCCTGCTAACAACCTGGTTGACGAGGTGATCTCGATGCTGGAGGGCCTTGCCGCCGGTTGATCACTATCTCTCCCCTCTTATCCCCCTCCCTGTCCAGGAGGCCGGTGAGCGGCTCCCAGAGAGCGGCTCCCAGCGAGCTTGCCCTTGGGAGCTTGCTCCCGGCCTCCCCCTCTTTTTTCCCTGTCCCACACCCTGAATCTATAAGATTTCTCAATCACCCCTTCATAGTTTCTGAACCTCCCTTCGCTATCTTAAGAACGGTACGAGAACGAACGTGCTGAAAGCATAATGGGAGACAGGAACCATAATGTCGAAAAATAGGATGAAGTGGGTCTATCTGATCGTGGGAGGCGTGGGGGCCTTGACTCTGGCCGCCGCCGGGTTGTTCGTGTTCACCGGCGCAGCCAGCGCCGCCGGAATCGCCATAGAACGGGGCGTCACCGCGTCGTCCGCCGGTCACCCGGCGCGGGGATTCGTGGTCGACGGTCTCGACTGGGGCCTGCCCGGTGACGGGAGTTCGCGGTTCGACGGCTACGAGGAAGCCCTCGCCGAGGCGCTTGGCATCGACGTTGAGGAGCTTCAGGCGGCCTATCAGGCCGTGCGCGAGACGTTGATCCAGCAGGCGGTCGACGAGGGGATGCTCACGCAGGAGCAGGCTGATGCGCTGCTCAGCGGCGAGCGGCCCGAAGGCGGGCACCCGGAAGCCCCGGCTGAGGGTGAGCGCCCTGACGGCGTTGGCCCCGGCCCGCGCGGTGGGATCGGCTTCCACACCGGCGGAGCCGACGTGAACGCCCTGCTGGCCGACGAACTCGGCATCACAGTCGAGGAGCTGCAGGCCGCGCAGCAGGAGGCCCACGCCGCCGTGATCGCGCAGGTGGTTGAGGACGGCACGCTGACGCAGGACGAGGCCGATCTGATGCAGGCTCGCAGCGCGGTCCAGAGCTACGTCGCGGACGCGCTGGCGGCGGCCTACAAGGACGCCGTCCAGCAGGCGCTCGCCGACGGCGCCATCACTCAAGCGCAGGTCGACCTGCTGCTCGAAAACGCCGCTCAGGGCATGGGTGGCCCCGGCGGGTTCCACGAACATCCCGGTATGCGCGGTGATTTCTAACGCCCGCCCACCATCCAATCGAACGTTGGTGTAGTTGAATGTGGTGAGAGGGATGGGCGCACCCCATCCCTCTCATCCGTTCGGGTGCCAGTGGCAGCCCCCCTGAAATATCTTATACTCGAACGGGGCTTGATTAGGGGCAAACGAGGGTTTTATTATGGCAAAGTGTGTTCTCATCGTCGACGACAAACAGAGCCTGCGCCAGCTCGTCAGGAATTATCTTGAGCAGGAAGGCTTTCGCGTCGTCGAGGCCGCCGATGGCCGCGAGGCGTTGTTCGCCTCGCGGCACGAGAAACCGGACCTGATCGTCCTCGACCTGATGATGCCCGAAATGGACGGCATCGAGTTCATCCGGCTGCACCGCCGGGAGGCCGATACACCCATCATCATTCTGACCGCCAAGCTGGAAGAAGGCGACCGGGTGCTTGGGCTGGAAATCGGCGCGGATGACTACGTCACCAAGCCGTTCAGTATGCGCGAGCTGGCGGCGCGCGTGCGCGCCGTGCTGCGCCGCACCACCAAATCAGACGCTTCGCCGGAGGTGCTGCGGGCCGCCGACATCACCGTCGACCTGGGCCAGCACGCCGTGACCGTCGACACAAACTACGTCGACCTGACCCCCTCGGAGTTCGACCTGCTGGTCGCGCTCGTCTCCTCCCCTGGACGCGCCTTCTCGCGCATGGAACTGCTCGACCAGCTCAAGCAGGGCATGGCCTTCGAGGGCGTTGAGCGCACCATCGACGTACACATCCGCAACCTGCGCACCAAAATCGAGCCTGATCCGGCCAATCCGTGCTACATCGAGACCGTGTACGGCATCGGGTACCGCTTCGCTCCCGGTCTGGACGACGCCTGAATGCGCTCCCTGAGTCTCAAGCTCACGCTGGCGTTTCTCGTGGTTGCCCTGGCGGGGACGATTGCCGTCGTCCTCTCCATCCGCATCCAGACCCGGCGCGAGGTCAACCAGTTCGTCCTGAATCTCTACCAGAGCGAGATGGTTGAGGATTTGATCGCCTATTACGAGGTCAACGGAAGCTGGGAGGGCGCGCAGGCAGCCGTCCAGTTCAGCCACACCGACTCGAACGAGCGGGATGACGGACGCCGCCCGAACCCCTTCACGATTGTGGATGCCGATGGGAGCGTTATCATCGGCCCGCCTGATCTCATCGGCCAGCGCATCGGGGTCGATTCGGAAAGCGCGCTTCCGCTCGAATCGGACGGCGAGGTCGTCGGGTGGATGCTGCTGCGCGGGCCGGATCAGCGCTGGCAGCCCGGCACGCCGGAGGGCGACTTTCTCCGCAGCCTGAACCGCGCGATCCTGCTCAGCGCCTTCGCCGCGACGACGCTGGCGCTCGTGATCGGCGTGGTGCTGGCTCGAACCATCTCCCAGCCCGTCCGCAAGCTGAAAGAGGCGACTCACCGGGTGGCGGAGGGCGAACTCGGCTATCAGGTGGCCGTCCGCGCCAGCGACGAGCTGGGCGACCTCGCCGACTCGTTCAACCGGATGAGCGCCGACCTCGCGCGCTCGACCGAACTGCGCCGCCAGATGACGGCGGACATCGCCCACGAACTCAGGACGCCATTAAGCGTCATTCTCGGCTACACCGAGGCGCTGAGTGAGGGTAAGCTGAGCGGGACGGATGAGACGTTCGACGTGATGCACGACGAGGCCCAGCAGTTGCAGCGCCTCATCGAGGATTTGCGCACGCTCTCGCTGGCGGACGCGGGCGAGCTGCCTCTTATGGTCCAGTCGGTGTCGCCCGAAGGGCTGCTGGAGCGGGTCGCCATCGCACACACGCCCCGCGCTCAGGAGAAGGGTGTGTCGATCCAGGTGGAAGCGCCTCCCGATCTTCCGCCGATCTCGGTTGACCCGGACCGGGTCGCGCAGGTGCTGAGCAATCTCGTCAGCAACGCCCTGCGCCACACACCACCGGGGGGGCGTGTCCGCTTGATCGCCGAACACGACGGCGCAGACCTCCGGCTCAGGGTCGCCGATACCGGCCCCGGCATCGCCGCCAAAGACCTGCCGCACATCTTCCAGCGGTTTTACCGGGCCGACCAGTCCCGCTACCTGGCGGAGGGCCAGACGGGGCTGGGGCTGGCGATTGCCCAGTCCCTCGTGGAGACGCACGGCGGCACGATCAGCGTCGAGAGCGTTCAGGGCGAAGGCTCGACGTTCACCATCACGCTCCCGGTCAAACCCGGCGCATCGCCGAAGACGCGAACTACGTGACCTGCACCCTGCTGAAGAATACTTTGTCCTTGCCCGCGACGATCTTCGTCTCGCCGATGGAGAATTCCCCGCGCACCGGCAGTTGATCCGACGCGCCGCCCACCATCACCTCGACCGCTCCGGCGGGGATCACGTACTGCGCCGCCTCGTCGTAGCGGCCTAACTGGTGCGTGTGCAGCGTGAAGGTCACGGTTTTGCGCTCCCCGGCGTCGAGCGACAGACGGGCAAACCCCCGGAGCACCTTGCCGGGTGCGCCCTCGCCCGCGTCGGGCCATCGGGTGTAAAGCTGCACCACCTCGTCCCCCGCCCGCTCCCCGCTGTTCGTCACCCCCACGCTGATCGTCACCGCATCACCCGGCGCGACCTCTGACGGCTCGACGTGCAGATCGCCGTAGGTGAAGGTCGTGTAACTCAGGCCATGCCCGAAAGCGTACAGCGGATCGCCCCGGAAGTAGCGATACGTGTGGCCCTCCAGATTGTAATCGTCGAACGGCGGCAGGTCATCCACTGAGCGGTAAAACGTCACCGGCAGGCGGCCCGCCGGGTTGACATCGCCGAACAGCACGTCGGCGATGGCCCGCCCCCCCATCTGCCCCGGATACCACGCCTCGACGATGGCGGGGATGTACTCGTCCGCCCAGTTGACCGCCAGCGCGCTGCCGCTCAGCAGCACGAGCACGACCGGCTTGCCCAGCGCGTGGATTTTCTCCAGCAGGGCGCGCTGGGTGGCGGGCAGTTGGATGTCGGTGCGGTCGCCGCCCACGAACCCTTCTACCTGCACGTCTTTCTCCTCGGCCTCCAGCTCCGGCGAGAGGCCCATCACCATCACGGCCACGTCCGCCTGCCGCGCGGCTTCCAGCGCGGGCGTCTCGTGATCCACGCCGGGGATAGCCCATAGAAGCTGTATCTGTGGATCGAG
>CAZWUX010000135.1:0-11119 GCA_964637665.1 uncultured Anaerolineae bacterium
TGATCGGGGTCAGCTTTTTGACGCTGTTCGCCGCGTTGCTGAACAAGTGGATTCGGGGCGCGTCGCTGATCCGCACACCGCTGCCTCAGCTTGCCACGACGTTCTTCATCCTCGGGATGCAGTCGATCCTGATGGGTCTGCTGGCCGAGCTGCTGGTTCGTACTTACCACGAATCGCAGGACAAGCCGACCTACGTCGTGCGCCGCGTGATCACCGACGGCGACGAGCACCACCCGCGCACAGTTCGCAACCTCCCACGGTATGACTGAGCCTTCCCCTTCGCGCTCGTCCCGGCGCATCTGGACGACCCTGCTTCAGGTCGCCGTCAGCGCCGGGCTGCTGATCTGGCTGCTGAACCGGATCGGCCTGCGGGAGGTCGGTCGCCAGCTTGCCGGGATGCACATGGGCTGGTTCGGGCTGGCCGTCGCCCTGTTTCTGCTGTCGGTCGTCGTGCGGGCCGCCCGCTGGCGGACGCTGCTCACGCCGCTCGGCATCCACGCCTCGCTGTGGGACCTCACGCGGCTCTATCTGCTGGGCTTCTTCTGGAACAGCTTCCTGCCGACCGGGTTTGGCGGCGACGTGGCGAAGGTCATCGCGCTGGGCCGCATGTCCGGCCAGGGCGCGGAATCGACCTCCAGCGTCATCGCCGAGCGGGCCGTCGGCCTGTTCGGCACGACCCTGATCGGGCTGTCCGTCCTGCTGATCTGGCCCGGCCTCGTGCCCGCGCCGATCTTCGTCGCCGTCGCCGGGGTGGGCGCTGCGCTGCTCGTGGGTGCGTGGTTCATCACGCTCGACGTGCCGCGCTGGCTGGGCGAGCATCTGCCCTTTACCCGCCCTGTGGTCGAACACCCCAAACTGACCGCCTTCCACGAGGCGCTGCGCGGCTATGCCCCCCGGACGCTGCTGCTGGCGCTCGGCGCGTCGATCCCCTTTACCATCTGCCTGATCTTCACCAACTACCTGATCGGCGTTGCGCTGGGCGTGATCGTCCCCCCGCGTTATTATGCTATCTTCACGCCCATCGTCAGCATCGTGAACCTGCTGCCACTCTCGTTCAACGGGCTGGGCGTGCGCGAGTATATGTACGACCTGCTGTTTACGCCGGTCGGCGTCGCCTCCGGGCAGGCCGTCACGATGGCACTGGCCTTCAACCTGCTACGCATCGGCACGGGGCTGCTGGGCGGGGCGCTGTCTGTGGCGACCGGCGCGCGCCATCTGTTACAATCGCCGCGCGCAAATCAAAAAGGTGTGGAAAACTAAGCGAATCTGAGAAGCACCATCTCGACACACCGGCGATTCCTGGCCGGGGTGTTTTATACCAACCGGAACTCATTTGCCCATGACCATCGACAAAGTTCTCATTATCGGCCTTGACGGCGGCACCTTCGATCTCGTCCGCCGCTGGAGCGACGAGGGCGCCCTGCCCAACCTCAAGGCGCTCATGGAGCGCGGCGTAAGCTGCGATCTCAACTCGACCTACCCGCCCGTCACCTCCCCCGCCTGGCCCAGCTTCATGACCGGGATGAACCCCGGCAAGCACGGCGTGTTCGACTTCATCCGCCCGCGCGGCACCGGCTACGACATGGTGAACGCCACCTCCATCCAGCAGCCGACCCTCTGGCAGCGGCTCGCCGCGCAGGGGCTTCGGGTGGGCGTCGTCAACGTCCCCGTGACCTACCCGCCGCGCCCCCTTGAGGGCGGCTTCATGATCACCGGCCTGCTCTCCCCTCACGCCGGGGATATCTGCACCCCGCGCGACCTGATCGCCCGCTACGAGCGGGAGCTTGGCCCCTACCGCGTTGCGCCGACCGTCCAGTATTCCAACGGCGAGGAGGAACGCTTCATCGCCGACGTGCGCGACGTGGTCGAGACGCGCGGGCGCTACGCGCTGTCCCTCATGCAGAACGAACCCTGGGACGTGATGATGGCCGTGTTCGGCTCGACGGACATCGCCTCGCACGCGCTGTGGGGCTTCATGGACGAGACGCATCCGCGCCACAACCCGGCGGCCCCGCAGCACGTCAAGGACGGGCTGCGCGACCTGTACGCGCTGGTCGACGAGCAGATCGGGCAGATGCTCGCCGCGCTGCCGCCCAACACCGCCGTGATCGTCATGTCCGATCACGGTTTCGGCCCGCTGCACTACACCATCAACCTGAACGTGATGCTCATGCAGGCCGGTCTGCTGCATATCAGAAAGGCCCCTCTCTCGCGCCTCAAGCTGTGGCTGTTCGAGCACGGCGTCTCGCCCAAGTCCGTGTATCACATGCTGGAGAAGCTCGACCTGCACCACTTCGCGGCGCGCGTCTCGAAGCGGCAGCGCAACGCCGTCGTCGGCAAATTCCTGTCGTACGACGACATCGACTGGGCGCGCACGAAGGCCTTCTCGATGGGGCACGTCGGGCAGATTTACGTCAATACGAAGGGGAAACATCCCTTCGGCAGCGTCGAGCCGGGCGCGGAGTCGGAGCAGGTCCGCTGGGAGGTCGTGCAGGCGCTTGAGGCCCTGCGCCACCCCGAAACCGGCGCGCCGATGGTCGACCGCATCATCAAGGGCGAGGAGGAATATAACGGGCCGTACGCCGAGCGCGGGCCGGACCTTCAGGTTGTGCTCGACGACTACCGCTGCATCTCATTCCCACTGTTCGGCACGTCGCCGGAGCTGTTCACGCTTCAGATTCGCGGCGACACCGGCTGCCACCGCCGCGAGGGTATGTTCATCGCCGCCGGGCCGGGCCTGCGCGCGGGCGTCGAGCGCCCGGCGGCCCACATCACGGACGTGGCCCCAACGGTGATGTACCTGCTCGGCCTGCCCGTGCCCTCCGAGATGGACGGCCATCCGCTGGCCGACATGCTGGACGACCCCCGCCCGGTCGAGGTCGTCGAGGCGGATGCCCCCGCCGTCGACCCCGAGTCGGGCCTCACCGCCGAGGAAACCGCCGAGATCGAAGATCGGCTGCGCGGCCTCGGCTATCTGGAGTGAGCCGGGCGCGCCTCCCGGCGGCCTGTGATGGACGGCCAACCCACCCCCCTCGCTGAACCGGCCCCGCGCTGGCTGCGCATCGCCGCACTGGCTGCCGCCGCCGCGCTACTGGCGACCAGCCTGGTGAGTCTGGGCCGCTACCCCATCCCCCACTGCGACGAGGTCAATCACCTCGCCCTCAGCTACAACTTCTTCCGCGAGGGCCGCTTCGTGCTGCACCACATGGGCGGGCTGGGCGGCTTCCACCGCAACTTCGCCTCACAGGGGCGGCTGTATCAGGTGATGAAGGGCGCCTGGCTGGAAGTCGTGGGCTACACGCTGGCCGGGGGTCGTTTCTTTTCCGTGCTGGGATGCGTTTTGGCGGCGTGGCTCACCTATCTAACCGGACGGCGGCTCTACGGCGAGCGCGCCGGTCTGCTGGCGGCGGTCGCGCTGCTGGCAAGCCCCAACGTGTTTTACGCGAGCCACGTCGGGCGCGAGGAGACGTGGATCATGGCAGCGGGGGTCGGCCTGATCGTCCTCTATCTCACCTATCGCGAGCACCCCTCCCCCGCGCGGTTCGCGCTGCTGGGCCTGCTGGCCGCCCTCAGCCTCGATATCCACCCCAACGCCGTGTGGTACGCCCTGCCTCTCGGCCTGATCCTCGTCGCGGAAAATTTTCGGGACGCCGCCGGGCGGATTCGCATCCTCGCGTTCGGCGGGGCAGGCGTGGTCGGCGCAGCGCTGGTCGTGCTGGCCCACCTGTTCCCCGATCCGGCGGGCGCGATGGAGCACCTGACCTTCGCCTCGGAGAATAACGCGCTGTGGGCGGGTGAGATCGTCATCCGCGTTGTGGAGGGGGCGCGCTTTTTCTGGGCCAACGCCGTCACCGATCTGAACGGCGCGGTCATCGTCCTGACCGTCTACGTGGCGGTCGGCGCGGCGTGGATGCTGGCTCGCCGCGAAACGGCGGATCGCCTTTTGCTGGCGCTGTGGGGGATGTCGCTGCTGTTCTTCACGCTGCTGATGGCGCACAAAAGCCCGTTTTACGGCGTGCTGTGGTCGCCGCTGGCCGCCCTCGCCGCCGGGGTCGGGATCAGCGGGGCGGCGAGCGCCCTGAACGGGCGGGCCGGGCTGCGCCCGGCAGCGCTGGCCGCGCTCGCCGCCGCCCCGCTTGTCGCCGTTGGGCTGGTAGCCCAGACGTGGCTGGCGGTGCGCTTCCACGCCCGCGATTTCCCGGCCTATCAGGCAGCGATATTAGAGGCGGTCCCACCCGGCGCGTCCGTCGTGGGCGACGTGACGCTGTGGACGGCCTTCCACGACCGCAACCCCTTCACCGCCGATTTCTATCTCGAAACCTGCCGCCTCGACGCGACCTGCTCCGCGCGGCTCGCCGGGGGCTATGAAGCCCTCATCACGGGGCTGGATGCGGATTACGTCGTCGAGGATGGCTCCGTCGGCTGCGCCCAGCAGCCCACCCCCGCCGCCGAGGCGTGGGCCGATGCGCTGGCCCGGACCTGCGCCCCGGTGGGCCGGGTGGCGGATCGCTGGTTCGGGGCCTACGGCCAGAACGGGCAGGGGCAGGACACTGTCATCTACGACTGCCGCTGATCACCCTTCCGGCTTGCGCGCGACGGCCATCAGCTCGTACTCGTCCAACCGGAGGGGGCGGCGGCCCCAGTCCCCCGCCGTGCCGCCCCACACGTGCCGCACCTCGAACCCGGCCAGCGTGAACATCAACCGCAGCTCGGTCGGGACATAGCCCCGCTCCCGCACCTCCCCGGTCTGCTCGACGCCGTCCGGCCCCGTCCACGTCACCTCGCCGCGCTCGGTCATCGTCATCGGATCGTACTTCCCGCTGGCAACATCGTCGTCCGAATACATCCGAATATGCCGCATTGCGCTCAGGGCGGTGATCATGAATCCACCCCCCGGCTTGAGCGCCGCATAGACGTTCTTGAGGATGGCGAGGTCGTGCGCGATGGGATCATCACCCAGTCCCAGCAGGCCGAAAGACCCTTCGCATAAGCAGATCGCCGCGTCATAGGGTCGGGATGCGGCGTACTGCGTCGCGTCGGCCCTGACCCATTCGACCGCCACGCCCGCCGCGTCCGCCGCCCGCCGCGCCTGATCGAGCATCCCTGCCGAGAGGTCCACCCCTGTCACCTGAAAGCCGCGCTCCGCCAGCGCGACGGCGTGCCGCCCGGCGCCGCACCCCATGTCGAGCACGTGCATGGGCGGTTCCAGCCCCAGCACGTCCACCAAGAACGGTACCTCATCAGCCGTCGCTTTCGTGAAGACGTTGTCCATGTACTGCGGTGCGTGGCTGTCGAAGAAGTTATTCCACGAATTTTCTGACATCGCTGCGCTTCCCTTTTTTGGCATTGCCAAATTTGTGAAAGTTTAACACATACGAGTGATAGGTGATATCGTGACATTTGTCACTATTACATAGATGTAGGCTCACTTTATGCTTGTTATAAGGGGGTGCCGGGGGAAGTAAATACCTCCTTGCTAAAAAAACTGACCATATCTGCGCACGTGTCTCGTACACACCATGCTGGGTCGGGGACGCGCAAGGCAGCCACGCCTTTCGCCACTTTCATCATCTCTCAGGCTTGACACGGAGCGCATTCACTACCCGACAACTGAATAACCTGAAGCTGGCTTTTCGTTGTCCCACAGGAACGCGCTGCCGCAGGCAGATCCCTCTGTTCCACTCCGGGCAACTTTAAGGCATCGTATCCCTCTCTGGTTAGCAGCAACGAATGGGAAAGGAGACTGCTTACCATGCCAGACGACGCGACGGGACGAAGCTTCTTCGAAAGGGTGGTCGCCGGCACACCGGGTGGTGATGTGCTGGCTACCTGCCTCCAGTGTGGCACATGTGGCGGCTCGTGCCCCTCAGCCGCCGACATGGACGCCACGCCGCGCAAACTGTTCGCCATGATCGGCGCGGGCATGGAGGACGAAGTGCTGGACAGCAATACCTTCTGGTACTGCGTGTCGTGCTACTATTGCACGGTGCGCTGCCCGCAGGATATCCCCATCACGGATATCATGTACACCCTCAAACGGATGGCGGTTGCAAAAGGCCGCTACAGCAAAGAGTCACACGTCGACTTCTCAAACAGCTTCATCGGCTTTGTCGAGCAGAACGGACGCAGCTTCGAGTTCGGCCTGATGACGCGCTATCACCTGCTGCACGCTCCAATTGACAGTATGAGAAAGAGCGGGCTGGGCCTCGAGATGCTCTCGAAGGGGCGGTTCAGTATGCGGCCTGAGAAGATCAAGAACATGCCGCATCTAACTGCAATTCTGACCGAGGCCAAGCGCATTGCTGCGCTTCAGGAGGTGTAAACGTGTCAGAAACTAACGGCCAACAACACTATGCGTACTACCCCGGCTGTTCGCTCAAGGCCTCGGCCAAATCCTACGAGATCGCCAGCCTGCGCGTGACAGAGACGCTGGGCATGGCGCTGGACGAGATCGAGGACTGGAACTGCTGCGGGTCGTCGGAGTATTTCAGCCTGAACTCGCTACCGGCTTACAGCCTCGTCGCGCGGAACCTCTCTCTCGCCGCGCAGAACGGGCCGGGCGACCTCGTCGCCCCGTGCAGCATGTGCTATGTCAACCTCCATAAGACCGACAAGTACATGACGCAGGAGCCGGAGCTTAACGAGCAGGTCACTCAGGCGCTCGGTGCGGGCGGCCTGTCCTATAAACCGGGCACGATGCGCGTTCGCCACCTGCTGAACGTCGTCATCGAGGACGCCGGGTTTGAGGCCATCGGCGAGCACGTCACGCAGCCGCTCAAGGGGCTGCGCGTCGCGCCGTACTACGGCTGCCTGATCACCCGCCCCGACTCGAAATATAACCCTGAATATCCCACGCACATGGACGATCTGCTCAGCACGCTGGGCGCGAAGGTCGTCGACTTCCCGCTCAAGACGCACTGCTGCGGCGGCCACATGACGCAGATCAGCGAGAGCACATCCTACGAGCTGATCCGCCGCATCGTGGACAACGCCGCCCAGTACGAGGCGGACATCATCGTGACGGCCTGCCCGATGTGCCAGCTTAACCTCGACGCCTACCAGCCGCAGATGAACCGCGCCTTCGGCACAGCCTACAACGTGCCGGTGCTGTTCTTCACCCAGGTGATGGGTCTGGCCTTCGGCTACAAGCCAGGCGAGCTTGGCATCGGCAGTGAGATCGTCGACGCCACCCCCGCGCTGTCGAAGATCGGCCAGGAGGAGGAGCCTGAGCCTCACCGGCCCAAGCGCCGTGATAAGAAGGCCCTCCCCATGCCGGGTCTCGACAAGTGAGCGACCACGAAAGGATGAAATGACCCATGACTGAAGAACGTGTAGGCGTATACGTCTGCCACTGCGGGCATAACATCGCGGGGTCGGTCGATGTCGAGGAAGTGGCGGAATGGGCCGCCGATCTGCCGGGCGTCGTCGTCTCGCGCGATTACAAATTCATGTGTTCCAGCCTCGGCCAGGAACTCATCGAAGAGGACATCAAGGAGCAGGGCCTGACACGCGTCGTCGTGGCGGCCTGCTCGCCACACATGCACGAGCCGACTTTCCGCAAGGCGTGCGAGCGGGCCGGGCTGAACCAGTACCTGTTCGAAATGGCGAACATCCGCGAGCACGCGAGCTGGGTTCACCAGGACAGCGAGGAATCCGCGACCGAGAAGGCGAAATCACAGATCGCGGCGGCTGTTTACCGCGCGGTGGAGCTTGAGCCGCTCGAACCGTTCAAAGCCGAGATCAAGGAGTCCACGCTCGTCGTGGGCGGCGGCATCGCCGGCATCAACGCGGCGCTTGAGATCGCGAACGCCGGGCATCCGGTGTATCTCGTCGAGCGCGAGCCGTCCATCGGCGGGCATATGGCCCAGTTCGACAAGACGTTCCCCACGCTCGACTGTGCGGCGTGCATCCTGACGCCCAAGATGTTCGACGTGGGCAACCACCCCAACATCACGCTGCTGACCTATTCCGAGGTCGAGCAGGTGGATGGCTACGTCGGCAGCTTCACGGTGCGCGTCCGCCAGAAGGCACGCAAGATCGATACCGAACTCTGCACCGGCTGTGGCGACTGCTGGAGCCGCTGCCCGGCGAAGGTCGTCGACGACGTGTACGAGGCCGGGCTGGGCTACCGGACCGCCGTCTACAGACCCTTCCCGCAGGCCGTGCCCAAATACCCTGTGATCGACGTGGAAAGCTGCATCTACTTCCAGAAGGGGACCTGCAAGGCCTGTGAGAAGTTCTGCCCGACGGGCGCCATCAGCTTCGATCAGGAAGACGAGGTTACGGTGCTGAACGTCGGCAACATCGTGCTGGCGACCGGCTTCGATCTGTTCAACTCGCGCCGTCTGCCGCAGTACGGCTACGGGCGGCTGGCGAACGTCTTTACCAGCCTGGAGTTCGAGCGGATGACGAACGCGTCCGGCCCGACGAACGGAAAGGTCGTCCTGCGGGACGGCGTCACCGAGCCGGAGAGCGTCGCCATCATCCACTGCGTCGGCAGCCGCGATAAGAACACCAACAAATACTGCTCGACGATCTGCTGCATGGCCGGGCTGAAATTCTCGCACCTGGTCAAAGAGAAGACTGACGCCGAGGTGTACGAGTTCTACATCGACATGCGGACGGCCTTCAAAGACTACGAGGAGTTCTACAACCGGCTGCTGGAGGAAGGCACTCACTTCGTCCGGGGCCGCGTGGCGGAAGTCACCGACGCCGCCCGCCAGCCTGGCGAGGAAGGCAAGCTGATCGTCCAGGCCGAAGACACGTTGATCGGGCGGCAGCGCCGCATCCCGGTCGACATGGTCATCCTGATGGCCGGGCTTGAGCCGCGTCACGACGCAGTCGAGGTGTCACATATGTTCGGCATCGGCTGCTCGGAGGCGGGCTTCTTCACCGAGCGGCACCCTAAGCTCGACCCCATCGCCACGATGACGGACGGCGTGTTTATCGCCGGTGTCTGCCAGGGGCCGAAGGATATCCCGGCCTCGGTCGGACAGGGTGCGGCGGCGGCGGCCCGCGTGCTGACGCTCATCGGGCAGGGCGAGATCGACATCGAGCCGATCCGCGCCCAGATCGACGAGGAACGCTGCTCCGGCTGCCGTATCTGCAATAACCTGTGCCCCTACGGTGCGATTGAGTTCATCGAGGACCCAGGCGTGAGCCGTGTCAACCCGGCGCTGTGCAAGGGCTGCGGCACCTGTGTCGCGGCGTGCCCCAGCGGTGTGATCGCAGGTCAGCACTACACCTATGACTCGATCATGTCGCAGATTGAGGGCATCCTGTGGGACAAGCAGGCCACAAACGGTCAGCGCGTTATATATGCCGAGCCGGTCGGGGCCGATAAATAGGAGAAACACCGAGATGCCTAAACGAGACTACAGCGAGGTTAACCCCGCGTGGGGTGACCGTCACCCGGTGATCGTCGGGTTCCTGTGCAACTGGTGCTCCTATCGCGCCGCCGACCTCGCCGGGATCAGCCGCCTTGGCTATCCGGCGACGCTGCGCGACATTCGGATCATGTGCACGGGCCGGTTAGACCCTACGTTCGTACTGAAAGCGCTGCGCGAAGGCGCGGATGGCGTGCTCGTGATGGGCTGCCATCCCGGTCAGTGTCACTACGAAGAAGGCAACTTCAAGGCCATGCGCCGCATGGCGCTGCTGCGCCGCACGCTGGCCCAGCTTGGCGTCCACCCGGATCGGGTTCAGCTCGGCTGGGCGTCTGCCGCGCAGGGCACCCACTTCGCCGAAAAGGTGATCGAGATGACGGATCGCATCGCCCGGCTTGGCCCGCTTGAGTGGCGGGACACGGTCGAGGACCTGGCCCCTGCCACCCCTGCGCCGGAGATCGAGGAGGTCGCCACATGACTGACAACGGCAAACCCAAACTTGCGTTGTACTGGGCGTCGTCCTGCGGCGGCTGCGAGATCGCGGTGCTGGCTATCCACGAGAAGATTCTCGATGTGGCGGCGGCGTTCGACATCGTCCTCTGGCCGTGTGTGATGGACTTCAAGATCGCGGATGTCGAGGCGCTGGAGGACGGCGAGATCGACGTATGCCTGTTCAACGGCGCGATCCGCAACGACGAGAACGAGCACATGGCGAAGCTGCTTCGCCGCAAGAGCAAGGTGATGGTCGCCTACGGGAGCTGCGCGATGGAGGGCTGTATGCCCGGTCTCGCCAACTTCACCGACCGCGAGCACATGATGCAGTTTATCTACCACGACTCGCCCTCCACCGACAACCCGGAGGGCATCGAGCCGCAGACGGTCTATCAGGTGGCCGAGGGCGAGTTGAGGCTGCCGGGCTTCTGGAACACCGTCCGCACGCTCGATCAGATCGTGCCGGTCGAGTACTATCTGCCCGGCTGCCCGCCTGAGGCGCAGTGGACAGAGGCCGCCGTCAGGGCCATCCTGACCGGCGAACTACCGCCGCCGGGGTCCGTGATCGGGATGGATGTCACGGTGTGCGACGAATGCCCCCGTGAGAAGAACGAAAAGAAGATCAAGCACTTTTACCGCCCGCAGGAGATCATCCCCGATCCAGATGTCTGCCTGCTTGAACAGGGGATTTTCTGCGCCGGGATCGCGACCCGCGCCGGATGCGGCGCGCTGTGTCCGCAGGTCAACATGGGCTGCCGGGGCTGCTACGGGCCGAACGAGGGCGTGGTGGACGGCGGTGCGCGGCTGATCGGGGCCATCGCCTCGGTAATCGACGCGCGGACGCCGGAGGAGATCGACGCAATCCTCGACACGCTGCCCGACCCGGCGGGGTACTTCTACCGCTTCAGCCTGGCCCACTCGCTGATGGACCGCACCCGGCTGGAGCGGGACAACGGCAATAAGAAAGCCATGCCGTTCCCCGAAATCCCGCGCCTCGACCCGAGCTTGAAGGACTAGGAGGCCACCCATGACGACAAACGGAAAACGAATCACAATCGACCCCATCACCCGCCTCGAAGGGCACGGCAAGATCGAGATCTTTCTGGACGACGCGGGTGAGGTCGAGCTCGTGCAGGTGGCCCCACGGGCCGTCGAGGAGGCTGTCGGACGCGACGAGGCCCAGCTCGCCCTGGCCGAAGTCGGTCTGGGTGTCGAGGTCGCCGCCGGGGGCCTTCCAGTCG
>CAZWUX010000136.1:0-11109 GCA_964637665.1 uncultured Anaerolineae bacterium
CGGCGCTTCCGGCAGTGTCGGCACGTTTGCCATCCAGCTTGCCAAGCACTTTGGGGCGGAGATTACCGGGGTATGCAGTACCGCCAATATCGAAATGGTGAACTCCCTCGGCGCAGATAAGGTCATCGACTACACCCGCGAGGACTTCACGGAGAGCGGCCAGACCTACGATGTCATTTTCGACGCGGTGATGAAGGCTCCGTTTTCACGCAGCAAAAGCTCGCTAAAGCAAAACGGGGTCTTTATGACGGTGGATTATCCTCTTCTTCAAGCGCTGTGGACTTCGATAGCAGGCAGCAAGAAGATCGTATTTGGCATCGCAAGCCAGATTGAGGACCTCGTTTTCCTCAAAGAGCTGGTGGAGGCGGGGGAGCTAAAAGCGGTCATCGACAGGTGCTATCCGCTCGAACAGGCTGCTGAGGCGCACCGGTACGTCGAAACAGGGCACAAAAAGGGAAACGTCGTCATCACGGTGGCGGGGAACGGCTAAACTGGCCAGCCTGCGGCGCAGTAATGTAGCAGTAATGTAAATGAACAGGGTTGTGAGGAGAAACTGATGAAAGCGATTGTATGTACGGAATACGGGCCGCCGGACGTTCTCCGGCTCGCGGAGGTCGAAAAACCGATCCCCAAAGACGGCGAGGTGCGGGTCAGGGTCCACGCGACGACGGTCAACTACGGCGACCTCATCGCCCGGAATTTCAAGGCCGTCACCCCCCGCGAATTCAATATGCCCTTCATTCTGTGGGTGTTCTCGAAGCTGTCCTTCGGCCTCAACCGGCCAAAGGTCACCGTGCTGGGCAGCGAGCTTGCCGGGGAGGTTGACGCGGTCGGGGGCGGTGTCACCCGCTTCAAGGAAGGCGATCAGGTGTTTGGATACCCCGGTCAGAGCATGGGCGCGTATGCCGAATATCTGTGCATGCCTGAGGACAGCACGCTGGCGATTAAACCGGCCAACATGACCTATGAGGAAGCCGCCGCCATTCCCTACGGGGCGATCACGGCGCTGAACCTGCTCAGAAAGATGGACCTTCAGCCCGGCCAGAAAATCCTGATTAACGGCGCTTCCGGGGGGATAGGTTCCGGCGCGGTGCAGCTTGCCAAACACCACTTCGGGGCGCATGTCACGGGGGTCTGCGGGACGCCGCGCCTTGCGTTCGTGAAGGCGCTGGGAGCCGATGAGGTCATCGACTACACTCGCGAGGACTTCACGCAGAGCGGCGAGACCTATGATGTCATCTTCGACATTCTGGGCAGGAGTTCGTTTGCGCGCTGCAAAGGCTCGCTGAAGGAAAACGGGCGCTATTTCTTAGCCAGCTTCAAGCTGAAACAGCTCTTGCAGATGCTCTGGACCTCGATAACAGGTGGCAAGAAAGTCGTCTGTGCGCTGTCATCCGACAGCGCCGACGACCTCATGTTCGTCAAAGAGCTGGCCGAGGCAGGGACGATAAAGGCGATCATCGACAGAAGCTTTCCAATGGAGCAGGCTGCCGAGGCGCACCGGTACGTCGAAAGCGGCGGCGCTCAGGGGAAGGTCGCCATCACGTTGGCGGCGAACGGCTGAGCCTGCGCCGCGCCGCATCTGCCGGGCGCAGCCTGGCGCTTACTAAAATTAAGAGGAGTGAGGAATGAACTCGTACAGAAAGACAGCCATCGTCGTCGGGGCGTTGTATCTCATCAGCTACGTGGGCGTGTTTGCAGGCGCGGCGCTCGTTGAGCCTGTGCTGAGCGGACCGGACATCCTCGCGAACGTGTATCCGAATCGATCACAGCTTATCCTCGGCGTGCTGGTCGAGCTGGTCAACGCCATCGCCGTGATCGGCATCGGGGCGCTGCTGTTTCCGGTCCTCAAGCGGCAGAACGAGGGTCTGGCGCTCGGCTACGCGGGGGTGCGGGTCGTCGAGGGGATCGCGTCCGTGCTGGTCAGCGTCAGCGTGCTGCCGCTCATCGACCTGAGCCGGGAGTACATCGCAGGCGGTGCGGCGGATGCGGCCTCGTTGCAGGCGGCGGGCGCTTTGGCGCTGGCGCAGCGTCACTGGGCCAGTGACCTGCTGCTGCTCGTGTTCTTCGCGCTGGGCGCGCTGATCCTCTACACGCTGCTGTACCAGTCGCGGCTGCTGCCGCGCTTCATCCCGATCTGGGGCTTCATCGCCGTCGCGATGGTGGTCGCCGGGAACCTGCTGCCCGTCCCCGGCATGGAGGAGGGCTTCCACCCGGCGCAGCTCTTGTTCTTCCCCATCATCCTGAACGAGCTGTTCCTGGCAGTGTGGCTGATCGTGAAGGGGTTCCGGTCGCCTGCCGCCGGACGCTTAGAACCAGCCGCCCAATTTTAACGGGATAACGAACGCCGGGCGGCGGGGCGGCGTTTAGAAATGCGCAGCGTTTCTAAACGTCGCCCCATTGAGGTTGCGATGGTACAAAACGGCAGGGCCGTTTTGACTGGGAGAACAGCATAGCCGTTCTCCATATCACGGGCCGGGCGGTGGGCAAAGCGTAAGGAAAGGCGTGTGATGAAGGCCGTTGTTTACACCGAATACGGGCCGCCCGAAGTGCTCCGGCTGGCAGACGTTGAAAAACCGGCCCCCAAAAACGATGAAATACGGGTAAAGGTACACGCGACGACCGTCTCAGCAGGGGACTGGCGTATGCGAAAGCCCGAACCGGCACCGGCGGCGAGATTCTACAACGGCCTCATCAGGCCGAGGCGAGTCACGATACTGGGGTTTGAGCTGGCCGGGGACGTTGAAGCGGCAGGCAAAGACGTAACGCGGTTCAGGGAAGGTGATCCGGTTTTTGCCTGTACCGACCTCGGTTTTGGCGCTTATGCCGAGTACAGGTGCCTGCCGGAAGATGGTCTGGTCGCCATTAAACCGGCCAGCGTAACCTATGAGGAAGCCGCTGCCGTCCCGCTTGGGGGGTTGGCCGCGTTGAACATCCTCAGAAAAGGGAACATCGAACGCGGGCAGAAGGTGCTTATCTACGGGGCGTCGGGGAGCGTCGGCACGTATGCCGTGCAGCTCGCCCGACACTTCGGGGCCGTGGTGACAGGGGTGTGCAGCACCGCGAATCTGGGCTGGGTGCGCGCGCTGGGAGCTGGCCGGGTCGTCGACTACACCAGAGAGGATGTCACAGAGCAGGGCGAG
This sequence comes from uncultured Anaerolineae bacterium, assembly GCA_964637665.1. GTDB lineage: Bacteria > Chloroflexota > Anaerolineae > Aggregatilineales > UBA3940 > CAZWUX01. The sequence continues at coordinate 3,144 of CAZWUX010000136.1, forward strand.
CGTTACGATTTGATCTTCGACGCCGTTGGGAAACTGATGTCGGGAATCTCGAAATCGAAATTCAGGAAAGCGCTCCGTCCGGGCGGGACTTACGTGAGCGTCGGGATGTCCCGTAAGGATCGCGCTGAGGATTTAGCTTTCCTCGGAGAGCTGATCGAGGCGGGGGAGATAAAAGCGGTCATCGACAGGCGCTATCCGCTGGAGGAAATCGTCGAGGCGCACCGGTACGTCGAAAAAGGGCACAAGAAGGGAAACATCGTCGTCACGGTGGGGCAGGGCGACTCAGCCAGCCAGACGTACCCGGCCTGATAGACGCATCGCAACCCCGGCGGGGCGACCATCGATCCGCGCATCCCAACCCCAAATCGCGCCGCCAGGAGCGGTTCATTCCCATGAACTTGATGGCAGGGCATGAGCGCGGGCATGATCATGCCATCCCAACTCCGGTTGAATTCCGCATCATGCCTCACTATACTCCGGGTGGGGATCACAATTGACCCATCACCTCCCACAGTACGACCCCGGCATTCGCGCCGAGGTTTTTTGTTGGGACCCCACACCCGCCCCACCCGGATAAGCCAAAAAAGGGAGACAGCATGAGCACAAAATTCGTCACGGAGGAGCCGGAAGACCGGCCTAAAGGAACGTATACGCGGGATTACGTCGAGCTAAAGAAGCGCGTGCGCGGGGCGGGGCTGCTGGAGCCGCGCCCGCTGTTCTTCACCATCGTGTCGATCGAGCCGCTGCTGATGATCGGGCTGGCGGTCGCGGTGCTCGTCGCCTTCGACGGGATCGTGGCCCTGCTCGGCAGCGCGCTGATCATGTCGCTGGCCTTCGTGCGGGCCGGGTTTATGATGCACGACTGCGGACACCGGCAGGTATTCAAAAAGGCCCGCCACAATGACCTGTTGGGGCTGGTCTTCGGCAACCTCGTGCTCGGCTCGTCGATCAGCTCGTGGCGCACACGCCACAACGAGCACCACGCGCACACGAATGAGATCGGCGTGGACCCCACGCTGGAGATACCGCTGTGGGCGTGGCTGGAGGAGCAGATCGAGGAGGAGCGCGGCCTCGTGCGGTGGCTGATGCGCCATCAAGCGCTGACGTTCTTCCCGGTGCTGAGCCTGTCGGGCTTCTTCCAGTCCTTCGCTGCCATCCGCGACGTGTTTTTCGGGGAGCGCGTGCAGGACCGCTGGCTGCAAGGCACGTTGTTGATCCTGCACCACGTCATCTACTTCGGCTTTCTGTTCGCGGTGCTGGAATGGTGGCAGGCGATCGTCTTCTTCTTCGTCCACCACCTCGTGACGGGGCTGCACCTCGGCATGACGTTTGCCCCGAATCACAAGGGGATGCCCATCGTCGACGCCAACCACCAGCTCGACTTTGTGTACGTGCAGGCCGCGACGACGCGCAACGTGCTGCCCGGCCCGCTGGTCGATTACCTGTACGGCGGGCTGAACTACCAGATCGAACACCACCTGTTCCCCGGAATGCCACGCATCAACCTCGGCGCAGCGCGGCGCATCACGAAGGCGTATTTGCAGGGCCGGGACATCCCCTACTACGAGACAGGGGTGATCCGGTCGTACGTCGAGATTCTACGCTACATGCGGGGGGTAGCGGTCGGGGCAGAGTAGCCGCATCGCCCCCAGCCGGTGGATATCCGTTTGACGCCGTCCCGGTGGGGAAAAAGCAGCGGGGGTGGGGATGCGTCTGCCGGGGTAGGCCGGGCGATTTGACCGCACCCCCTCTCTTCGCGGGGCAGCCGCGCGACAAGCCTTTCCCGTTCGGGTGCATTATGCGCACGGTTGACGTACAATGTGGTGCGGAGCGGGTTTTGGTTACTAGTGAGGGGAAAGGCAAAAATGGGGTCGCATCCACTGAACCTCATGCTGAGATTTCTACTTGAGCTGGCCGCCTGGGGGGCGCTCGCCTACTGGGGCTGGGTAGAACACACTGACGCAATGCGCTACATTTTGACTGTCGGCCTGCCGGTCGTGGCGATGGCGATCTGGGCGATCTTCCGCGTGCCGGGCGATCCAGATGAGGCCCCGGTCGAGGTGCCCGGCTGGGTGCGGCTGACCATCGAGCTAGGCACGTTCGGCCTGGCGGCAGGTTTGCTCGCCGGGGCGACCAGCCCGGCACTGGGTTTCGTGCTGATAGGCGTCGTGCTGGTGCATTATGCCCTGTCCTACGACCGGATCCAGTGGCTGCTCAAGTACCGGTGACGGCACGTTTCTCATTGGGAAAAGTCGATTCAAGAGGAGGGCGTACCGGAGGCCGGAAAGGCGGCCCGGTACCACGTTGCCAAATCGGATAACAGCCGGGTCGCTACCATACAGTGTGACAGGCTCCCCGCTTACCCCACAACACCTACGTGCGATTCCCACTATCCAACGCGCATACCCGGTCTTATACTGAATAGGAAGTTAGCGCCACACCGCTCAGACGTGGTGTGGCTTCTCGCGAAGTGACAAAAGCAGCAGAGCTATGGCCACCCCCCCGCATAAGGTGCGTCCCACCATCGGTATTCTCGCCGATCTGCTTCACAGCCACGACGAGATTCTCCTACTGCCAGGCGTTGTCGACGGCCTGAGGAGCCAGGGCGCTAACGTACTGATTATCGTCGGGAGGGCGCTCGACCTGCCCATCGTATCCCAATCGCCCGCCAACCGCCTGTTCGACCTGATCGACGCCGGGAACGTCGACGGGCTGGTCGCCCAGTCGGGCACGCTGGGGAACTTCGGCCCGGAGCGCGTGCTGGAGCTGCTGCGGAAATACGACGATCTGCCCATCGTCAGCACGTCGCTCGCCATCGAGGGCATCCCCAGCATCACCATCGACAACACATCGGGGATATACGACGCCGTCGCCCACCTGATCGAGGTGCACGGCGCGCGGCACATCGCGTTCATCAGCGGATCAAAAGGGCACACCGAGGCGACCGACCGCTACGACAGCTACCGACAGGCGCTCGCCGATCACGGCATCCCGCTCGACCCGGCGCTGGTAGCCGACGGCCTCTTCACCAAGCCGTCCGGCGCGGCGGCCATCGAGACGCTGCTCGACGAGCGGGAAGCCTCGTTCGACGCGCTCGTCTCGGCCAACGACGAGATGCTGTTCGGCGCGATTGACGCGCTGCGCGCGCGCGGGATTCACGTCCCGGCGGACGTGCTGGCGGCGGGCTTCGACGACATCGCCCCGGCGGGCAGCTTCAACCCACCGCTGACGACCGTACACCAGCCGTTTTACGAGATGGGCCAGAAGGCCGCCGTAACCGTGCTGGCGATGCTGGCCGGGGAGGAGGTCCCCGCCGAGGTCAGGCTGCCCGCGGAACTCGTCGTGCGGCGCTCGTGCGGGTGCCTGCTGCCGTCCATCGCGCGGATCGGCCCGGCGCGGGCCTCGGCGGGGGAGGGCGATCCGGCACTCGACTTCGACGCGCTGCGAAAAAACTGGCCCGCCGGGCTGCTGCGCGAGATGCGCAGGGCGGTCGGCATGGCGGTCAATACCGCGCTCCCGGCGGACTGGCCCATGCGGCTGCTCGACGCGCTGGCCGGGGCGGTCGACGGCACGCCGGAGCCGTTCCTCGCCCGGCTGGAGAGTTACCTGAGCGAGAGCATGGCGCATCGCAGCGACCTGCTGGGCTGGCAGGACGTGATCTCCGCGATGCGGGCGGCCCTGCGCCCCGCCCTGAGCGACGGCGACCGGGCCGAACGGCTGGAGGTGCTGCTCCATCAAGCGCGGACCGTCGTCGGGACGGCGCTGGTGCAGGCCCGGACGGTGCTGGACGAGCGCCTGTACGACCACGTCAACCTGCTCAATCTGTACGCCCACTCGCTCGTCACCGCGCCCGACATCCCGGCCCAGATGGACGTGCTGGCCGATTTCCTGCCCCGGTTCGGCATCGCGGCGGGCTGCGTCACCCTGTACGACGAGCCGACGATCCACTCGCCCACGTCGCACATCGTGCTGGCCTTCGACCGCGCGGGGCGGATCGACTTGACGGGGTGCGAGACGCGCTTCCCGACCGCGCAGCTGCTCCCCGTGCTGGATCGACCGGACGCCGATTCGAATGGGGAGATGGCCGGGGAGGGGTTCCGCAACTTCATCGACCCCGGCAGTCCGTGGGCGCTCGTCGTGCTGCCGCTCCACTTTCAGGATGAGCATCTGGGGCTGCTGTTTTTGCAGATCGCGTGGGAGGCCAACAGCCTGTACGAACTGCTGCGCAGCCTGATCAGCGCCTCGATCAAGAGCGCGCTGCTCTATCAGGACCTCCAGCGGCACAGTCAGGGGCTTGAGCAGGCCGTCACCCGCGCCACAGTGGAACTGCGCCGGGCGAACGAGCAGGCCGAGACGATCCTCAACAACAGCCCGGACATCACCCTGCTGCTCAGCCCGGCGGGCGTCGTCGAGCGGGCGAACCCGGCGTGCAAACGGCTGCTGGGCTATGCGCCGCTCGAACTGATCGGACAACCGCCCGGCGTGCTGCTGGACGCAGGCTCGCGGCCCGCACTGCAGGCGGCGCTGAGCGAGATCGCGGAGGCCGACGAGCCGATCCGCCTCGAACTGACCGCCGGGCACAGGCGCGGTCTCGCGGTCGACGTGGCAGTCCTGCTCGCTCCGGTCCGTGAGCACGGGGAGCTGACAGGCATCGTGTGCGGGATGCACAACATCACACAGCTAAAGGAAGTCGAGCGCATGAAGGACGCCTTCCTCGCAACGGCGGCACACGAACTCCGCACCCCGCTGACGACCATCCGGGGGTTCAGCGAACTGCTGCTGACCCGCGAACTGAGTACCGCCCGTCGCAGGCGCTATCTCTCCCTGATCGAGGAACAATCTATCCAGCTTGGCGAGTTGATCGATAACCTGCTCGACGTGGCAAAGATTCAGGCGGGACGGGGACTGCTCGGACGGGTTGAACTGGTCGACATGCAGGACATCATCCGGCGGACCACCGGGCCGTTTATGGAATCCTCGCCGCGTCACGTATTCTGGTTCGAAGGGCTGGACGATCTGCCGCCGGTCGTGGGCGACTCGTTCCGGCTGGCGCAGGTCGTCCGTAACCTCGTGTCGAACGCCGTGAAGTACTCACCCGACGGCGGAGCAGTGACGATCAGCGCGCGCGCGGCGAACGGCACGCTGCACATCGCCGTGCAGGACGAGGGAGTCGGCCTGACGGGCGAACAGGCCGCGCACGTATTTGACCGGTTCTACCGCGCCGACCAGACCAACTCGGCGGCAGAGGGCACCGGGCTGGGCCTGACCATCAGCCAGGCCATCGCCCAGGAACATGGTGGGGACATCGAGGTCGAGAGCAAACCGGGCGCGGGCAGCACGTTCATGCTCAACCTGCCCTGCCGGACGGCGGCACACCATAGAGGATAGGTATGGATTAAGGGCCGCCGCTCCGCAAAATGCCGACTCATTTAGGAAAACCTCCCAACCGGCGCGGGTCAGGCAGGTTGGGGGATGGCAGGGTCAGGAGGGCAGGGGGCGATGGTGAAAATGCGGAGCGTTTTCACTGGGAGAACGGCTGCTCCGACGTTGCGCAACTAACGTTGCGCAACACCTCCACACCCGCCGGGCCGGGCGCGGGCAGTCCGTTTATCCACCGCCTGAACGCGGGGGCCGGAGAGCGCGGTGCGTTCTGGAGGATCCAATTAGTGAAGCACTTTTGCTGACAGAATGGTAGAGGGAAAGGTGTTCTGGCTAACCTGCTCTCTCCGAATGATCCTGAACCCCGCAGCCGCAAGACTGTGCTGCAATCTTACAGGTCGGCAGCCCGTCAACAGCGCGGGAAAATGCCGGGCTAACCAGTACCAGAAGCTATGATAGAATCTGCTTCCAAAACCAAATGCCGCGATGACGACTCGCCCATCCGGCTTGATCACCCGTCTGAACTCAGCCAGCACCCTGACAAAGTCCTCTTCGGGCAGCATATCCAGCATATAGTTGTTGAGTAACACATCAAATGTGTCGGCAGCATATGGCAAATCATAAGCGCTGGCCTGCACGAGATTGAGGTGTGTCCCAGGCACGTCCGACAGGTGCCTGGCTGCCACTTCTAACATGGCTGATGTAAGGTCCACGCCCTCATTCACACCATGCGGATTACGGCGAGCAACATCGGCAAACATAATCCCTGTGCCAACGGCGACCTCGATGACCTTCTCCCCATTTTGAATATCTGCTAACGTCAGCACACGTCGGGCGACCTTTGACTCTGTCAGAAGGCGCCACATCCCGTAAAACCACGCTACCTTTGAATAGCTGGCGCTGACGCTGTCCCTTGAGAATTCCCTGGGCAGCAATGTTCTTTTCTCTGTCAATGCAGAACGCCCCTTTTTGTCCCCACCCATCGCAGGATCATTTTATCTCATCAAGCCAGACTGCGGCGGCATCGATAGATAGGAGACGGGGCGATGCACCACAGGGGAGGTTTCTATCTATACCCTAGCCACGGGGTAGGTAAGCGAGGATCAACGCCCCGCGAAGTTTTTTGCACAGGGTGTGCGGGGAGATCACATCAGACCTCGTAGTAGCCTGCCAGACCCACCGCGCCCGGCCCGATGTGCGTGCCCATGACGGGTGAAATACCGGTGAGCAGCAGCTCGGCGGGGTCATGGTCAGCAACCACGCGCTCCCGAAGCGCTTCCGCAAGGTCCAGCGCGTTCGAGTGGATGACGGCGATGTGCATAGGTCGGGCGACATCCATATGCTCGAAAAAGACCGTGTAGACGCGATCCAGCGCCTTACGGCGCGTGCGGATGCGCTCGCCCGGCTCGACGCGGCCCACCTCGTGGTCGACGTAGAGCAGCGGTTTCAGGTTGAGGGCGGAGCCGACCAGCCGGGCCGCGCCGCCGATGCGCCCGCCCCGGTGGAGATGCTCCAGCGAGTCGACGAAGAAGATGATCTGCATCGTGCTGCGGGCCGCGTTAGCCGCGTCGACCATCGCCTCCGCGTCGCCGCCCGCCTCGCGCGCCCGCGCGGCGGCGAGCACCTGCCAGCCGAGCGCCATCCCGCCAGTCTTCGAGTCGACGACGTGGACGGGGATCGCGCTCTGGGCGGCGGCCTGCCGGGCGGACTCGACCGTGCCGCTCAGCTGGCTGCTGATGGTGATGATCACGGCGGCCCTGGCCCCCCCGGCGCGGGCCGCCTCGATCAGGGCGAGGAAGTCGGCGGCGACGGGCTGGGAACTCTTGGGATGCACGGTACTGGTAGCAAGGCGGTTGTAGAACTCACGGGGCGTGATCTCGAACCGGTCGCGGAACTGCTCGGTGCCCCAGATGAGATACAGCGGCGCGATACGGATGCCGTAACCCGCGACGAGGTCATCGGGGATGTCGCAGGTGCTATCCGTGATGAGGGCAATATGGCGGGCATGATCCGTCATAAGTTTTCCTGATGCGGTTTGATGAGCGGCCATCGGCACCCAAAGGGAAATATCGCATCTATTGTAGCCTGAATCCGGGTACGGGGGTAGGGTAGGAAAGGTGAAGCCCTTCCACCGAGGGTTGGCTCCAACAGCCCCGTTTTGCCGAATTACAAAGACGCTGGTGCTGCTGAGATAGAGATAGGGGAAAAAGAGAAACGGGGGCGCGGCGATCCGCGCCCCCGTCGATTGTTGTGCCGTGAGCGATCAGGCCTTAGCCGTTCTTGATGACGGCGTGAGCGGCAGCCAGCCGCGCGATGGGCACGCGGTAGGGGGAGCAGCTCACGTAGTTGAGGCCGATGCGGTGGCAGAAGTCGATGCTGGTCGGCTCGCCGCCGTGCTCGCCGCAGATGCCGACCTCCAGACCCTCGCGGGTGGCGCGACCTTCGCTGACGGCGATCTCCATCAGGCGGCCCACACCAACCTGGTCGATGGCCTGGAAGGGGTTGACGGGCAGGATGCCCTTTTCGACGTAGTCGAGCAGGAACTTGCGCTCGGCGTCGTCACGGCTGATGCCGTAGGTCATCTGCG
>CAZWUX010000137.1:0-4948 GCA_964637665.1 uncultured Anaerolineae bacterium
ATTATCGAAACGATCCGAATCCTGTTGAGGGACGCTATCCGTTCGACGTGGTGGCGCTGCACAGCTACAGCCACCCAGCGTACACGTTCTACACGCTCGAGCGCACGGAAACGCTGCTCGCGACACACGATCTGGAGGAAGTGCCCGTCTGGTTGAACGAGTCGGGCGTGACGGTCTGGAACGATTACCCCGGCCCAACCTGGGCGACGAGCGTCGATCAGGTCGCGTGGCGGGCGTCGCTTCAGGAGCAGGCCGACTACGTCATCCAGAACGCGGCCTTCGCGCTGCTGGGCGAGGCCGACAAGCTGTTTCACTTCCAGCTTTACGACGACTGCGGCAACCAGCCGCGCGGCACGACGTTCCCGCCGAACGACGGCAGCCTGTGCGACACAGGAGCGGTCTGCTGGGGCGATGCCCTCGGTTTGCTGCGCAACCGTGAGGACAACGTGTGCTTCAACCAGCACCCTGAAGCGGGGACGCCCCGCCCCTCGTTTTTCGCGTATCGTGTTGTGGCCGAGGTGTTCGGCGATGGCAAGGTCGTGCCGCTGACGGGCTACACGTCTGCCGGGCGCCAGTGGATGATCTTCGCCCGGCCTGAGACGAACCAGATCATCACGGTGCTCTGGGATGAGAGCGGGCTGGATGGCGAGACCGCCGTTCAAGCGCGGGGCGAGACTGCCACGCTGATCCGGGCAGACGGAAGCAGACAGGAGATCACGCCGGAGGATGACGGCGCGTATCACATCTTCCTCAGCGCGGCGCATAATCGCAGTCAGGCCGATCGCTCGGATTACACGTTCATGATCGGCGGCTCACCCGTCATCCTCATCGAGCAGGCCGTAGAACCCATCGTGACCGTGCTGCCGCTGCTCGACACCACGCAGACGGCGGCGCTCGTCAAGTGGCGGGCGAACAATCCGAACGACATTTCACGGTTCGAGGTCTACTATCGCGACGACTCGTCGGATGACTCGGAGTGGGTTCTCTGGATCGAGGATGACCAGCCGGGTGAAGGTCTCTTCCTCGGCGGGGAAGGGCGGGCGTACAGTTTCTTCGCGCGGGGGCTGAAAGCGGACGGCCAGTGGACGGCCCAGGCCCCATTCCCTCAGGCGTGGACGACGCTGCAATAGCCTTTCGCCATCCGCGCAGTGTCATTCGCCGCGCAGGGAGGGCGAATCGAAGGCAAGCCCCGCGATGCGGTGCTGCGGATCGTCCTTCCAGAAAAAGACGCGGGCCTCGACGTGCGGATCGTCCGCAAAGGTCACGGCGTAGGTGACGACGCGGTAGCGGCCATCGTCGGCAACCGAGATCATCTCGTGGCTCTGATACGCGCCCACCGTCCCGATCACCTCGTCGACCACCTGCGGAAAGACGACGATCTCGTCGATCTGCTCCTTGAACTCCTCGTCGAAGTGGCTGCTGTGACGGGCGTAATCGGCCTCGCCGAGTCCGGCGAACACGTCCTCGGCGATGGGGTCGACCTCGCTGGCAAAAGCTGCCGCCTCCGCCGGTGAAAGGTCTGCGCCATGAGTGCCGCAGGCCGCCAGTAACCCGGCGGTGATCAGCAGCCCGGCGGAAAGCAAAGAACGGTTCGCCTCAAGCCTCATTTCGGCTATCCCACTCGTCCTGAATACCGGTGTAGCCGCCCCGGTAGAAGAGCAGCGGTTTACCGGTGTTCTCTGGCCGGTAAAGGTCTGTAACCTCCGCCAGCACGATCAGGTGATCGCCACCCTCGTAGACCGCATGATGGCGGCAGGCTATCGCGCCGATACTTCCGCGCAGGCGCGGGCGTCCATCCCAGTCCTCGAACTCGAACTCCGGCGGCGCGATATCCTCATCCCACAACCCGGCGAAGTAGTCCGAGAGGGGTTCTTGCGTTTCCGAGAGGAAACTGAAGGCGAAGATATCCGTCTCCATGAGGTGCGGCAGGATGTGGGCGTTTCGGGCCACGCAGACGAGCAGCAGAACCGGCTCCAGCGACACGGAGGAGATGGCGTTGGCCGTCATCGCGATGATCTCACCGTCGCTTTTGTGCAGGGCGAGCACGCTGACTCCGGTCGCGAACAGCCCCATCGTCCGCCGGTATTCGAGCGCGTCTACTGCCGTCTGGCGGTTGGGTTCGGGCATCACGTAACCTTTATTTTAGAAGATGTGCGTGGTTTGGTTGCGCATCTATTGTATCGCACGGGGCCAGCCGATTCCCCCGCTCCGGGCCGAACCTACCCCGCGCACTGCTGCTGATCTATAATCACGTTAACGGGACCGCCCCCGGCTTGTCTTCGAGCCAGGCCCGGCGGCCCGGATAACCTTTTCCCTGAGTCATCACGAGAGAGCCTGTGGCAAGTAAACGTTTGTCGATGCAAGAGGCCATTGCGGAGCACGTCCGCGATGGGGATTCGGTCGCGATAGAGGGTTTCACCGCCTTTATCTGCTTCGCTGCCGGGCACGAGATCATCCGGCAGGGCAGACGCGACCTGACGCTGATCCGAATGACGCCCGATCTGATCTACGACCAGATGATCGCCGCCGGGGTGGCGAGCAGGCTGGTGTTCAGCTACCTGGGCAATCCCGGCGTCGGCTCGCTGCACTGTGTGCGGCGGGCGGTCGAGCATGGCATCCCGGGACCGCTGGCGCTCGAAGAGTACTCGCACTATGGCATGATCGGGCGCTACACTGCCGGGGCGACCGGGCTGCCGTTTTTTCCGCTGCGCAGCTATACGGGATCAGATATCCCCGGCGGCAGCGCCCGGATCGAGTGGGTGGACGATCCGTTTGGCAGCGGGACAATCGCCGTCGTGCCGCCGCTCAACCCGGATGTCGCCATCATTCACGTCCAGCGTGCCGATGCGGGCGGTAACGCGCAGTTATGGGGGCTGCTGGGTATCCAGAAAGAAGCCGCCTTCGCCGCGAAGCGCGTCGTCGTGGTGGCGGAGGAGATCGTCGACGAGGCGGTGATCCGGTCCGACCCGAACCGGACGCTGATCCCCGGCGTGATCGTCGACGCCGTCGTCCACGAGCCGTACGGCACGCACCCCTCCTACGTGCAGGGCTTCTACGACCGGGACAACGAGTTTTACCTGGCGTGGGATGCGATCTCGCGCGATCGGGAAAAAACGGAAGCCTGGCTGGATGAGTGGGTGTACGGCGTCGAAGATCGGGCGGCGTACATCCGCAAGCTGGGGGATGACGTGCTGGCCCGCCTGCGCCCCGGCGGTGCGCCTGCCGGACTGATCGACTACGGAGCCTACTCATGATGCGAAACACCGGCGTGTCGTTTCGCCTTGAAAACGAGAGGGTCACCCATGCCTGATGCCGAGTTCACGCCTTCTGAGATGATGATCGTCGCGGCGGCCCGCGCGCTGGCCGCTGCGCGGACCGTGTTCGTCGGGGTCGGGATGCCGAACATCGCCTGCAACCTCGCCCGCCACACCGTCGCGCCTGATCTGGAGCTGATTTACGAGTCGGGCGTTTATGGCGCGCAGCCCGCCCGGCTGCCGCTCTCCATCGGGGACCCGACGCTCGTCAGCCGGGCCGCTGCCGTCATGCCGATGGCCGATCTGTTTGGGCTGTACCTCCAGGGTGGCCTGGTCGACGTTGCGCTGCTCGGCGGCGCGCAGATCGACCGCTACGGCAACCTCAACACGACTGTGATCGGCCCGTACGACGACCCGAAGGTGCGGCTGCCGGGCAGCGGCGGGGCCTGCGAGATCGCGATCAACGCGCAGCAGGTGTTCATCATCATGCGCCTCAGCCGCCGGTCGTTCGTCGAGAAGCTCGACTTCCTCACCAGCCCCGGGCACCTGACGGGCGGCGATGCGCGCCGCGAGGCGAACATGTCGGGCGCAGGCCCGCAGATCGTCATCACCGATCGGGCGCTGTTCGACTTCGGCGGCCCCCGGCGTGAGATGCGGCTCACGTCGCTGCACCCCGGCGTGGCGCTGGCCGACGTGCAGGATGCCATCGGCTGGGATGTGCGGGTGGCGGACGGCGTGGACGAGACGCCCGCCCCGATGCCCGACGAACTACGCATCATCCGCGAGGAGCTTGACCCCAACGGAATCTATCGCTGAGGCGGCGATTTCTTGTCGCCATTTCGCGCCGGTGCCATAATCCAACCACATTTTGACCGGACCGGCGGCTGCTCAACGGCAGCCGCCCTGATTCCATGCGAAGAAGGAGCGCCCGCGCGGATGCAGGCATCACGATCTGGGGAGTTACGAGCTCTGGGCCGCACGGCGGAGGCCCGCCGGAGGGCGACCGCCGTCGTGCTTCTGCTCGTGATGTGTCTCACCGCGTTCGCAGTGCGCATCCGCAACCCGGTTTCGCGCTCGCCGCAGTGGCTCGTGCGGTCGCTGGCCTTCAACGAGGCGGTTGACGCCCACGACTGGGCGGCAACCTATCAGCAGTACCACCCCGGCTACACGACGATGCTGATCGGCGGCACGTCGATTCGCGTCTACCACAAGGCGATTAACACCGATTCGCCCATTTTCGCTCCGCTGCGGGCGGTGTATAACTGGGCGATCCCGCCCTACACGACCCGCATCGGGCGGGACATGATCGCCGGGGTGGTCGGGCTGGCGGCGGTGAACGTCGCGCTGCTGGCGCTGATCGTCCTTGTTCTGGCGCGGCTGGGCGGCTGGCGGCTGGGATTTGCGGCGGGCGGCCTGCTGGCGTTCTCGCCGTTCTTTCTGGCCGACAGCCGGATGCTCCACGTCGACGCGCTGCTCAGCAGCCTGATGCTGCTCTCGGCGCTGCTCGTGCTGCTGTACCGGGAGACGGATCGCCGCCGCTACCTCGTCCTGTCAGGGCTGGCGGCGGGCTTTGCGCTCCTCACCAAAACGCCCGCCCTCTACCTCGTGCCCTACACGGGCCTCGTCCTCGGCGTGTCGCTGATCCTCAAGCTGGCAGACGAATGGCCGGAGCGCCGTCGGGGGGATATCGCGTG
>CAZWUX010000137.1:4958-11097 GCA_964637665.1 uncultured Anaerolineae bacterium
ATCTGGTTGGCCCGCTCCTGCTCTGGATGGTCATGGCAGTCCTGCCGTTTGCGCTGTGGCCCGCCATGTGGGTGCAGCCGGTCGCCGTCGTGCAGGACATGGCCCGCAACCTCAGCTTCCACGCCGGAAGCCCGCACCCCCACCAGCGATTCTTTCTGGGGCGCATCTACACCGTCAGCGAGCCGCCGAACCGTCTATTTTATCTGATCGTCCTGCTGTTTCGGACGAGCTTCGTCACCTCCACACTGGCGCTCGTCGCGGCAGGGATAGCCGTGCTTGGAGATACGCGTCGTGTCCTGCCCGTGCAGCGGCGCACGTTCTGGCTGCTTGTGGCCTACGTGTTCTTCTTCGCGCTCCAGATGACGCTCGGAACCAAGCAGGATCAGCGGTATATACTCCCAGCGCTGCTGGCGGTGATCGTGCTGGCTGGGGTTGGGCTGGCGTCGGCTGCGGCCCTCGTCGACCGCGGGCGGCCCGCCCGACCGGGTGATGCGGTAAAAAACCACTCCACCGTTTTGACCGGGCCGGGCGGCAACGCGCTGGTGGCGGGGGCCATCGCCCTTCAGGTGATCGCCGGGCTGCCCTACGCGCCGGACTACGGGGCGCATTTCAACCATCTGCTGGGCGGAAATCGCGGCGGGTCGCGTGTGCTGGAGGTCGGTGACCAGACGGAGGGCATCACCTACGTCGCGCAGTATCTCCAGACGCACGCCGGGAGCGACGAGACGGTGGCCGTCATGGCGCGGGGCAACCCGTCGGTGGCGCAGTACCATGAGGAAGTCGTCGCGATGGAACCCGGCGCGGATTACTATTTCTTCGACCTCAACCACCACCAGCGGATGCTGGAGAGCGACACGTGGATGCCGCTGTGGGAGGGATTCGACGGCCAGCAGCCGGAGATGATCGTCCAGTTCGACGGTGTGACATACCTGTGGCTGTTCAAGGCTGATGATGCGGACGACGCGCCGCCGATTATCATCCGGCGGGGTGGCCTGTGGCTGACGGCGCTGGCGTGGGCGTGGGTGACAGGTCTGGTTGGGTTGCTGTGGTGGGCGCAGGAACCGCGCCGCGCTGCCGCCCCATGGGCGAAATAAACACACCATGTGGGTGGTTATTTCTATGCCCTTCTAATGGACTTCCCCTTATACTAACACTACACTTTGGATACAGATCGGTTGGTGTGGCCGTTTAGTGGGTGCCGTCACTGAGGCTGAAGGATTGGACATGAACAGGCGCGGTAGCACGATCCCTCTGGGCCGGGTCTTCGGCGTGGAGGTGGGGCTTGACCTCTCGTGGTTTTTGATCTTCGCGCTGCTGACGTGGTCGCTGTCGACGAATTATTTCCCGGAGCGCTTCTCGGACTGGTCGAGCACACTCTACTGGTCGATGGGCGCGCTGACCGCCATCCTGCTGTTCGTGAGCGTCCTGCTGCACGAGTTCGGGCACGCTCTCGCCGCGATGGCGTTCAAGATTCCGGTGCATCGCATCCGCCTGATGATCTTCGGCGGCGTCGCCGAGCTGGGCGATGATGCGCCCAACGCGGGCGGTGAGTTCGTCGTCGCGATCGCCGGGCCAGTCGTGAGCCTGCTGCTGGCCGGATCGCTGGCCGGGGCGTGGTTCACGATCCGGTACGCGAACGCGCACGGCGCAGTCGTCGGCGTGCTGGGCTATCTGGCTTTCATTAACCTGATGCTTGCCTTGTTCAACCTGATCCCCGGCTTCCCGCTCGACGGTGGGCGCGTGCTGCGCGCCGTGCTATGGGGCGCGACCGGCAGTATGCGCCGCGCCACGAACATCGCCGTGCAGATTGGCCGCATCGTCGGGTTTATCTTCATCGGTCTGGGGCTGGTTCAGATCGTGATGGGCGGGCTGGCGAACGGATTGTGGACGGCGTTCATCGGCATGTTCCTTCAGAACGCGGCCCGCTCCGAGCTTCAGGTGCAGCGCATCCGCGATATGCTGGACGGCGAGACGGTGTCCCGGCTGATCTCTCGCAACTACAGCCTGATCCCTGCCGACGTGACGATCCAGCAGTTATCGAGCTCGCCCGTGCTCGGTGGGCTGGCGCGAACCCTTGCCGTGACGAAGGATGAGCGCGTCCTCGGTATGGTGAATACGGGAGATTTCCGGCGTGTGCCGCGCGAGAACTGGCCTGAGACACGCATCGGCGAGGTGATGACTCCGCTCGATAGGTCGGAGGCAGTCGCGCCTGACACCGCGCTGTGGACGGCACTGCGCCGCATGGAGGCCGAGCGCACCGGCCAGCTTCCTGTGATCGCCGAGGATCAACTGCTGGGCTTCGTGCGCCGCGATGACGTGCTGATGTTCTTACAGTCAATCGGGCGGGTCGGGCCGGGGTGGGTCGCTTCCTGATCGCGTTGTGATGCTTTTTCGGGGCTGCGTGACGTTCACGCAGCCCTTTTTCGTTGTGGAAAATGCGGGGATGGTGTACGTTTAGATTGAACTCAACATCTACGGGCGGGAGCGCCCCTTCAAGGCAGGACGGTTCCCTTATGAGCAAAGAAGTCGTCATCGTCGATGCCGTTCGCACCCCGGTCGGGAGGCACGGCGGCGCGTTGGCCGCCATCCGCGCCGACGATCTGTGCGCCATCCCGATCCGCGCGATCGTCGAACGGAACGCGCTCGATCCGGGCGTGGTCGAAGAAGTCTACATGGGCTGCGCCAACCAGGCGGGCGAGGACAACCGCGACGTGGCCCGCATGGCGCTGCTGCTGGCCGGGCTGCCCCAGCACGTGGCGGGGGTGACGTTCAACCGCCTGTGTGCGTCCGGCCTGACGGCCATCAACCACGCCGCCCACGCCATCGCGCTGGGGGAGGGGGATATCTTCATCGCGGGCGGCGTCGAGAACATGAGCCGTTCGCCGTACTCCATGCCCAAGTCGGGCCGGGGATGGCCTATCGGGCACCAGACCGTCTACGATACGACGCTGGGGTGGCGCTATCCCAACCCCCGGCTGGAGGCGATGTTCCCGCTGGAGGCGATGGGCGAGACGGCGGAGAACATCTACGAGCAGATGCCCCACCTGACGCGCGAAATGCAGGATGCCTTCGCGCTCGAAAGCCACCGCCGTGCGGTTGAGGCGATCAAGACGGGCCGGTTCGACGACGAGATCGTGCCGGTGATGATCCCGCAGCGGAAAGGCGATCCCGTCGAATTCAACATGGATGAGCATCCGCGCTATAAACGGGTCGACGGGGAGATCGTGCTCGATACGAGCATGGAGTCGCTTGCCCGGCTGCGCCCGTACTTCCGCGAGAACGGGACGGTTACGGCGGGCAATTCCAGCGGCCTGAACGATGGGGCAGCGGCGGTCCTGTTGATGAGCGCTGAGAAAGCCGACGAACTAGGACTTAAGCCGGTGGCCCGTTGGATCGCGAGCGGGGCGGCAGGCGTCAACCCGCGCACGATGGGCCTCGGCCCGGTCCCAGCCACCGAGAAGGTGCTCCGGCGAGCGGGTGATCTGTCCATCGGCGATATCGACCTGATCGAGGTTAACGAGGCATTTGCCGTGCAGTCGTTAGCCGTGATGGAACTGGCCGGGTTCCGCCCGGAGATCACGAATGTGAACGGCGGGGCGGTCGCGCTCGGTCACCCGCTCGGCGCGTCGGGCGCGCGCATCTTCACGACGCTGCTGCACGAAATGCGGCGGCGCAAGGCGGCGGGCGAGCGGATGCGCTACGGTCTGGCGACACTGTGTGTCGGGGTAGGGCAGGGCGAGGCGACCGTGATCGAGCTGCTGTAGCAATGACGGCATCTTCGCCTCACATCGGCACGCTGGGCGAGCGGTCGCTGCACGCCGCGCTGAAGGATTGGTATGCGGAGCAGGGCGACCTGCTGGAGCGCGAGATCGACGGCTACGTGATCGACATCGTGCGTGGCGATCTGCTGGTCGAAATCCAGACCGGGAACTTCGCGGCCATGAAGCGCAAGGTGGCGGCCCTCGCAGGCGAGCACCCGCTGCGGTTGGTGCATCCCATTGCCGCCGAAAAATTCATCGTCAAGTACGGGCCGGATGGCGTCACGATGATCGACCGCCGCCGCTCACCCAAGCGCGGAACGGTGTTCGACCTGTTCCGCGAGCTGGTGAGCTTCCCGCACCTCGTCGCGCTGGACACCTTCTCCGTCGAGGTGCTGCTCACCCGCGAGGAGGAGATTCGTGTTAACGATGGTGAGGGAAGCTGGCGGCGGGGTGGGTGGAGCATCGTCGATCGGCGGCTCGTTGAAGTCGTCGATCGCGTTGTGCTGTCATCTCCGGCGGATTTCCGTGCGCTGCTGCCGCCCGATCTACCGGACCCGTTCACCACGCGTGACATGGCCGACGCGCTGGGCGAGCGCGTCAATCTGATGGGCAAGATGGCTTACTGCCTGCGCGAGATGGTCGCCGTTGAGATGGTCGGACGCCGGGGCCGCGCGTATCTCTATTCGCTGCCTTCGTAAGAAGGCTTCATAAGAAGGGGGCCTGATGAGTCACACGGGCAAGGGGGGGCGTTCCTCCGTTTTCTACCGCAAGCAGGGCCGCGCGAAGCCGGTTATCTCGCATGGGGAGGGTATCTACCTGTGGGATGTCGACGGCAAACGCTACATCGACGCGTCAGGCGGGGCGGTCGTCGTCAACGTGGGGCATGGCATCGACGCGATTGCGGATGCGATGCGCGATCAGGCGGCCCGCGTGGCTTACGCTCATGCGACGATGTTCACCAGCGCCCCGCTGGAGGAACTCGCCGCCCGGCTGGCGGAACATATCCCCATGCCGGATGCGCGTCTGTTCTTCCTCACGTCCGGGTCGGAGGCGACAGAGGCCGCGATGAAGTTCGCCCGGCAGGTGCAGGTGGCGCGCGGCGAGCCGGGTCGCTATAAGACCATCGGGCGGTGGGGATCCTATCACGGCGCGACGCTGGGGGCGCTGGCCGTGATGGGCAAGCCGTCGATGCGCCAGCCCTTTGCGCCGATGATGACCGACATGCCGCACATCCCGCCCCCGTACTGCTACCGCTGCCCCTTCAACCTGACATGCCCTGACTGCGGGATTGCCTGCGCGGATGAACTGGAGGCCGAGATTAAACGTCTGGGGCCGGGGACCATTGCGGCGTTTCTGGCCGAACCCGTGGGCGGCGCAACACTGGGTGCCATCGTGCCGCCGGATGGCTATTGGCCGCGCATCCGGGCGATCTGCGATCAATATGACATCCTGCTGATTGCGGACGAGGTGATGACGGGCATGGGGCGCACGGGCCAGTGGTTTGGGATGGAGCACTGGGGTGTGCAGCCCGACGTTGTGACGATGGGCAAGGGCATTTCGGGGGGATATGTGCCGCTGAGTGCGATGGCGGCGCGCGGTGAGCTGGTCGATCTTGTCTGGAATGAGTTAGGTGATTTTAATCACGGCGGGACATTCAGCCATCAGCCTGTCGGGGCGGCGGTCGGCGTAGCGACGGTCGATGCGTTGGAGCGGGGCGATCTGGTCAAACGGGCCGCGCGCATGGGGGAACTGCTCGGAGAGAAGCTGCAGGCGGCGTTCGGCGATCGTCCTCATGTGGGCGACGTGCGGGGGATGGGCCTCATGTGGGCGCTCGAATTCGTGGCCGACCGCGCGACGAAGGAGCCATTCCCGGCAAAAGAGAAGATCGCGGGCCGGATATTTGAGCGGGCGTTCGATTACGGCCTGATCGTGTATTCCGTTAGCGGGTGCGCGGACGGCTGGTCGGGCGATGGGGTGATGGTCGCGCCGCCGTTTATCGTGGAAGAGGCCGAGCTGGACGAGATCGTGGGCCTGCTTTCCGGGGTCGTCGACGCCGTGCTGGGCGGAACACGGGCTGAGTAGGCCGGGCACGTATAAGAATTACGATGATTTTCCCGATTCGGTTGAAATGACCTTGACCTGACCGGGGCGGTGTGATATACTGTTCTCCGCATTGAGGGCGTAACGCCCTCAACTTGAGTTGGATACAGGAGGTGGTTGGACGAGACAGCGTACGACAAGTTGCCAGTAAGCGGGCACAAGTTGTCTGGTCCACCGTCGACGCGCGAGGTCGGCGGTTTTTGTTTGGAAGCCACCTTGCTAAGCACCTTAACAATCGCAGAGATGACAGGTCCGTAAGAAGTGAACGCACTGTGCGC